>DATJIU010000072.1:0-51594 GCA_035492855.1 Dongiaceae bacterium | reverse complement strand
TTTCCCCCCTTCCCCGGACCGGTTTCAGCAGCGCCGGAAACGCTGCACGGTTGAGTTCACTTTGTGAACTACCCTGAAACCATCCAATTCCTCTACGGGCTGCGGGTGTTTGGCGCCCGGCTGGGGCTGGACACCACCCGCAAACTTGCCGCCCGCGCGGGCCATCCCGAAAAGCGGCTGCGCTTCATCCATGTGGCTGGCACCAATGGCAAGGGTTCTACCTGCGCCATGCTGGAAAGCATCTACCGCGCCGCTGGCTGTCGCGTGGGTCTGTTTACCTCGCCGCATCTGGTTTCGTTCCGCGAACGCATCCAAGTGAACCGGCAGATGATTTCCGAGGCGGACGTGGTCCGGCGTGTCACTGCGGTGCGGGAATGGAGCCACGATTTCCCGGCAGACCAACAGCCCACGCTGTTTGAGGTGGTTACAGTCATGGCGCTCGGCCATTTCGCGGAAGCGGAATGCGACCTCGTTATCTGGGAAACCGGGCTGGGCGGACGGTTGGATGCCACCAACATCGTCATCCCCCTGGCGAGCGTCATTACCAACATTTCCTTGGACCATCAACAATGGCTGGGCAACACTCTGGCGGAAATCGCGGCGGAGAAGGCGGGCATCATCAAGTCTGGCGTGCCCGTCATCACCGGGGCGGAAGGCGATGCGCTAGCCGTCATTGAGCGGGTAGCGCGGGAAAAACAATCGCCCTTGAAGATGGTCCACCGGGACGAGGTGTTGCGTCGTCCAGAAGAGGACACAGCGGGAGGGCATCTGGCACTTGCCGGCGATCACCAACGGCTCAATGCCGCCTTGGCCATGGCTACGGTGGACACCTTGCAGCCCCAATTTCCAGTCTCCTCCACCATCGTTCGGAAAGGGCTGGAACATTTCAACTGGCCCGGACGATTGCAGCTTTTATCCCGGGACAATGGTCGCAAAATTTTGCTGGATGGCGCACATAACATTGATGGAATCAACACCTTAAAGGCAGCCTTGAAAAAGTTATTCCCCGGCGAGCGGCCCACGCTCGTACTGGGTATCCTGGCGGACAAGGACTGGGCAGCCATGTGCGAAAAACTCG
Source organism: Dongiaceae bacterium (assembly GCA_035492855.1). Classification (GTDB taxonomy): domain Bacteria; phylum Verrucomicrobiota; class Verrucomicrobiia; order Limisphaerales; family JAFMIX01; genus JAFMIX01. The sequence continues at coordinate 50,516 of DATJIU010000072.1, read as the reverse complement.
CTCCGTTGGCGTCACGGATTATCACCGTGCCGGTCAATAGCGCCCGCACTGCGGCGCCGGAGGAACTGGCTGGGGTCTGCCGAAAAGTCAACCCGGCGATTACTCTGCAGGCCTCCCCCTCGCTGACGACCGCGCTTACGGAAGTGGCTGATGATAAATTTGTTGTCATTGCCGGCTCCCTTTATCTGGTCGGCGAAGCACTGGAACTGCTCCAAGCTGGCGGAACGGGCGGTTGGAGTGAGCGTAAGCTGAATGAATGGAGCGGTATTCAAAAATCATCGTAAGTGTCACCAAATCAATTCTTAAAATAAGCAGTCAAAAAGAGGCCAGAACGCATTCTTATAGTTGCCAACGAGGATTGACGTAGGCAATAATGAGTCATTAAGTTCACTGCCTCGCGCGGCGAGATAAGGTTAAATCCGTTTGGCTGTTGCGGGAGGTCATTTTCGACAACTAATCACATGGTGAAACTTTTTACATCGTCGGTTGGCAAAAAGTACGTGATGGCCGTCACCGGGGGGGCGATGTTCCTCTTCGTCATTGGTCACCTCGTGGGCAACCTGCAATTTTTCTTGGGACCGGAGGCCATCAACCGCTACGGCCATTTCCTCCAGACCAACGTGGAAATCATCTGGCCGGCACGCATTTCCCTTCTGGCCATCATCGGCCTGCACATTTGGAGCGCCACCGCCCTCACCGCCGAAAACCGCGCCGCCCGCCCGGTGCCGTACGCCGTATGGAATCCCACCGCGGCCAGCTACGCTTCGCGCACGATGCTGATGAGCGGCCTGATTGTCGCGGCGTTCATCATCTTCCACCTGCTGCATTACACGGTGATGGTGAAATCCATTAACATGACCGGCCAGGATTTCCACACCTTGACCGACGCCGAGGGCCGGCATGACATCTTCCACATGATGGTGCTGGGCTTCAGCCAGCCGCTGGTGGCGGGATTTTACGTCGTGGCTATTGGGCTGCTCTGCCTGCACTTGAGCCACGGACTCCGGGCCATGTGCCAATCGCTCGGCTTGAAGACCCCCACGTACTCGGCCTGCATTGACAATGGGGCCAAGATCCTCGCGGTGCTTATTTTCCTCGGTTACATTTCCCTTCCGCTGTCGGTGCTGGTGTTCGGCTACGGAAAGGCGGTGGCCCCCTAACATGAATCTCGACGCGAAAATTCCCTCCGGTCCGCTGGCCCAAAAATGGGACAAGCATAAGTTTGACTCCAAACTCGTCAACCCGGCGAACAAGCGCAAATACAAGATCATCATCGTGGGCGCCGGTCTGGCGGGCTCGTCCGCCGCGGCCACCCTGGCGGAACTGGGCTACCAGGTGGAGAACTTCGTGTTCCACGACAGCCCCCGCCGGGCGCACTCCATTGCCGCGCAGGGCGGCATCAACGCCGCCAAGAACTACCAGAACGACGGCGACTCGGTGTACCGGCTGTTCTATGATACCATCAAGGGCGGCGATTTCCGTTCCCGTGAAGCGAACGTGTACCGGCTCGCGCAGGTGAGCGTGAACATCATTGACCAGTGCGCGGCGCAGGGTGTGCCCTTTGCCCGCGAATACGGCGGGTTGCTGGACAACCGCTCCTTTGGCGGCGCGCAGGTGAGCCGCACCTTTTACGCGCGCGGCCAGACCGGCCAGCAGTTGCTGATTGGGGCATATTCCGCGTTGTCCCGGCAGATCGGCCTCGGCGCGGTGAAGTCCTACACGCATTCCGAAATGCTCGAGCTGGTGGTGGTCAACGGCCACGCCAAGGGCATCATCGTCCGCAACCTGCTCACCGGCGAAATCGCCCGGCACAATGCCGACGCCGTGGTACTGGCCACCGGTGGTTACGGCAATGTTTTCAACCTTTCCACCTATGCCCGCGGCTCCAATGCCACGGCCATCTGGCGCGCCTACAAGCGCGGCGCGTGCTTTGCGAACCCGTGCTACACGCAGATTCACCCCACGTGCATCCCGGTTTCCGGCGATTACCAGTCCAAGCTCACGCTGATGTCGGAATCGCTCCGCAACGACGGCCGCATCTGGGTGCCCAAGAAGCAGAAGGACAACCGCCCGCCCAACGACATTCCCGAGGACGAGCGCGACTATTATCTCGAACGCAAGTATCCCAGCTTCGGCAACCTGGCCCCGCGCGACATTTCCTCCCGCGCCGCCAAGCAGGTGTGCGATGACGGCCGCGGCGTGGGCGAATCCGGCCTCGGCGTCTATCTCGATTTCTCCGCCGCCATCAAACGGCTCGGGGAGGCCAAGGTGCGCGAACGCTACGGCAACCTGTTCGACATCTACCACGAAATCACCAACGAGAACGCCTACCAGGTGCCCATGCGGATTTACCCCGCCGTGCACTACACCATGGGCGGCCTGTGGGTGGATTACAATCTGATGAGCAACATCCCCGGCCTGTTCGTGCTGGGCGAGGCCAATTTCTCCGACCACGGCGCCAATCGTTTGGGCGCCAGCGCCCTGATGCAGGGTCTGGCTGACGGCTATTTCGTGCTGCCCAATACCATCAACGGTTACCTGGCTGGCCAGAAACCTGACCAGCGGCCCAAGGTGGATGCCCCGGAATTCACCCAGGCCGAGCAGGCCGTAACCACCATGACCCAGCGCTTCCTTACCATCAAAGGCAAGCGCACCGTGGCCTCGTTCCACAAGGAACTGGGCAAGATCCTGTGGGAGCACTGCGGCATGGCCCGCACTGAGGCCAGTCTCAAGGAGGCGCTGGAACTCATCCCGGCCCTGCGGGAGGAATTCTGGAAGAATGTCAATGTGCCCGGCGAAGGCGGGGAGCTGAACCAGTCCCTGGAAAAAGCCGGCCGCGTGGCCGACTTCCTGGAGCTCGCCGAACTTCTGTGCCGCGACGCGCTGGAGCGCCGCGAATCCTGCGGCGGCCATTTCCGTGAGGAACACCAGTACGAGGACGGCGAAGCCAAACGCGACGACACCCATTTTGCGCACGTGGCGGCGTGGGAATACCAGGGCCCGGGCAAGCCGCCGGTGCGGCACCAGGAGCCGCTCAATTACGAAGAGGTGCACATGAGCACCCGGAGTTACAAGTGATGTCCCTTTTGTAAATTTCCATGAAGGTCAAAATCAAAGTCTGGCGGCAGAAGAGCGCCAACAGTATCGGCGGGTTCAAAACCTACGAAACGCCGGAGTTGAATCCGAACATGTCGTTTCTCGAGATGCTTGACGTGGTCAATGAAGATTTGACTCTCAAAGGTGAGGAACCCATTGCGTTCGATCACGACTGCCGCGAGGGCATTTGCGGCACCTGTTCGCTGGTCATCAATGGCAAACCGCACGGACCGCATCGCGCCGTGGCCACCTGCCAGACCTACATGCGCAGCTTCCATGACGGTGAAACCGTGGTCATCGAGCCGTTCCGGGCCCAGCCATTCCCGCTCATCAAGGATCTCATCGTCAACCGCAAGGCGTTTGACCGCATCATCCAGGCGGGCGGCTTCATCTCCGCCCGCACCGGCAGCGCGCCGGACGCCAATTCCATTCCCGTGCCCAAGGAAGCCGCCGACCTCGCCATGGACGCCGCGGCGTGCATTGGCTGCGGCGCCTGCGTGGCGGCGTGCAAGAACGCCAGTGCCATGCTGTTCGTTTCCGCCAAGGTATCCCATCTGAACCTGCTACCCCAGGGCCAACCCGAGAAGTTCCGTCGCGTGGCCGCCATGGTGGCCCAGATGGACGAGGAAGGTTTCGGCGCCTGCACTGTCACCGGTTCGTGCGAAGCCGTCTGCCCCAAGGAAATCAGCCTCAACTTCATCGCCAAGATGAACCGCGACTACGCCGCAGCCCTGGCCCGGGGGAAGTAAAGCGCACGGAAAAAACTCTTTTGCCGGGGGCATCTCGCTGAGATGTCCCTTTTTCTTTAGGAAGGTTAAAACTGGGCCGGCGATAGCCCCAAGCCCACGATACTGCACGCCTGAATGACGTTCAGTCCCAGTTGCTCCGCCTTGGCCAGCACCACATCGGATTCCGTGCCGGGGTTCAGCCAGAGCTCATCGCAACCCTTGCCTGCGATTTCCGGCAGCAGCGATTCCAACACGGGCGGCGGCACATAGACACTCACCACGTTGGGCCGAACCGGCACCGCGCGGATGCTGGCATACACCGGCAATCCTTCAATCGTCGTTTCCCGGGGATGTACGGGATAAACTTGGTAACCCTGCTGCAAATAGGCGCGCACCGCCTTGTTGCCAAATTTATTGTGGTCGCTGGAAGCGCCGATGACTGCCACGGTTTTCATAATTCCGCGCCCGAAGGCGTATTGCCGCCGCGATAGCCCGCCTGCATCCGGGCCACTTCAACTGTTTCCACCAGCCGCGTGATTTCGTCCAGCGGTTCCACCACCGAAAAGAGGAGGTTGTGCGCCATATGGAGGGTGGTGGTTTTGGACTCCACTTCCACGAAGAGAATGTGGTCGCTGTTGACCACGATCTCCCCGCCATTGTTGATGCGGTTGAGTTTGATCAAGGGCATGGCAAAATGAGGAAAATGGTGCGCGGTAGAGGGTTTGAACCTCTGACCCCTACCGTGTCAAGGTAATGCTCTACCACTGAGCTAACCGCGCCACCGTTAAAACAAGGCCTTTTTCAGTGACCTTTTCTGCCATTTGACCCTTTAAAGTCCAATTTGCCGAATCCGCCGGGCGAGTCACCCAACCAAATCAGGCAACAATATGGCGACCGGAAAGATAAAAGGAATCTGCCAACGTGGCAATATTTATTGGTTAACCAAAGGATCAGGGAAGCGGCGGCTGCAGGTCTCGTTGGAAACCACCGATTACGCGGAAGCCATGAGCAAGGCGCAGGCGATCCTGTCCCAGCCCCTGCTCAATCTATCAGAGAGATTCGGAGCCGAGCTGGACCGCTTTGCCGATGAACAGGTCGCCCAGAAAGTTGAGCCCGGTCACGCCGCTGATATTGCTCAAAGAGCTGCGGCTGAAATGCCCCGCCCGATTTTGGGCAGGCGCAACACCAAGGGGCCCACCCGCGTGATCAACCGCCGCCGGTAATACCCGCTCCGATACCCCGGCCGGTGCTCGCTCCGCTCAAGCTTGCACGCCTGCAAACACTCCTCCATCTCCACTTCTAGCATCGCTTGCACTGCTTCCTGTACCACCGGCACCAGATAATCCCGCTGTGTCAGCAATACGGACTTCATCTCCGGGCCATTCAGGATTACCTTCGCTCCGTCATTTTTATTAACCTTTTGGGTCAGGGTTCGGCCTTTCGTTTGATTGGGTGCCCGGTCACACCCCAGTGGCTACCATGACCCTCTTCCTTTTGCAGAACTTTTGTGACATTACCCAAAAACATCTTAAGCCCGAATCCCCGCAGGGGGTAAGTTCATCCGGAAGTGCTTGAATCAGCGTCCGCCAAACCCTACCCTTTGGCCCAAGAACCACGACCCTGAGGCTGCATGGCATCGCCATACTTGGAGCCGGGTCGCAGGTCAAAAACCGGTTTCTATGTGGCTGCTGTTCAAGGAATTTTTAAAATTCGCCCGGCAGGAAAAGAAATGGTGGCTCATCCCGCTCATCGTGCTGCTGTTGCTGCTGGGTCTCCTCCTCGTCTTTACTGCCAGCTCGGGCATTTCGTGGGCGTTGTATCCCTTCCTGTGACATGCCCGCGCCGACCTACATTCTCGGCGTGTCGGCGTATTACCACGACTCTGCCGCCGCGTTGCTGCGGGAGGGAAAAATAGTCGCCGCCGCCCAGGAGGAACGGTTCACGCGGAAGAAAAACGATTCCGAATTTCCCACGCAAGCGGTCGCGTTCTGTCTGCGGCAGGCGGGCATCGCCGCGGCGCAGGTGGATGCGGTCGTTTTCTACGACAAGCCGCTGCTGAAATTCACCCGGTTGCTGGAAACGTATCTGGCCATCGCTCCGGGGGGGTGGCGGACCTTTGCCCCCACGCTCGCCAACTGGCTGGGCGGCAAGTTGAACTTGCGCAAAACCATTCGCGCCGAACTGCCGGGGCTGCGCGCCGACTGTGCGCTGCATTTCACGCAACATCATCAGGCGCACGCGGCGAGCGCGTTTTTTCCCTCGCCTTTCGCGGAGGCGGCCATTCTGACCATTGATGGTGTGGGCGAATGGGCCACGACCACCGTCGGGCGCGGCCAGGGCAACTGCATCGAACTGTTGCAGGAAATCCGCTTCCCGCATTCGCTCGGGCTGCTGTATTCGGCGTTCACGGACTACTGCGGGTTTCGCATCAATTCCGGCGAATACAAGCTCATGGGCCTGGCGCCGTATGGCGAACCGAAATTCGCGGACGTCATCCGCCGCGAATTGCTGGATGTGAAACCGGATGGCTCGTTCCGCCTGAATCTGGATTACTTCAATTTCCTGCGCGGCACCACGATGACGCACGAAAGTTTCTGGGCGCTGTTCGGCGGCCCGCCCCGCCGGCCGGAAGACAAGATCGAGCCGCGGCACATGGACGTGGCGCGGTCCATCCAGGTTGTCACCGAAGACGTCTTGGTCAAGCTGGCCCGGCACGCGAAAGCCATAAGTGGCTCGCCGAACCTGTGCCTGGCGGGCGGCGTGGCGTTGAATTGCGTGGCCAACGGCCGGATTCTGCGGGAAAAAATATTCGACCATGTCTGGATTCAACCCGCCGCCGGGGATGCTGGGGGCGCGCTGGGGGCAGCGTTGGCGGCCTGGCATGCGCTCCCGGAAGCCTCACTCCGAACCGTCACCACGCCGGATGCCATGCAGGCCGCGTTGTTGGGGCCGGAATTTTCCAACGCAGAAATTGAGGCCGTACTGCGGGCGCACGGTGCCGTTTACAAAAAATTGGAGCGCGCCGCGCTGCTGGATTTGACGGTGGATTTGTTGCAAGCGGGAAAGGTCATTGGCTGGTTCCAGGGCCGGATGGAATTCGGTCCGCGGGCCCTCGGCAACCGGAGCATTTTGGGGGATCCGCGTTCGACCCAGATGCAGTCGGTGATGAATCTCAAGGTGAAGTTTCGCGAATCGTTCCGGCCGTTCGCGCCGGTGGTGCGCCGTGAGCGGGTGGCGGATTATTTTGAGTTGGATGCCGACTCGCCTTACATGCTGTTCACCGCCCCGGTGCGGTCGGAATTGCGGAAGCCCCTGCCGCTGCATCTGACGGGCATTGATCTGCTGAAGGCGGAACGCTCCACTTTGCCGGCGGTGACGCATGTGGATTATTCGGCGCGCATCCAGACGGTGGCACACGACAGCAACCCGCTGCTGTACGATTTGCTGCTGCGGTTCGAGCAGGCCACGGGCTGCGGGGTGCTGGTGAACACTTCATTCAACGTGCGTGGCGAGCCGGTGGTTTGCACGCCGGATGATGCGTATCGCTGTTTTATGAACACGGAGATGGATTTTCTGATGCTGGGCAGTTATTGCTGCGAACGGACCGCCCAACCCCAAAATCAAGTGGCCCGCCGCGTGAGTCCGGCGGCCGACTGAGATGAAACTGAACCTGAAAGACGAACCCAAGGAATGGCGCAAATCGGCGCTGCTGCTGTGGCTGGCCGGAGCCCTCATCGCCTCGCTGCTGCGCTGGCGGCAACATTTGTCGTCGCGCCCGTGGCTGTTCGTCCTGGCACTGCTGGCATTGGCCGCCGGAGTGACACTCCTGCGGCCCCGCTGGTTTCGGGGGTATCACCTGTTTTCCATGAGGCTGGGATTTGCCATCAGCCGCGTGTTGGGCCGGGTCCTGTTGACGTTAATTTTCGCCGGCATCATCACGCCGCTGGGCTGGTTGCTGCGGCGCATGGGAAAAGACCCGTTGCAGCTGAGGCGTCCGGCAAACGCAGACAGTTATTGGAGCGCGGCCAGGGAATGCGGGCCACTGGACCGGTCCTTCTAAACTCACTGGGAGGAAGCGCGCTGCGGGTAGCGGGTTTCCAATTGCGTCAATTGCGCCGCCGCGCCGGATTCATCACCCGAGACAAGGGCAGCAAAAACCCGGTCCAGAACTGCATTCAGGGCCGCATCCATTCCGGCCCGGCGGCGCAGCTGATAGAAACGCAGGGCCAGCGGCAGGTCATCGGCGACCGCCGCCGGCAAAGCGTCCCGGTGGGGGCGGCAAAAATCCTGGATTAATTTCAAATCGCGAAACCCGTATTCCTTGGTGGGCTCAATCATGGTGCCCTCGCCAAAATCGTTCCACGTGACCACCTGGACCAGCGCGGAATTATTCGTCATGGCGCGACCAAACGTTTCGCGCAGGGTCTGGCCGTGCCGGTCGCCAAGGTAGCCCCAATAATTGCGCACGCCGGCCCGCTGGTAAATGTCGTGAAACCGGGGAAAGGCGCTGCTGACAAACGCGGGCCAGTCGGCGGATTTTTTTTCAAACCCGGCCAGGTAATTTTTGAGTGCGGCCTCGGACAAAACCTCGCCCGTACCGGGCTGCCGGCTCAACCACATGGGCGGCCAGTCAAACGCGCCGCAGCCGGCCTCCAGCCGGTTGTCCTCGGTGAAAAACGCCGGCCGGTTGGAGGGGGCCAGCACGGAAAAGATTTCATCCCAGCTGGTGCTGGCGAGGAAATACTGCGGGCCGAAATTTTCCAGCAGCGGCCGGCCCCCGATCCGGAAGTAGGAAGGGTTGCAAAAAAAATTCGTCTCCAAAAAAAGCATTTCCTCCTGCGCGTGCCGGAGGGCGCCGGCGGCGGTGATTTGCCCGCCGTCTATGAGGTGCTGGATGGTTTGGTCCTCGTAGCAGATGGCGAGTTGCAACCCCGCCCGCCGGGCAATTTCAAAGAGCCGCGTGCTGTTGCGGTTGACCGCGGCGTAATCGTAAAATTCCGTCGAGCCGTACCAGTCCACAATGATGCCATCAATGCCGGCGAGCTTCATCAACAGGACATGATATTCCAACACCACCGGATCGGCCGAATCGTAAGGCCCGATCAGGGGATAATACCACGAGGCCACTTCCCGGTCGCCCGAGGCGTTCAGTCGATCCGGTTCAAAATGGCCCATCGTCCAATGCCAGCCCCAGTCCGGGCTGAAAGGCCGGGCGGCATACCAGGGTAGATAATAGACGAGCACCGGCTTGGGATTTGCGGGCGCCGCAGCAGTGGCGGCAGCGCCGGAGCCAAGGCCGGCAAGCATTGTCAGGAAAAAAACGGTCAGGAGTTTCAGTCGCATTTGGATTTGAGCTGCCGCTGGCATCAAAAACTAGGGTGATGCGGTCCGGTAAAACCGTTGCGCGGCGGTCAATGGACTGGGATCGCTGACGGTCACTGAACTGGTGACGGCATTGGTGTTGCTGCCCGAAAGCGTCACCCAGTCAGCCGGAACCAAGTTTGTGGTCATTTCCACATGATAGGGAAAGCCGGGCTGGGTGGCAAAAGTCAAGACGACGCCGTTGGTTTGACTGAAAGACAGGCCGGTAATGGCGCGGGGTGGCGGCAAAAACTCCGCAGTTTCGATCACCGGACTGTGCAGCGTGACGGTGGCGGGATTGGCGGTCCCGGTATAGGCGCCGCTGCCAGTCCCGGTCCAGCGGTCAAACGCAAATCCGTTGGACGGGGTGGCGGAAATGTTCACCACGGCTCCGGGGTTGGTCCATAAATTTACGGGCCCCGTAACTCCACCCAGTCCGTTGGTGACCATGAGCCGGAATTGCGTCGCAAAATTTGCCGTATAGTTGGTGCCCGCCCCAGGCGCCACCAGATGCGTAATCTCGCCGCCATCGCTCCAAGCAGTAAACACGAACTGGATTCCCGGGCCGCCGGCCTGGGGACTGGTTACCCCCAACGAATGACTGGAGCCCGGCGACCAGGCAAAGGTGGTGGCTGCCGGATAGCTGGCGCCATCCACCAGCAGCAACGGTCCGCGGATGGCGGATTGCACCGTCACCGGCACCGCATTGGAGAGGAAATTAAAGGCAAACGAATCCGAGTCATTTTGCACATCCGGAACGACGGAATTGCTGACGGTGAGGCCGCCGAGCGGACAGCCGTTGAGGCATTTGGCCCACCAGCCGTGTTCGCCGGGAATATGGTTCAAATTAAAATTCAGCACGTTCACGCGGGTGGCGGTGGCGTTCGTCAACATCCCGGCCGCGCCGAGGATGCTGACGCCGGACGAGATGCTGTTGCTGAGGGTCAGGTTGTCGAGTTGCAGGCCGGGGATGCCGGAGAAATTATCCATGACGATTTGCACCGCCGAACGCCAGCCGTAGCCGCCGTCATATCCGCCGCACCGGATGAGGTCACAATTCTGCGCCACATTGGTGCCGCTGAATGCGAAAGATACCGGAAAGGTGGTGCTGATCAGAATGCCGCTGCCATAGGGCAGGTCCCGGAAGAGTGAATGCTCAATACGATTGTTGGCGCCGCCGTAAAGGGCCCCGCCATTGGCCAGGAACGGCAGTTCGCCGGTGCAATGGGTGATGACATTGTTGGCGGGAGCATAATTACCCGAGGCCGGCGCGGGCCAGATGGCAAAGCAATCGTCCCCCGTCCCGCGCGCGGTACAGTTGGTGACCACGGTATTTTGCATGGCGTAATTGACGTTGATGCCATCGGCAAGGGTGTTGCGAAACCGGCAACTGTCCACCACAAGTCCGCTCGAATTGTAAATCCAGGCCGCCGCCTTGGTGTGCTCAATCCAGATGCGGCGGATGCTGGACCCCGTACCGTAAGCCCCGCCCAAACCGTCGTTGCCTTCCGTATCATTGCGATAATTCAGGCGGCCCACAATGGCGAAGTCGGCCAGCGCGATGTTGCTGCCCGCGCCGTTCAAATTGACCCGCCGGGCGGAATTGGGGTAGAGCGCGGCGCTCCCGACCAGCGTGGAATACCACATGCCCGCGCCGGAAATCCGGGTGTTGCTCCCCAGGTTGAGCGTGCCGGTGATCAAATAATTGCCGGGCGGAATCCACACCGACTTGCCCTGGGTGCGCGCGGCGTTGATGCAGTCTTGGAAAGCCGCGGTGGCATCGGCGCCGCCATCGGCCACGGCGCCATAATTGGTCACGGACAAGGCATCGGCCGGCGGCGACAGCGCGGCAGGCACGTTTTCGACATCCACCAGGTCAATGTCGTAATACGCGGCGGCGGCGGCGGCGTCCTTCTGCAACCGCACCACGGTACCGGCATCCAGGACCAGATGTGAGATGCGCACTTCATCAAAGAAGTTCCGGGGGGCGCCGTAGGTGGGATTGTTGGTAAACGGATAATTGCCGTAGAGCCAGGAATATTTTGAGGTCAGGGTCAGCCGCGCCGCCAGCACGCCATTGGTGTAAAGGCCCAGCGTGTAATCCGCCCCCACCCCGTCGCCAGTATCCGGCACGCAATAGCGCACCACCAGGGCGTTGGCGGCGGCGGCATTAGTGAACTCCACCGACTGCCCCATTGCGCTCAGTTGCACCAATCGGCGTCCCGACGCCTCGGTGGGAGGCCGCCCGGGATCATAGGTTGGGCCCAAAATCAGCCCGCCATTGATCGCCATGTCTTCCGCTTCATAGGTGGTCCAGGGCACCGCCGCCCCGGGGGCCGCCCCGGCTGGAGCCGGAATAAAAAGGCACCACATCAGGCCGGCCCAAAGCCCCCACCAGCGGAAAAATCCGCCTGCTGGCGCCCCCGACCGACCCCTGGTTTCAACTCGTTCCAACAACTTCATGTTAAAAATCTTTCGTCCCTCCCAGGGTCAAACCCGACCCGGTCATTTCCAGGTCTGCCCTTTGAAAACAATCCGTCGGGCCTGCTGAACCAGGCCCGACGGATACCCGCCCCAATGCCAATTTCTACGGAATCAACCTTACTGCGTGGACAGCCGGTAGAACCGCTGCCCCAATCCGGCGCCATCCGGAACCAGGACATCCAGCCCGGTACCGTTCGTGACCGCCAGGCTGTTCCAAACGCTGTCGCACAGGTTGGTCTTAAATTGGACCTCATAGCTGTGGTTGATCACCGTGGGGAAGCCAACGTTGACTCCCGCGCCCGCCGGGCTGATGGAACTGATGGGCGAATAGACCCGCACTTTCACAACACCCTGCGTGATCGGGTTGGTCGCGGAATTGTCCGGACCGAACAGGCCGAATCCAAACTGGATGTGGTCGCCGGCGGGCGGCGTCACCGAAACTTTGAACGGTTTGCCGGCCACCAGCGGGGCGTCGTAACGGTGTTCCACGCTCCAGTCAGGTGAGCCGTCCTTGATCCAGGCCACCGCCGTGTAGGCCGGATCCAGGCTGTTGCTGGTGCAATAGCCGGAGAAGACGATGGCATTCCCGGCCAGACTGTCGTTTTGGATGAAATAATCCTGTTCCAGATAGGCCGCCGGCGTGCCGTCCGGATTGATGTAGGCGGAATTCATCGTGTTGGTGGCGTTGTCAAAAACATAGGTGTTGGGCTGCAAGGTGATTTCATCATTGGCCACATCCATGCTGGCCCGGACCAGGCTGGTGGGATCCACTCCAAACCCAAAACTGGCCTTCGGACTGGTGCCCGCGGCGCCGCTCGCCGGCGGCGCGGTGAGCACGTTGGTCCCGTTCCACACGTTGATGTAGCCGCTGAACGGCGCCAGGGCGCGGTCGTAATAGAGCCAGTTGGGGTTGAACACCACCAGGGAAACGGTGCTCGTGGAAGACATCGCACCCGAGTCCGTGGCGACGAATTTGATTGTGCCTTCCTGCGCCGGCTGCACCCCGCTGAACGTCAGCGCGGCGGTGCTGCTGCCCGATACGCCATTTCCATCGGTGAGCGCGACGCCGTCTTTCCACCAGTGATAAGTCAGGTTGTCGCCGATGACATTGGCAGTGAAGGTCACATTTGCCCCCGCGAGCGCACTGGCCGTGCTGGGCGACACCGACAGAATTTGCGGGCCGGTGGAAACCACACTGTTGCTCGAGAACAGCACGTATCCGTATTGCCCCACATAGTTGGCGGCGGTTTCATTGGTGCGCGCCGGCGTGCCCTGCCATTCAAAGCCCCATTGAACATGATCGCCGTCGGAGTTGATCACCTTTGTGATGGTGAACGTCTGGCCGTTGGTCAGGGAATCGAGCGTAACGGTTTCGGCCCCGTAATAGGCCCAGTTGGCGCTGAAGTCCTTGATAAACGCCACAAAAGTCCCGGACATGCCGGCATCGGTCAGCGCATTGGTCACCAGCGTGCCGGAGAACACCGCGGTATCACCCCCGCGGGCGCCGGTGGAGGTGCTGTCCACATAGAACGTGTTGTCATAGGTGGAAACGGCGGAGCTGGTGCCGGTGGCATCCGCCCAAATGGTGGTATCGGTATGGAAGAAGGTATCCAGGCTGATGTCCGGCGCGCAGCGCACCACGCCCTCACTGCTGATGGTGCCCTGAAAATATGGCGTCTGGCCGCCGACTCCAATATAACCGCTGGCCGCGCCATAGTTGGCGCCCAGCTGATCGGACACATTGCGGTAACCCGCCCAAGCCTGGGCTGAGTCGAGCTTAAGATACACGTTGGTCGGCGGTGGGGGTGGCGTCAGCACGGCGCCGTTGGTGCTGATGGTGGCAAAACCATAGTTGGCCTTGTCCGCCAGGCGCACCGGCGGGCCGGCCCATTCCAAACCGTATTGCACGTGGTCGCCGGTGCCGGAAGCCGCCGGGAGCGTCAATTGGAACACCTGCCCGTTGGTCAGGGTGTTCAAGTTCACCGAAACCATACCGTGATAGCCCCACGAAGTGTCATAGTCCTTGATGAACAGGATCGCGTTGCTGTTGTAGGGCTCCGCCAGGGTGTTGGTGTTGAGCGTTCCCACAAAAATGACGGCATCGCCGGCGTTGGCCGTGGTGTTTTCGCAGTAGATGTCGCTCACCGTTTTACAAATGGCCGCGCTGCTGCCCGTGTCGTCCGCCCAAATCAGCGTATCCGTGCTGTACGGGCTGGTGACATCCGGCCACACGTCGGCGCCAATGGTGACGTTGCCGTCGGTGTCCGCGCTGGAGTTGTTGTCAAAAGCCGCACCCAGGCCGCCGCCGGCGGATCCCAGATATTGCGACACGTAGGCCGGCCAGGTGGTGGTGGTGAGGCCGTTGGTATAAACGTTCTCGTAGCCGTAGAACACGTTGTTGGGATCCGTGACAACGACGACATTGGCGGCCATGGCGCGGAAGGACCCGAGCCCGACCACCAGGGCCGCCAGGGCCACGAACGACAAACGTACTGCCGCTTTTGCTTTCATTTTATTTCTGGGATTTCGCATAACATTCGGCTTGATGCGCTGTTGGTTTTAAGCTGTCACGACACCATCTGGGTGGTGCATTGCGTTTGGGACAGTGCCATCCTCCTCCAAAAGGCCCCGGTCTGCACGTCGCATGAAGTGGTGACAGCCCAGGCCATCGGCCCGGGCGTTTTCCCGTTCAATGCCCGGAAACCGCCCGGGCGCGCAGCCATTCCAGATTTTTCCGGGCCCGGGAATTTTCCGGTTCCAAATGAAGCACTGCCTCAAACTCGCGCTGGGCGTCAGACCAGACCTGCTGTTGCAACAGCCAAATCCCGTAGTCATAGCGGAACATTACGTTCTCCGGGCCGAGCTGTGCCGCCACCTTAAATTCCGGGCCGGCGGCATTGGTCTGCCCGGCGGTAATCAACTCCAGGCCCAGCTCGTGATGTATCAATGCGTTGTCGGGCGCCAGGGCCACAGCAGCGCGATAACTGGCCAGGGCGGTCCCGGGTTGGTTCAGGCGGGCCAGCACCTTGCCGCGCCGCAAATAAATTTGCGGGTCGGATTCGTTCTGCTGCAGCGCCGTGTCAAAACATTGCAGCGCCGCCGTATAATCTTGTCGCAGGGCCAGCGCATTGCCGAGCTCCACCCAGCCGTCGGTCCGGCTCGGGCGGATGGCCAGGGACCGGCGCAACAAACTTTCCGCCTCGGCATATTTTTGCTGCCGCACCTGGAGCCGCCCGGCTTCAAAGTAACCCAGCGGATCCTGCGGCAGCAATTTCGCGAACCGCAGCCATTGCGTGGTGGCGGCTGGCACATCGCCGGTCAGTTCCAGGAACACCGCGAAATTTTCGCACAGGAAATAATCATCCGGACGCTGCGTCGCCAGTTGCTCCAAGTCCTGCCGGATATGCGCGACTTCGACCGGATTCACCGGCGCCAGGGCGGACTTGATGCGGGTTTCCAGCCGCTGCCGGCGGGTTTCGTTGTTGGCCTGGCTGCTCAGCGGCGGCAAGCGCATGCGTTCCACCATGAAATGGATGACCTGCGAGCGGTTCCAGGGCGACAGCCCGAGCTGCCGCTCGCATTCGGATTGCCTCAGCCAGGTGTTGGTGGTGGGGGGCAGCCGGGTTTCGATCTCCTGCGCCCACGCGCGGGCCAGGCGGTACCGGGCATCAAAATCAAAATGCACATGCTCGAAGAAGGTTTCATCGCCGCACAGGCCATCCGGGTTGTTTGCAGCCAGAATTTCAGCGGCATCACAGAGTTTCACTTGATCGCCGGCCACCCGTTGCGGCAGGTTCCGGATGGCGCTGTTGATCCGTGCATCGGCCCGGAAGGGCAAGGCGTCATCGTCGCAAGCCAGTTGGAAATGTTCGCGGGCGGCGGGCGCATTGCTCTGCGCGAGAAGACACCGGGCCCAGTGATATTGCAGGTCCGCCGGCTGCGAATCCAGCCGGGCGGCCTGTTCGAAATCCGTTTCGGCCTCAGCCCATTCCTGCCGCCCCTCGGCCTGCACCCCCCGGGTGTAAGCTTCCGTAAATTTGACCCGGCCACTTTCTGGCAGGGTCCGACCTGGCAACGAACCAAATGGCGGACAATCACGCAGATTCACCCCCACCGTGTTCAGCAGGACCGTGGCACCGGAATGAACGCCGGCCCGGACGATAGCCTCCAGGTTTTTTTGAAAATTGTCGTACACCCGCTCCCGGGAGGCGCTGCCGGGCGGGATTTGGTTGCCGACGAACATTTCCATGCCGCCCCAGGACATCTGCTCCCTGGCCCGGCCGGCGAAGGCATGCCCGAAGCTGGCGAACAATTGCCCGATCCGCAGCCGCTGCACCGCCGTAACCAACCGGGCATAGCCCAGCGGGGGAGCTTTGCGGCCAAACACGGTGGCGGCGCCAAACGGCCCCACCATTTCATTGTTGCCCAGGTACACAATCCACAGATCGCCATCATGCGTCGCGCACTCGCGGGCGATGGGCAAAATAACATGGGAGTTGATGGCAGTGACGGCGGTGTTGATCACCTCAAAGTTTCGTCCGGGATATTTGTGCCGCAACAGCACTTCCAGGTAGCGATCCGGGGCAAAGCTTTCCGCCGGATCCCCCATGGCCGCGGATTCGCCCAATATAAAAATCCGGTAGGTGCCGGGAGCTTTGCGGGCCGGAAACCGCAACGGCCCCGGGCTCCGGGCCATTTGCCGCGGAAAAAACCGGAAGCTGAACGTTTCGTTCTGAACGAAGTAATTGGTGCCGTCAATCTGCTGCGGTTTGAAGAAATCCGGGTTGTAGCCGTAACCCGCCAGCCGCAAGCCCAATTCCATCAAAACCAACAGGCCCAAGGGCGCGAGCAGCAGCCCGACCCGGAAAAGCCAGCGCCGCCGGGCCGAAAGCACCGGCGCCACCGTCGCCCGGACAGGCGCCGCCGTTTTGGTTTTGGCGCGGCGTGGCTTCACTAGGGACAAGGCCTTTAAACCGAACTCCCCACCGGAGCGACAAATCCGCCGGTGGCATCTCAAAAACACGACCCGCCTACCGCTGCGGGGTATGATTGGCCAGCCAGATCATGTCCACATCGTTATTGGCACACGGCACCTGCTGGGTCGAGCCGATCACAGTTTTGTACACCACCGACCGGTGCGCGTTCATTACCTGGCCCTTCCAAAGGTGAATTTCCGCATGGCCGTCGGCAAACGTGATACCGCAGGCTCCCCCATGCTGATTGCCGGGCAACTCGGTGAACGAGGTGACGCGATACGAAGCCGTGTAGAGCAGGCAATCGTCAATGCTGTCCGGGTGCTCATCGGTAAAAACCCAGCAATCGGAAGGCCCGGGGAAATGAAAATCCGAGGTCTTCTTGGCCACATACCATTGGGTCCAGCCAAACGGAGAGGAGCCGCCATATTTGACGCCGTCACCCACCGCGGCATCCATGGCCACGCTACGCACGCGATGATCCCAGCCCAAACTTCGCTGGACGGGGCTGGCATAATTCGCCGCCGGACAGGCATAAATCTTGGGCGTTTTCGCCACGTAACCGCCCAAAGAAGCATAAGTTTCACTTGTAACTACCGCCTCATTGGTGTTGTACAGCCCCCCGGTCCAATCCACCTTGGCCCCGGCCCAGGAAGGCTGGCCATTGTAGAGGTTCTGACCGCTGGACAGAAAGTCGTTGTTGTAGGGGAGCATTTCGTTGTTGTCGCCGGAAAACAGCATCCAGGCGAGCCCGAGCTGCCGGCGATCATTCATGCAGGAAATCGCCAGCGCCTTGGCCTTGGCCTTGCTCAATGCCGGCAGCAGCAGCGAGGCCAGAATGGCAATGATGGCGATGACAACCAGAAGTTCAATCAGGGTGAACCCCCGTTGCGGCAACCGGATGGGGCGGCGCCCCCGATTCAATTGGCGGTTTTGCATACCGGAAAACATCTTGTTTCAAATTTGGCCCCCGGCACGCTTCCCGGCACATCCGCCGGAAACTCCCTCCAATACGGGAAAATTCCGGATCCAGGTCTGGCTGGAAGCACCATGGGGCTGATGGAGCTACTTTAGCCCAGGACCGATTTCCCGGTAGTCGCATGAAGTGGGGACAGGGTTGTTTGGCCAACGATACCGGAAATTTTTTTTGTCGTCACCGGGAAAATCTTTTGACACTTTCAATGCGAAACCATGAAGCTTGCCGCCACCATTCCCGGCCGGGTCATAATAGCCCTGCTAATGCTCGGTGGAAGTTTTCCGGCATCGGCCGTGGTTTTGTGGAGTCACTACGACACGCTCCAAGTCACCCAGAACGGGTCCGGTACCGATCTGCTGGGCGGCGCCGTAAAACGCGATGACAGCGCGGCCGATACGCTCTATTTCAAATTCACAGTCGCGCCCGCTTCCGACGAAGCCACCGAGCCCTACTACGCCGCATTGGAACTGTTCGAGGATGATGCGGAGCGGCTCGGGGTGGGCAACGCCCTGGATGCCTGGGCGTACAGCGTTTTTTTTCCCGGGGCGCAAAGCAGCGGGGTGCCGCCAGCGGGATATCTGGACCTGCGCTCGGCGCATCCCGATACCAACGCGCTGGCACATCAGGCCACGTACCAATGTCCGCGGCGCGGAGAAACCGTGACCATTGTTTTCAAGATTCAATACGTGCCCGGTGGCGAAGACTTGCTGACGGTTTGGCTCAATCCGGATTTGGGTCCCGGCGCGAATGAAATCACCCAGCCCGAGGCATTGACCACCCGCTTCCACGCCAACGCTTCCTTCGACGAATTACGGCTGTGTCACGGCGGCACCGGCGGCGGCTGGCAATTCAACGACCTGGCCATCGCCACCACCTTCAGCGATTTCGTGGATTCCAGTAGCGACCGGCCGGGCAGCAGCGAGGCGGACCTGATGGAAAATGACGGTGCGTTTCAATTCCAGTCCTGGCTCAAGGATCCGGGGCTGTCGCAGTTGCCGGTCAGTGCCGTGCAGCGTGCCAAGGACGGTTACCTCTGGCTCGCGGCGGGCGGGCAGATCGTGCGTTTCGACGGCTTGAAATTCGACCCGCTCAACGTGCGCACCACCGGCACCAACGGCGCCCCGCAGGTCATCTTCTGCGACAGTCACAACGCCTTGTGGTTTGCCAATGCCGGCGGATTGCAGCGCCTGCAAAATGCGCGCCTGACCCTGCTCTCCACCAACGACGGTCTGCCGGAGGTTCGCATTACCGCCATCAATGAAGACTCCCAGGGCGCCGTCTGGATCGGCACCGCTGCGGGTCTCGCCCTTTGGAAACAGGATCATTTGCTGCCGTTGCCGGGAGGAGAACCGATTCACCAGCGCGCCATCACCGCGCTGTTCCGGGACCGGCAGGGGACCATGTGGCTGGTGGTTTCGGGCACGGATATTTTCAAGTACGAACATGATCAATTGATATCCGTCGCCAAGGACCGGCCCAAGGACTGGCCGGCGGACATCCACGCCTTGCTGGTGGACCAGGCCAGCCGGATCTGGCTGGCCGCCGGGGAAGATCTCGTGCTCTGCCGGGACTCCGATGGCTGGCATCATTACCGGATGCCACGCCGGACCGGCGGCTCGCGAGTGTATGCTTTCGCGGAAGAGCCGGACGGCACCCTCTGGGCCGGCGGTGCCGGGGGGTTGTTCCATTTTTCCAACGGCAAATTCATAACGGTTCCTGCCGCGAGCAAGCTGGCAGGAAATTTTGTGGAATCGCTGTGCGTTGACGATGCCGGCGCGCTTTGGGTGGGCACCGACGAAGGGCTGAACCGGCTGCAACACAAATGCCTCTTCATTCTGGGTCAGGGCGAAGGCCTTGGCTTCGGGCCGGTGCAAGGACTCGCCCAAGTGTCGCCTGGCGTCATCTGGGCCATCCGTACCGGCGATGGCATTTACCGCTGGGACGGCCGCAGTTTCAGCCGCCTGAAAGCCGACGGCCTTTCCGCGCACAATTCCCAAGCCAACGCGTTGCTGCTGGCGCATGATGGCGTGTGCTGGGTGGCCAGCCAGGGCGGCCTGCTGCGCTATAAGGATCCCGTGGCCGCCGCCGATGAAGTGCGCTGGTTTGAACTGCCCGGTCAGAACATTGTTGCGCTCGCGGAAGATTCCGCCGGTTCACTGTGGGCGGGCACCCGGGAGGGCAAATTGTGGCAGCTGCGAGAGGGCAACTGGATGCCGCAAAGCTCCGTTTCCATTTCCAATGCCATCACGACCATTCTCCCCGCCCCCGACGGCTCCCTCTGGCTGGGCACGGAAGGCAGCGGGCTGGTCCATTTGACCCGGACCGGCGTCCAAGGCTTTGACAAAAATGTCGGCCTCCCCAATGACACGATCCGTGCGCTGTTTCTCGACGCTCAGGGCAGTCTGTGGATCGGCACCGCCAGTGGTTTGAGCGAGATGCACAATGGCCGCATTTCCAATTTTTTCGCCCGTGATGGCCTGCCCGACAATCTGGTGGCGCAGATTTTGGAGGACAACATGGGCCGGCTGTGGTTGGGCACCGGCCAGGGAGTCGCGTGCCTCCGCAAAAGCCAGCTGGATGATTTTGTCGCCGGCAAAATTGGAACGTTGCATCCCAAAATCTTCAACCATACGGACGGCATGGCCGCGGAAGCCTGCACCGGAGGCGGCTTGAAAAGCCAGTTGGGGTTGCTGTGGTTTGCCACCGCCAAGGGCGTGGCCGTCATCGCCCCGCAAAACTGGCCGGTCAAACAGCCGATGCCCCATACCGTGATCGAGGAAATCCAGCTTGATGGTGTTCCGGTGAGCGTCGCTTCCCTGGCCACGGCATTTGTGGTGCCTCCCGGCAAACACCGGGTGGAACTCACCTATACCGGATTCCGGTTTGGCGCGCCAGAAACCCTCCGGTTTCGCTACCAGCTCGAAGGCTGGGACGCGGACTGGATTGACGCGGGTACCAGCCGCAGCGTGGTTTACAATTTTGTGCCGCCGGGAAAATACCGGTTTCGCGTGGCCGCCTGCGACAGCGAAGGCAACTGGGCCCCTCAAAATGCGGAATTGGGATTGGAATTTACGCGCTACTTCTGGCAGGCGCGCTGGTTCGCCGGCTTTGCCGGCTTGCTGGCGCTCTCGCTGGTAGGCGGCACCGTGTGGCTGGTGGAACGGCAGCGGGCCCGGGCCCGGCTGAAACGAATCGAACAGGAGCGGGTGCTGGAACGGGAGCGCACGCGGATCGCCCAGGACTTGCACGATGAAATGGGGGCCAAACTCTGCCGCATCTCCTTCCTGAGCGAACATGCGCGACGCAACGATGTGGCGCCGGCCGACATGCACGAACAAATCAAGGCCATTTCGGATGATTCCCGCGAAGTGCTGCATTCGCTGGATGAAATCGTCTGGGCGGTCAACCCGCAGAATGACACCCTCGAACACGCGGTCTCCTACCTGGCCCAATACATCCAGGAATACTTTTCCGTTACGGGCGTGGAATGCAAACTGGAGGTGCCGGCGCAGATGCCGTGGCACCCGGTCTCGTCGCAAGTGCGGCATCATTTATTTTTGGGCGTGCGCGAGGCGCTGGCGAATATCCTGAAACATTCCGCCGCCACCCAGGCCCGGATCACCATTTCCTGCACCGGGGCCGGGTTGGAAATTATCGTGGAGGACAACGGCAAGGGTTTTGCCACGCCGGCCCAACCTTCTGCCGACGCCCCCGGTTTCAATGCCCATGATGGCTTGCGCAACATGGCCCGGCGCTTCACCGAAGTGGGCGGGCAGTGTGCCGTGGAATCGGCCGTGGGCCGCGGCACTATCGTAAAATTTTTCCTGCCGTTGCCGGACGCACCAAAATTATGATCACCGTATCCATCGTTGACGACGACGCCAAATTGCGCCAGTCGATTGCCACCTTCATCAACGGCTCACCGGGTTTCAAATGCATCGGCCGCCACGGCTCCGCCGAGGCGGCGCTCCAGGACCTGCCCGCCGAGAAACCGGACGTGGTGCTTATGGACATCAACATGGGCGGCATGAGCGGCATCGAGTGCGTCGGAAAACTGAAGACGCAATTTCCCGAAATGCAAATCCTCATGCTGACGGTGTACGAGGACACGGAAAAAATTTTCCGGGCACTGGCGGCAGGCGCCAACGGCTACCTGCTGAAACGCTCCAGTCCCACCAAGCTGCTGGCAGCCATCCGGGAGGTGCATGGCGGCGGTTCGCCCATGACCAGCTCCATCGCACGCAAAGTGGTGGCCTCGTTCCAGAAACAAAAACCCGGGGAGGAGCCGTTCGATGAAAAATCAGGCCAGTTGTCGCCGCGGGAACAGGCGGTGCTGGATGGCCTGGCCAAAGGCTGGACCTACAAACAACTGGCCGGCGAGCTGGACATCAGCATTGATACCATCCGCACTTACATCCGGCGCATTTACGAAAAACTGCACGTGCAGTCGCGCACCGAGGCGGTGGCCAAATATCTGCGTCCTTGAACGTCCCGGCCCGGTGACTATTTGGTGGCGATCTTAAAATCGGCGGAACGATTATCCACATCCGTGAGAGTGGAATCCCTGACCGTCAGACCGCCCCGCGCATCCGCGCGAATTGATACGGCATGCCGGTCCGGCGTGGCCAAACCGCAGCGGGTAATCGTAATCTGATCCACCAGGGCATTTGCCAGCGTGCCTTGGCCGTGGGCGCTACCCGGCGCCACAACGCCCAAGCCGTCAGACAGACTGTCCCGGATATTCAGTCCGCTCAATTCCACGCCGGAAATGCTCTTGCGATCCAGACACAATTGCACAGCGGCCCGCCAGCCCCAAACCTGGTCAAAACCGCCGCAACGCACCAATTCGCAATTTCGCACCACCGTGGTTCCGCTGAAATTATTGTCTTTTTTCAATTTGTCATCCGCGGTGGGGAAGGTTGTGCTCAACAAAATTCCACACCCCGGCCCGATGTCCTGAAACTTGCAGTCTTCCACCCGGTTGCCGGCGCCGCCGTAAATCGAACAGCCATTGGCCAAAAACGGAGTTTGCCCCGTGCAATGGCGGATGACATTACCACCTGGCAATGGCGTTTGTTCGGTATACCCTTGGTCGGAAACCGTCGGCCAGATGGCAAAACAATCATCTCCTGTCCCCCGCGCGGAACAATTCTCCACCAGAAAATCGCGACAACCCACGCAGAGATTGATCCCATCCGCCAGGGTATTCCGAAAGCGGCAGCCGGCCACCGTTACCTTGGTGCCGTTATAAAACCACATCCCCACCTTTGTATGCTCCACCCAGATATTGGCGACGATGCAGTTGCTGCAACCCGCACCGTGAATACTATCATTGGGCTCATCATCGTTGCGATACGTCAGCCGTCCCAAAATGGCAAAGTCTGCCAGCCGAATATTGTTGCCCTGAAGTTTGAACCGCACTCGCCGGTCCGCCTGGTTGTACGAGTCGTCGTTGCCAATGAAGGTGGTATGCCACATGCCGGCGCCTTGAATGACCACGTCCGAGCGGCAGATGATGTCGCCGGCCAGCTGGTAGGTGCCCGGCGGCACCCAGACGATTTTCCGCTGTTCCCGCGCCGCGGCAATGCAATTGCGTAATGGCTCGGTGTCATCTGTATCCCCGGTGCCGCTCGCTCCAAAATCTGTGAGGGAAAGTGCGCCAGCCGGCGCCGGCAATGGCGGTGCGATTTGCTCCAGGTCCACCAAATCCAAAATGCAATCGACCGGATCAGCATCGGCTTTTTGCAATCGCAACATATCGCCCCGGGCAATGTTTAAATCTTTCACCCGCACTTCGTCGTAGCCATTGCGGGGCCGGCCATTCTTCGGCTGATTGTTAAACGGATAATCACCATAGACCCAGGAATAATGTGACGTGACCGGAATTCGCCGCACCAGCTTCCCGTTTTGATACAGGGCCAGCGTGGAATTCAGTCCGCCGCCTTCCGGGGCATCCGGGAGGCTATACCGCACGACCATGCCGTTGGCCGGTGTCGTGGCGGCAAACTCAACGTACTCGCCGGCAGAATTCAGCTTCACGAATTTCTGGCCGGAGGATTCCGTCTCCAGCAGAAATGGCTCGTATTTCGGTCCCATCACCTGGCCGGTGGTTTTCATGGCTTCGGCCTCATAACTTGTCCAGGGCACCGCCGCGCCCGGTTCGGCGTGGAGTGCCATCGGGCAAGTCAGGGACAGGATCAGGATAACGAGATGTTTTTGGAGCGGGTTCATAACAGTAAATATGGTTTGCGGTTTTCTTAATACGACACGGCCACAGCTACGCCGGGGGCGATCTTCCGCTTGCGGCCCGCAAGTACAAATTCATGGGAGGCCCGATTTGTACCCGAAGCGCGGACCTCAATGCACTTCCGGGTTATCTGGATTTCGAATCGGTCATGGCGATGAAAAACACCGAAGGCCAGCCGCCGCCATTTCCGGTACAGCCGCGGCTCAATCGTGACCTGGGTGGCGCTGGCCTGGAGCCCGCCGAAACCGAACACTGCGGTCATCCACGCCCCGCCGTTGGCCGCCGGATGCGAGCCGCCGATGAAAGTTGTCCCGGCGTAAAGTTTGTAGCGCGCCGCCAAATCCACTTGCGCCGTCTCGAGGAAATATTTGTAGGCGGCGTCCAGCCGGCCAAACTCAGCAGCCACCATGGCGTAGGCGCAGGCGCTCAAGCTGGAACCATGTTCAGTGCGCGGCTCATAAAATTCCCAGTTGGCCTTTTTGACCTTCCGGGAAAAATGCTCCCGGAACAGGTTGAGCATCATCACCACATCCGCCTGTTTGATGACCTGCGTCGCGGTCGCCACGCCCTGGCCCCCACCCAGATATTCATTGGGGTGAATTTTTCGGGCCTTGACCGTTGCCACACTCGCATCTTCCAGGCGAAAATAATCGTCGAACTGTTCGATGACCCCGGTTCGCTTATCCGGTGGCGGCACATAAAGCCGCTGAGCCATGCTGGCAAACTGAGGAAGCTCGGCGGCAATACCCAGGCGCCGGATCAAGGCCTTTAATTTTGCCGGGTGTTTGCGGCGCAGATATTTGACCGTTTCACCCGCAATCTCGAACGTGGCCTTGACCACCAAGTTGGTGAAGGCGTTGTTGTTGACGCGTTCATGGTACTCGTCCGGCCCGGTGACATCCCAAATCTCATAGCGCTGTTTGTCCGGCCGGAAACAGGCGTACGAATAATAGAATCGCGCGCATTCCAGAATCACCTCCGCGCCTCCCCCGAGCAGCAGTGAATCATCGCCAGTTACCTTGAAGTATTTCCAGCTGGCGATGGCGATGGCGCCGCTGATGTGAATTTGTTTGTCCCGAAAATAAGTGCGCAGCTCGCGGCCAGTGATGGGATCGCCAATGTTGAAGTAACTGCATGCTTCGTCGCCGGTTTCCTGGCTTTCCCAGGCGTAAAATGCCCCGCGGTAGCCGACGCTCTCCGTGCGGGCCTTGCGCCGGGCGCCGGCCAGCGTCTTGATGCGATAGCGGATCAGCTCCCGCGCCGTTTCCGGATCGGAAAAAAGAAAGAACGGAAACATGAACAGTTCCGTGTCCCAAAAAATCGCGCCCTTATAGACCTGGCCGGACAACGCCCGGGCTGGAATCGAGTGCGCGCTACGCGCGAGAGGAGCCACCTGCAACAGTTGGAAAATGCTGTAACGCAATGCCAGTTGGGCCGCATCGTCTCCCTCGATCACCACATCCGATTGGGCCCATTTCCGTTTCCATTCGGCATTGTGGTCGGCCAGACAACCCGCGTAAGTCTGCAATTTTGCCGCGCGCACACACGCTACCGCCGCCTCGACCGGGGAGCGTACCCCGTCGTTTCCGGTATACACGGCAAAGAATTTCTCCAAGGTATAGGTTCTTCCGGCTTCCGCCCGCAAACGGATCCGGTGCAGATTTTTTTGGTCCCGAACCACAACCCGTCCCACTCCCTCCGCCATCGTGATAGCTTCCGCCACGGCCACCGACTTGCCGGTCTCGTTCGTGACTCCGGTCACCGACAAAATACCGTCCCGGTTTTTGCCCGCGAACTGGCGCAAATGGGGGCCGTTCAAATCCCAGACGTCGTAGTCAATGCCGGTCTCAATTTCCAACTCCGCCGCTTGGTCGCAAGTAATGTCCAACCGGATGCCCCCAAGATGCGGATTGCTGGCACTCAAGAACCGGGCCGACGTCACCGTAACTTTCCTGCCGCGCACCGAAAACGTCGTGATCCGCCGAAAAACGGCATTGGCCAGATCCAAGATTTGCTTGTGTGATACAATCCGTGTGGACAGCACGGAAACCTTCGTGCCGTTCACCAAAACTTGGGCGAAACCACCGTTGGGCGCATTCACCGGCTCGCGCCAGGCGCTGCCGACCCGGTCGTAAAGGCCGGCCAGGGTGATGCCAACGAATTGTTCCGTGCCGAATTCATCCAGAGTGCCGCGATAACCCATGTAGCCGTTCGCGAGCTGGTACACGTTACCGGCGCGCATGATGGCTTCCCGGTCCCGATCAAACCGCGCGAGGCTAATTTTCCAAAGTCCGTTCATGATTGCCTCCGCGCGCTTTGCTCGTCCTGGACGAATATCATCAATACTCCGGCCAGAATCATGGCCCCACCGCCGAGAACCAACATGTTGATGGCCTGGCCGCCGAACCATTTCTTGAGCATCAGGCCCATGGTGGCCGCCGCAAGGATTTGCGGTATGACGATGAAGAAATTGAACATGCCCATGTAGACGCCCATTTTTCGCTGGGGCACCACGCTGCTGAGAATTGCGTAAGGCATCGTGAGCAAACCGGCCCAGGCTACCCCGAGGCCCATCATGGAGAGGAGCAGCAGATGCGGCTCCCGGATCAAATGCAGTGAAATCAGGCCCAGCCCGCCGACAAACAAACAAATGACATGGGTGGTCACCCGGCTGGTTTTCCGCGCGATCACCGGCAGCCCGAACGCCACCAGCGCGGCGGTGCCGTTGTAAACGGAATTCATGACCCCCACCCAATCGGCACCATCGTTATATTGTTTGGCCAGCGGGTCGCTGGTGCCAAAGTGATAGCTGGTGATGGCCGGTGTGCAGTAAATGAACCAGGCGAACATGGCAAACCAGGTAAAAAGCGATACCACGGCAAGCTGGCGCATGGTTCGCGGCATGTTGTTCAGGTCATGAATAATTTCCACCAGGCCGCGCTTCCAGCCCGCCTTGAACAGGAACGCGGTGACCATTTCCAGCACCCCATAAATTGCCATGCCAAATGACAGAATGTAGAGCGCCCGGTCCCAAGCGTAATGTTGGACCAGGAAAGTAAGACCCAGACCCAGGACCAGAAAGAACGAGCCCATGATCTGATATTTTCGAGTATCGAGAGAGAATTCATCGTGCTCCGACCCCGGGGAGTTTTTCTCCGCTCCCCCAAAAGCTGCAAAATCTTCCGGGCTGTATTCCTTGACCGTGAAAATCGTCCACAGCACCGCCGAGATATACACGAGCCCGCCCACATAGAAGGCCCATTTGACTGACTCGGGGATTTTTCCCGGAGATGCGGTGTTGGCGAGGTGCAACCAGTTGGTAAGCATATAGGGCAATAGCGAACCGACTATGGAAGCCGCGCCGATAAAGAAGGTTTGCACCGCGAACCCCTGGGTTTTCTGCTCCTCCGGCAACATGTCGCCGACAAAGGCCCGCATGGGTTCCATGGTGATGTTGATGGAGGCATCGAGCATCCAGAGCATCCCGGCGGCCACCCAGACCGTGGGCGAATTGGGCATGACCAGCAAGGCCAGCGACGCCAGGATGGCGCCGGCCAGAAAGTAAGGTTTGCGGCGGCCGAGCCGGTTCCAGGTCCGGTCGCTCATATACCCGATGATCGGCTGGATGATCAGGCCCGAAACCGGCGCCGCAATCCAGAGCGCGGGGATGTCGTCCTGCTTGGCGCCGAGGGTTTCAAAAATCCGGCTGAGGTTGCTATTTTGCAGTGCGAACCCGAACTGGATGCCAATGTAGCCGAAGCTCATGTTCCAGAGCTGCCAGAAGCTGAGTCGCGGTTTGAGTTTCATCGTTTATCCGCCCCACCGGCGGTGGCTTCAAGTTTGGCTTGCTTCGCCTCAACCCATTGATCCAACTGACTCACGGTGACCTCATCTAGATCAGACACCACCACATCGGCCCCGTTGGCCGCAAGTTCCGCCGCGTTGTTTTCCCGAGCGATGCCCAGGACCAGCGCAAACCTTCCGTTGGCCCCGGCGCGCACGCCTGAAACGGCATCCTCCACGACAATCGCGCGCTCGGGAGTGGTTCCAAGGTTGGCTGCTGCCCAGATAAAAATGTCAGGCTCGGGTTTGCCCCGCAGCCCTTGTTGTGCGGACACGAGGCCATCCACGCAGGTTTCAAAAATCTCGCGAACGCCGGCTTTGCCCAGGACCAGGTCTCCATTTTTGCTGGAAGTTGCCAGACCGATATGGATGCCCCGGCTTCGCAGCGCGGTAATTAGCTCCAACGTTGACGGAAAGACGGCGACGCCATTTGCCGCAATAATGCGATTGAATATCTCGTTCTTGCGATTGCCCAGACCGCAGATGGTTTCCATTGAGGATGAATCGAGCGGCGTTCCCAAAGGCAATGAAATGCCGCGGGATTTCAAAAAAGCTGCCACGCCCTGGTAGCGCGGCCGGCCATCCACAAAAGCGAGATAATCTTTAACAGTGTTAAATTCGCCGAAGGGCTCGCCCTGGGTGTGCGCCCGCCGCCGGAGGTATTCGTCGAACATGTCCTTCCACGCCGCCGCATGCACGGACGCGGTTTGGGTAACCACGCCATCCATGTCGAAAATGACTGCGTCGAACTTCATCATTGTCTGAGTGATAGCTTCAAAATAGGAGGTGCGGGCATTTTGCCCCAGTCGCATGAATCGGGGACACCCGTTCGGGAAGCTGAACGGACTGGGGAAAGCCAGGCGGGTGGCGGGATTGGACTACAGCGCAACGCAAATGCATTTTCGATGGCTGCTCCGCCAGTTCGGGGCAATGATCAAAAATGGCCCCTGGACCTCACCCAAACACCGCCACGCTGTGACGCGTCATTGTGGTATCCTGACTCCGCCGCCAGGGCCTGATCGCCATTCGCCAAAACTAAAACCAAAAGGTGCCCCCCGCTTTTCCCACAATTTAGTCCCATAATTATGTCGGACCCACAGCCCGGTTCCCATTTGGAGAAAATGGATTTTGGATACCGGATTCAGGTAGAGCAAGGACTCACCATGGACCTTTTGGAGCTTCTCGGCCATGGGGGAATTATAGGGGGGAACGGAGGGTTTTCAACAAACAGAATCGACGTAAGTTGGTGCACCCATGAGGAGTTGAACCTCAAACCTGCTGATCCGTAGTCAGCCGCTCTATCCAATTGAGCTATGGGTGCAGCCAAAGGCGTAGGAAGCTACGTCCCTCCCAGCCGAATGGCAAGCCAATTTACTCGTCACTTTGGCTCAGCTTGGCGAGCACGTTGAAGTCTTCCAGCGTGGTGGTGTCGCCTTTGATCTCGGTGCCGGCGGCCACTTGTTTGAGCAAGCGGCGCATGATTTTGCCGGAACGGGTCTTGGGCAGGGCCTCGGCAAAGCGGATATCGTCCGGCTTGGCCACCGGCCCAATCTCCCGGGCCACGTGGTTGCGCAATTCCTCCCGTACCGCGGCATCGGCCTTGATCCCGGATTTGAGGGTCACAAATGCCACCAAGGCCTGGCCCTTGAGAGCGTCCGGCCGGCCCACGACGGCAGCCTCGGCGACCTTGTGATTGCTCACCAACGCGCTCTCCACTTCGGCGGTGCCAATACGATGGCCGGCCACGTTGAGGACGTCATCAATGCGGCCCACGATCCAGAAATAGCCGTCGCGGTCCTGCCGGCAACCGTCGCCGGTAAAATAGCTGCCGGGGATTTCGCTCCAGTACACGTCGCGGTAGCGTTTTTCATCGCCCCACAAACCACGGAGCATGGAGGGCCAGGGTTTGCGGATGATGAGTTTGCCGCCGGAATTTTTGGGCACGGGGCGCCCGGAGTCGTCCACCACCTCGGGCAGTACCCCAAAGAACGGCAGGGTGGCGGTGCCGGGTTTGGTGGGCGTGGCGCCCGGCAGCGGCGAGATCATGATGCCGCCCGTTTCGGTCTGCCACCAGGTGTCCACAATAGGGCACCGCCGGCCGCCGATGACTTCGTGATACCACATCCAGGCTTCGGGGTTGATGGGTTCGCCCACGGTGCCGAGCAGGCGCAGCGAACTAAGATCGTGTTTTTTGGGCCATTCCACGCCCCATTTCATGAAGGCACGGATGGCCGTGGGGGCGGTGTAGAGAATGGTCACGCCATACTTGGCCACGATGCGCCAGAAGCGGTCCGGCTCGGGGAAGTTGGGGGCGCCTTCGTACATGAGGCTGGTGGCGCCATTGGCCAGCGGTCCATATACCACATAACTGTGGCCGGTGACCCAGCCTACGTCGGCGGTGCACCAGTACACATCCTCGTCGCGCAGATCGAAGATGTATTTGGTGGTCATCTTGGCCCCGAGCAAATAGCCGGCGGTTGTATGGAGAATGCCCTTGGGTTTGCCAGTGGAACCGCTGGTGTAGAGGATGAACAACGGCGCTTCGCTGTCCATCTTCTCCGCGGGACACTGCGCGGAGGCGGCGGCAATTTCCTCGTGCCACCACAGGTCGCGTCCGGCCTGGAAAGCGACCTCACTTCCGGTGCGGCGCAATACGATGACGTGTTCGATGGTGCGGGTGAGCAAATTGCCCGCGGCATCCTTCAGCGTGAGCGCCTCATCCACGTTCTGCTTGAGCGCCACCACGGCGCCGCGGCGAAAACCGCCGTCGGCGGTGATGACCATTTTGGCCTGGGAATCAAAAATGCGGTCGGCCACGGATTGCGCGCTGAAGCCGCCGAAGACGACGGAATGCACCGCGCCGATACGGGCGCAGGCGAGCATGGCCACGGCGGCCTCCGGCACCATGGGCAGGTAAATGAGCACGCGGTCGCCCTTTTGGATGCCGTTTTTCTTAAGCACGTTGGCAAAGCGGCAGACCTCGTGGTGCAACTGGCGATAGGTGAGGGTGCGTTCTTCACCGGGTTTGCCGGGCGCGGCGGGTTCGCCTTCCCAGATGAGCGCGGCCTTGTTGGCGTGAGGGGTATTCAGCCATTTGTCCAGGCAGTTCACGCTGACATTGAGCCGGCCGCCGACAAACCATTTGGCGAAGGGCGCCTTCCATTGCAGCACTTTTTTCCAGGGCTGGAACCACACCAGTTCGGCGCCGGCCTGGCGGGCCCAAAATTTCTCCGGCGTCCGGATGGATTCGTTGTAGAGCTTCTTGTACTGCGCGAAGGATTTGATGTGGGCGCGGGCGGAAAAAACCTTGGAGGGTTTGAACACCCGGTCCTCCTGGAGCACGGAAGTGATGTTGGTGGAAGCAGGTTTGACGGCCATAAAATTCAGGAATTTCCTGAATTCTATGAGGTAATCTCGCCGGTCGTCAACGGTGGAAGCGCGGCACCCGGCACATATCAGCAGCGTGATAGTTCCGGCGGGTCAGGGAACGTAAGGAGTGATCGGGCGCGGGATGTTGCGCGGCCGGGCTTCCTCCTGCAACCGGTCGCGGACAATTTTCAGATAGGCAATGGCAATGGGATTTTTGTGCATCTCCAGGTGCCAGGAACGTTCGAGCCACGTCTCGGCCGCCGCGAGATCGCCGGCCTGCACGTAATGCCAGCCCATGAACGCGGCGGTGAAAAAGCCGTTGGGATCCAGTTGGTCAGCATGCTGAAAGTACTTCTCGGCGGCGTCGTGCTGGTCCAGCCAGTCCAGGCACCGGCCGTAGCCCAGCCAGTAATAACTGTCATAGGGATTGAGGTTCATGGCCTGCTGGTACCATTCCATGCCCTGCTTGGCGAGGGCCACGTAGTTGGTGCCGGCATCCAGGCTCTCCACCCGGTAGGATTCCCCGATGTTGTAGGCGGTGTCAAAATTCTTAGGGTCAATGGCAAAGGCCTGTTTCAACAGTGCGATTTGAGCGGGTGAATACACCGGGGCTTTTTGGGCCTTGCGTAGGACGAGCTGTTCTTGGGCCCGTTGCCAGCCCTGCCGGCCCAAAACCACCACCGCCGCCAGCAATACCAGGGTGACCAAGGCTTTTACCCACAGGCGTGCCCGGAACCAGTAGCTTTCGGTGGCGAACCGGAGGAAGCTGCTCAGCAGCGCCAGCAACGTCACTGCCAGGATGGCATTCGCGGGGATGTGCAGATTAAAATCCACGGAGGAGTGCAGAAGAATGGCCAGCAAACCAATCACGGCCCCCAGCACGAAGGCAAACTTATCGCTCTGGCTGTTGCCCAGGTCCCGGCCGCCGCCCTTGACATATTGCCAGGTACGCACCACCCCCACTATCGCCAACAGCCAGATGGCCGCCATCAAGGCGGTGCCGACGACGCCGTAATCCACGAGGATATTTAAATAATCATTGTGCACCCGGTCCGGCCGGGTTTGTACCAGTTGGGGCCGGTAGTTGTGAAACCGGTAGTCAAAATGGGCCGGGCCCACGCCCCACCAGGGATGGTCTTCCCACATCTTCAGGGCGGGATGCCACAGGGCGAAACGCAGATCTCCCACTTCGCCGGGCTGGGTGGGTGAGTGGGCTTCTTCCCGGGGAAGCGCTTGCTGGAGCCGGTCTTTGAAAACCGAGGAACGCGCCACAAACAGCCCGCCCGCCCCGGCCAACAACACGGCCAGAATTAAAACGGGGATTCGCAGGGTCCGGCGCATGAAGAGGATGCCCAGGAAAATCATCATGGCGGTTCCCGCCGCCAGCCAGCCGCCCCGGGAAAGCGTCACGCCAATGCCCGCCACCATGACGAGGGCGGTGTACCCCAACATGACCTTGGGGATGGGTTTCCGCCGGCTGACAAATACATACGCCGCGGCCAAAGGCAGCAGCATTTCGAGGAAACCCGCCAGATGGTTCGGGCAATAGTAAGTGCCGCTGCCCCGGTGCGGGTAGGTGCTGACAAAGGTCCACACATACCGGGAGTTGGTCAGGTATTGATAAACGGCATAAAACGAAATGAGCATGCCCAAGCCGACCAGAGTATAGGTGATGGTTTGAATGGACTCCTGGCGGTGCAGGTTGTTGAGCACCACAAAAAACACCAGGGTGTAAACCAGCACCTGGACCACTTCTTCCCGCGCCACGTATTCGATGTCGGCGGTGTAATACCGCGCCACGGCATAGCCGGCAAAGGCCAGCACCGCCCAGCAGATGGGCGGCCAGAGCAATTGGGGCCGCGGTTGCAACCACAACCGGACGGCCCACAAAAGCACCGCTCCGAGGGTCAAAGCTTGCAGGGTCAGAAACGCCAGGGGCAGCACGCCACCCAAAGCCAGCGGGCCGATCACCAAAATCCCCAGTACCAGGCCCAGAATGCCCCGTTCACACCATGTATCCAACTGCTCGTGGTCCACGCCATACAATGAACAAACCGCCCGGCCGGAGTAAAGTGCGTTCCGCCGGCCCCGGCGCATTTAATCCTTCCATTTTGGGCGCGTTTCCCCGACGATTTTTGCAATTGGTTTTGTCATTTTTAATTTAACCGAACTGAATATGTCCGAAGACAAGTCCGTGGTAAAACCCGTCACCGCCCCGCCGTTGCAGGCACTCGCGCTGCCCGTGCGGCTCGCGCCCACCCCCCGGCAACCGCCCAAATACGGCCTCAAGGTCAAAAACAATGCCGGCCAGGAAGTTCTCCTGGCGGACCCCCGGGCCAGCCGCGCCCTGGTGGCGCTCATGGATGTGCATGCCGTCAACGGCGGCGCCGCCTGCCATTGGGGCGGGCCGGCGGCATTTGCGGAAATCATCTCGGCCATCCACGGCATCATGTTTGCCACCACGGACCGGGAATGGTATGAGGCGTACAATTTTGTCAACGACGCCGGCCACGCCGAAAATGGCATCTACGCACTCCGGTCCCTGTACGGGTTTGACGGGATGACCTTTGAGACGCTCAAAGGATTTCGCAGTATTCAGAGCAAACTGACCGGCCATGGCGAATCGCATCTGAACCCCGAGGGCGTGCTATTGAGCAACGGCCCGCTGGGTTCCGCGCTGCCGCAGTCGCAGGGATTGGCGCTGGCGGACAAGGTGGCCGGCCGTGATCGCGTCACCATTACCGTGGTCTCCGATGGCGCCTCCATGGAAGGCGAGGCCAAGGAAGCCTTTGCCGCCATCCCCGGCCTGGCCGCCAAGGGCAAGGTGAACCCGTTCGTGCTCGTCATTTCGGACAACGACACCAAGCTCTCGGGCCGCATCTCCAAAGATGCTTTTGGCATGGAGCCTTCGTTCGAAAGTCTGCGCGCCCTGGGGTGGAACGTCATGCCCGTGCCGGATGGCAACAATTTGCAGGAAGTCTATTTCGCCCTGGAAAATGCGCTCACCGCCGCCCGGGCCAATCCGAACCATCCCGTGTGCGTACTCGCCAAGACCATCAAGGGTTATGGCGTGAAGTCCACCATGGAGAGCGCTTCCGGCGGCCACGGTTTCCCACTGCCCAACGGCGAGAAGATCATCCCGTTTGTGGATGAAATTTACAGCGGCCAGACCCCGGAGGAATTTGCCGCCTGGGCCAGGGCCTTGCGCCTGGATTGGGAACAGAAAGACGCTGCCAAGAAGGCCAAGGCCGCCGCGGCCCCGAGTACCGCCCCGGCTCCCAAAAAGGACAAGGTGCAAACCGGTCTGGCCAAGGCTGCCGTACGCGCGGCGACCGAGGGGTTGCCGGTGTTTTCCATCTCTTCGGACGTGCAGGGGTCCACGGGCATCAGCCTGTTCCAGAAAAGTTTTCCGGACCGCTTCATCGAAGTGGGCATTGCCGAGGCCAATATGATCAGCGTGGGCGCGGGCTTTGCCAAAGCGGGCTTCATCCCCATTGTGGATACCTTCGGCCAGTTTGGGGTGACCAAGGGCAACCTGCCGCTGACCATGGCTGCGCTCTCGCAGGCGCCCGTGATCGCCATGTTCTCGCATGTGGGTTTCCAGGACGCGGCGGATGGCGCCAGCCACCAGGCTACCACGTATTTTGCCGCGTTGTCGGCCATTCCACACACGGTGGTCATTGCCCCGAGCTGCTCGGATGAGGCCGAGGCGCTGATGTACGAAGCCATCAAGCACCTGGCCACCGCCCGGGCTGCCGGCAAAGACGGCGAAAGCTGCATCTTTTTTGTAGGCCGCGAGAATTACCCGCTCGCCTGGGTTGAAGGCGCCAAATACCCGTGGGGCAAGGCCCAGGTGCTGGCCTCCGGCAGCGACGTGGTGCTCATCGGCTGCGGCGTGCTGGTAAACAAGGCCATCGAAGCCGGCAAACTGCTCGCGGCCAAGGGCGTCAAGGCCACGGTCATCAGCAACCCGTTCATCAACCGCGTGGACCTGGAAACCATCGGCGGCGCCGTGCGCGCCTGTGGCGGCAAGGTGGTCACCATCGAGGATCACCAACTCACCTGCGGCATGGGCGCGCAAGTCTCGCACGCGCTGGCCAATGCCGGCATTGCCCACACCATGAAATCCTTGGGCATTCCGGGCGAATTTGGCCAGTCGGCCTATCTCGCCGAACAACTCTACGAGAAATACGGCCTGACTGCACCCAAGATGGCCGAAGCCGCGCTGGCCCTGTTGGGCAAATAAGCCCGGAGCATCTTTGTGCAGCCGCGGCCGGCTTTCCCCGTCCGCGGTTTTTTGTTTTGCGATTCCAGCCGGCGGACGGCACCATGAGCGGAGACCGGTATTCCGGTCCGAATGTCATGCGACTGGCCGTGCTTATCCTCTTTCTGGCGCAACTGCTGCATGCGGCCGACGACCAGGTTTGCGCCATCTGCGGCCGCAAGCTGGAGGGCATGTATTATCGCATGACGGATCTGACAACCGGGACACCGGTGGCGATTTGCCGGGACTGTGCGAAACTCAGTTCGACTTGCTTCGTATGCGGTTTGCCGGTGCTGCCCGGGGGCACCCGGCTGGAAGACGGCCGGTATCTGTGTCCCCGCGACAGCCAGGCCGCCGTGCGCTCCACTGCCACCGCCCGCACCATCTGTGAAAACCTGCTGCCGGCCATGAACCGGCAGTTTGGCCGGCACCTGGTTTTCCCCACCACCAATGTGGTGGTGGCCATCGTCAATCAATTCATTTTGCAGGGTCTGATGGAAAGTTCGGGGTCGGACCGCTCGTGCCGGTCGGTATTTGGGGCCACCATCACCGAGCATTCCGCGGACGGAAAATTCATCCATGCAGTGAATCTGTTGAGCGACCTGCCGCCCCTGCGGCTCGAGGCCGTTTGCGCGCATGAGTACGCCCACGCCTGGTTGAATGAGCACCTCAGCGCAGAGCGGCGAAAGTCGCTGGCGCCGGATGCCATCGAGGGGTTTTGTGAACTGATTGCCTACGAAACCATGGCCACCCGGAATGCCCCCGCGGAATTGCGCGTCATCCAGACCAACAATTACACGCATGGACAGATTGAGGTGTTCCTGACGACGGTCCGCAATTTTGGCCTGAACGCCGTGGTGGACTGGATGCTGAACGGAGTGGACCCCCAACTGGATGCAAACAATCTGAACCTGGTGCGCCGCACGCGCGACCAGGCCGTCGGCCGCAACCTCGGGCCGCCGCGTTACCAGATGGCCGCCACGCCGCCGGCCGTGCCGGCGCGGGCCGAGCTGATGCTCAATGGCATTTCGGGCGGCCCCGATCACCGGCTGGCCTTGATCAATGACCATACCTTCGCGCCACAGGAAAGTGCCGCCGTGCATGTGGGCCAGCAAACGCTGCAGATCCGCTGTTTGGAGATCCGTTCCAATGCGGTCGTGATCCGCATTGAAGCCACCGGCCACGAACGGCAGCTAATGCTGGGGGACCGGAAATAAGGCCAAAAACAACCCGTGCCAGCGGTACGTCCGGCACGGGTCGGCGTGGTTCATGGAAAATTCCGGGCGCTGCCGGTCAGACCCGCAACTTGATGTCCCAACCCTGGCGATAGGAGCGGCGCAACAGCCGGTTGGCCTCGGCATTGTTGGTGATGCGCAGGTTCGCGGAATCCCACTGCAGCACCTGGTCCGGCATGCGGATGGCCACCGTGCCCAGGATGATGGCCTCGGCCATGGGCCCGGTTTGCATGAAGTGCGATTCCGTGGGTTCGCCGCCGAGGCACGCGTTCACGAAGCGGTGATAATGGCTGGGGCCGCGCATGTCGGGGCGTTCGACGTTTTTGAATTTGTCGCGCGGCAGCAGGATGGGGCTCAGTTGATGCGGCAACAACAGGGCGCCTTCCGTGCCGATGAGCATGGCCGATTCCGCCGGGTAATCGGGCACGTTCTTGTCGGCCAGCGCAATTTGCTGCACTTCCTGAGGTGGATATTTCTCGCCATCGAACCACTCCACCGGCAATTCGTCGCCGGCAGTCTTGTCATTGCCGGGAAAAATCCAGGTGATGTGGTTGGTCTGCGGCCAGGTATCAGCTCGCCGTGCCGGCGAATTCTTCCACGATTCTTGCACCTCGGCCACCACGGATACGGGGGCTTTTAGTCCCAGCCCTTTCCACGGCGCATCGAAGATGTGACAGCCGATATCGCCCGACCAGCCCGTGCCAAAATCCTGCCACGACCGCCACAGGGCGGGATGATAAATCCCCGGCGCGAAAGGCCGCACCGGCGCGGTGCCCAGCCACAAATCCCAGGAAAGTTCCGGCGGCACCGGGCTGCCCTCGGCGGGCCGAGGTCCGGCCAAACGATAAGCTTCCGCGCCGGGCCGGTTGGAGCAAAGCACCACCCGCTTGATCTTGCCGATGACTCCCTGCCGCAGCAAATGCACCGTCAGCCGGTCGCCCGATCCCGCGGCAAACTGCGTGCCCAACTGCGTGACCACCCCGGCGCGTTTGGCCGCGAGCGTGATGGCCCGGCATTCGGCCACATCATGGGCGAGGGGTTTCTGGCAGTAAACATGTTTGCCGGCGCGCAGGTAAGACAGCGCAATGATGGCATGCATGTGGTCGGGCACGGCGATGTTGCACGAATCAATCTGCCCGGCTTCGGCAGCCAGCAGCTCGCGCCAGTCGGAATATTTGCGGGCGCCGGGCACCTTCTTGCCGGCGTCTTCCAGATGGTTCTTGTCCACGTCGCAGATGGCCACGATTTCCAGCCGGGGATGCGACAGGAAGGAATCCAGGTCCACCCCGCCCATGCCGCCCACGCCGATGCAGGCATGGCGCAACTTGCCGTCGGCCGCAATCTTGCGGGGGGTGGGCGCGCTGGCGCATCCGGCCATCAGGCCGAGACTGCTGAGCGCGGAAAGGGCGATGAATTCCTTGCGGGAGATTTGTTTGTTCATGGTGGCAGTGGGTTTGGGTTGGTTGGTACTTTGATTCTATACTCAGACTGCGGGGCTGTGTCGTGATATTCATCCGGGCCGGAAAAAAAGCAATGCCAATTCGCCGGAACCGGGCGGCCAGCGGCGGGTTGCCAGCCGGGGCAAATTGGGGCACATTGGTGAAGGAGCAAAATGGATGAGCGCGCCGCCTCAATTTTTGAAAGGCCAGTTCCTCCTGGACGGGGGGCAGTTGGCCGGGTCCTTCTTTCACCATACGGTCGTCCTCATCTGCCAGCATGACGCGGAGGGGGCCTTTGGCCTGGTGCTCAACCGCGCCGCCGGCAGCAAGGTGGGCGACCTGCTCGTGGCCGACCTGCCCGACTGGCTCAAGGAAAGTCCGTTTTATCAGGGCGGTCCCGTGCAACCCACGGCCCTGAGCTTCCTGCATAGCGACACTTTCATGCCCGAGGCCAACGTGCTGCCCAACCTGAGCCTCAACCATTCGCTGGATGAACTGATGGAACTGGGCGCGTCGTTTTCGCCGACCAAGAAGGTGAAGCTGTTTGCCGGGTACGCCGGCTGGAGCCCGGGCCAGTTGGAGGCGGAAATGAAACGCAAAGCCTGGATCACCCACCCCGCCAGCCTCGAGCTGGTGTTCAATGAACCTCCGGGCCAGTTGTGGTCCGAAATCCTCCGGCGGAAAGGCCCGCGTTACCGCCTGCTGGCCCAGATGCCGGATGACCCGTCATTGAATTAAGCGTCGCAGTTCCGGGCGGTAAGATGGTGGCTACCGCGATAGTTGCGGCTCCAGCCACAACGCCCAATCGCCGCCGTTGCCTTCCTGCGCCTGTTCCACAATCAATTCCAGGGTCTGCGCCCCGGCAATTTTCACATCGTAGTCGGCGTGTTGCGAACCGCGAATGGCCCCGGAACGGAAGATTTCCCGGCCGTCCGCCCGGAGCACAAACACCACTCCGGGGGCGTAGGATTGAAAGGCCGTAAGCAGTCCGGCGGTGCCCCGCAAGCGCCGCCATTTGCCGCCGAGCTGAAAAACGTAGCGCGACGGCGGATGCGCATACAGGCCGGTGGCATAAATGCTGTCCGAATCCAGCAGCGGCGAGGCGATTTGACTGTTCAAGGGGATGCGGTTGGCCTGCGGCTCCAGCCAGCCCACGGTTGCCGTTTCCGGACGGCAATCGCCCAACGCGATGCGATCAATATTCGGGGCGATATCGGCCGGGGTGGGCCGGGGGGAGGCGTCCAGCGTGGCCGCCAGTTTCCGGGCCACGCGCTTCTCCTGCCGGTTGTCCCGGCCCTGTTCAATGCGCCGCAATTCCCGCCGGGTCGCCGGCCCATCCTCCTCCAAGACGGCGGCCACCAGGTCATTCAGGGCCGGCATTGGCGTGGATTTCAGGCCCGACTCAAACAACGGCCCGGAGGATTGCCGCCGCAGATACAGGGTGTGCTCGGGGAAATCCAAAGTCACCAGATGGCGCGCCAGAAAACGCAGGCCAATGCCATCCGCTTCCACGTCCTGGCGTTCGATGAAAACCAGGGGATATTTCTGGCCATGAAACAAACCGTTGGGCGTGCGGGCTTCTCCGGGCGCGGGCGCCACCGCCCGGTTGGTCCATTGCTCGTAAGGCTTCGCCATCAGCCAGCCGTCGTAATTGCAGCCGCTGTCAATGAGCGTATGCGGTTCCAATTGCCCCAGAAGGTTGCCCGCCACCGCCGGCCGCGGGTCCTGGTCGTTAAGCGGAACAATGAGAAATGCCCGGCCCCAGTTGGTCTTGTTGCTCTGCCGGGCGTCGAGAAAACGCATCTTGCCCGCCGGAAAATCCAGTTGAACGCAGTAATGTTCCCAGACATCCATGCCCAACACCCCCATGATGTGCAGTCCGGCCACCGGGGAATCATTCTGGCAATCAAAGGCGATGATGGCGGAGTCGGTGATCTGCAAGGGCGCCCCGCCCAGCAACAGCTTGGGTGCAGTATAAAGATTATTCGTGTACACCCGGCCCCAACTCTGGCAGAGCGCCGTGCCAATGGGCTGGCCCAGCTTGGATTCGAGCGAGCGGTCAATCAGCGAACGCCCGGCGCCGGTATCCACAATGAACGGCAACTGCTCGCCGCTTTCGAGTGTGACGGTAACGATCAGCAAGTTGCCGCGGCCCGCATCGCGGTTGATGGGCACCGGAGCCGGCAGGGCGGGATCCGCCGGACAATTCCGCACCCCGGCCCCGAGCAGGAGCAGGCCCAAGACCCCGCCAGTCACACTGGAATAGCAGCCAATTTTCATAGGGCAATGTCTGACTATACGTTACTTGGCCATATTTGCCACTGCCAGCAGGATATTGGACCCGGCAAAGGCGCCGGCTGCGGTTACAACGCACCGCAGCTTCGGGATAAAAAGGAGCGTGGAGAAATGGAGCGGGTGAAGGGAATCGAACCCTCGTGTGAAGCTTGGAAGGCTTCCGTTCTACCATTGAACTACACCCGCAGCCGCCGGGCATACTAACGCCCGCGCTTGCCTTGTCAATTCCTCCGCGTGTATCCTGAACGGCATGGATGCCCTGCTTCTGACCGGCGGCCACGTGGTGGACCCCGCCAACCAAATTGACGCTCCCACGGATGTGCTGATCGTTGCCGGAAAAATTGCCGCAGTGGGAGCGGCCGCGGCGGCCCAGGCGCCGGCGAATGCCGCGCGGCGGGATGTCCGGGGTCTGGTGGTCTGTCCGGGATTGATCGACCTCCATGTGCATCTGCGCGAGCCCGGCCAGTCGGCCAAGGAAACCATCGCCACCGGCACCACGGCCGCGGCGCGCGGCGGGTTCACCTCCGTGGTCTGCATGCCCAACACCGCCCCGGCCATTGACAACGCCGGCACCGTGGCGCTCATCCGCGAACGCGCCGCCCGCGAGGGCGTGGTGAATGTCTATCTCACCGGCGCCATCAGCAAGAACATCGCCGGCGAGGAACTCGCCCCCATCGGTTCGCTGAAAAAAGCCGGCGTGGTGGCCATCACCGACGACGGCCA
Organism: Dongiaceae bacterium; assembly: GCA_035492855.1. GTDB lineage: Bacteria > Verrucomicrobiota > Verrucomicrobiia > Limisphaerales > JAFMIX01 > JAFMIX01. Next base: position 9,483 of record DATJIU010000072.1, on the reverse strand, counting down.
TTGCGTGCAAAACAACGAGCTCATGCGCCGCGCACTGGAATACGCGCGGATGTTTGATCTGCCGGTGATGGATCACTGCCAGGATTATTCGCTGGTGACCGATGGCGTGATGCACGAGGGCTATTGGAACACCGTGCTCGGCCTGCGCGGCTGGCCGGCGGCGGGTGAGGAGATGATCGTGGCCCGCAACATCATGCTGGCCGAACTCACCGGGGCCCACGTGCATTGCCAGCACCTCAGCGCGGCGGGCAGCGTGGAATTGTTGCGCGCGGCCAAGAAACGCGGCGTGCCCATTTCCGGCGAGGCCTGTCCGCATCATTATGTGCTTACCGACGCCGCGGTGGCCGGCAGCGAAAAATTCTGGGCGGCGGATGGGCGGGGCATCACGGGCTTTGAAACCGCCACGCAACTGCCCGAATGGCCGGCGTACGACACCAATTTCAAAATGAACCCGCCGTTGCGTTCCGCGCGCGACCGGGAGGCCATTCTCGCCGGCATTGTGGACGGCACCATCGAGGTGCTGGCCAGCGATCATGCGCCGCATTGCAATTACGAGAAGGCGGTGGAATTTGATTACGCGCCGTTCGGCATCACCGGGCTGGAGGTGGAACTGACCCTGGCCCTGATGCAGTTGTATCACTCCCAGCGGCTGGGCCTGGCGGATTTGATCGCCAAATATACCGTGGCGCCGGCGCGCATTCTGCGCCTGCCCAAGGGCACCTTGAGCGTGGGAGCAGATGCGGATGTAACGGTATTTGATCCCAATTGCGAATGGGTCTTCAGCCCCGAGACCAGCGTCAGCAAATCCACCAACAATCCCTTCTACGGCTGGCCGCTCAAGGGCCGCGTGCTCACCACCATTGTGGGCGGCAAAGTGGTTTGGCATGAACAACCCGAGGCCGTGGGAGTCCAATAAGGCAACGGGGAGCAATGCTCCTCCAAACCTATGAAGCGACTTATTTTGGCGACTTTGGCGGGCGTGGCCATCCTGGCGGGCTGTTCCTTGCACGCATCCTACGGACCGGAAGGGGAATCCACCTGGCTGACCGATCTGCCCCAGGCACAGGCCCAAGCCAAAGCGGAGCATAAAATGGTACTGCTGGATTTTACCGGATCGGACTGGTGTCCCTGGTGCATCCGGTTGCACAAGGAGATTTTCTCGCGCCAGGCGTTTGCCGATTACGCCAAGACCAACCTGGTGCTGGTGGAAGTGGATTTTCCCCACAACAAGCCGCAAAACGACGCGCTGAAAAAAGCCAACCAGGCGCTGGCGGACCGCTTCCAGATCGAAGGCTATCCCACTGTCATCGTGCTGAATGCCGACGGCAAACAAGTGGGGCAACTGGGTTACCAATCCGGCGGCCCCCAGCCATTCATTGCCGAACTCGAGAAGCTCAAAAAGAAGGGCGCGTGACGGCATCAAATGGCGCACCGCCCGGTTCGCCTGATCCGGAAACCATGCCGGGAGCATGGGTGAAGCTTCTTTCCTGGCGGCATCAGGATTGGTGGCTGCGCTCTTGAAGTTCCCACAGGCTCTTTTCCTGCCGGTCGGGAACCCCCTTCCCACTGAAAATCTTTCAAAAGATTTTCCCCTTTGACCGGTCGTATTCGGTAGGATTCTACCGCATGGCCGGCATGGATGAGGAAAACATATGGGTGACGCAGAGCCGTAACGGCGACCATGCGGCCTTTGAATCATTGATCCGGGAGCACCAAGGCATGATTCACGCCCTGACATACCGCATGACCGGCTCCCTGGCCGACGCCCGGGACCTGACCCAGGAAACTTTTATCCGCGCCTTCCGCCAACTGGCTACGTTTCGGGGGGAGGCCAAATTTTCCTCCTGGCTGTGTCGCATTGCCGTGAATGCCTGCCTGAACTGGCGCGCCCGCGAAAGCCGCCGCACCGAAATCCACCGGCGCTGGTCGGATGAAAACCTGGAGGCCGGCGCCGGCGGTGAAAGCTCCCGCGTTTTGCCCGACCAAACCTCGGCCCGCGTCCAGGCCGCGCTCAATCGCCTGCCAGCCAAGCAGCGCGCGGCCCTCATCCTGACGGTGTACGAGGAGCTAAGCCTGGAGGAGGCGGCGCGGGTGCTGCAATGCACCACCGCCACGGCCGGCTGGCGGGTGTTTGCCGCGCGGGCCAAGCTCAAACAATGGCTGCAACCCCGGAGGAACGACGATGAATGACCCGGAACTGAACGCAATTTTAAAGGCCGCCCGGCTCCCGGAAAGCGCGACCGACACCTGGGAGGATATTCCGCGGACGGTGCTCGCGGAAATCCGCCGGGATTCCCGGACCGGGCGGCCGTCTGCCTGGCGCCGGCGGCGGCTAAGCTGGGGCTTTGCCCTGGCCACCGCGGCGGCGCTGCTGGCGTTCACCTTGGGATACTGGCGCGGGCACGCCCCGGGGCCGGACGTGTTGCAAGATGCCAAATTCCTCCGCGAGACGCTGGCTCTGTTTCCCCACCAGGTCCGCGCGATTGTAAAGGATGAGCAGGGCGTGAGCCTGGTCCTGTCCGACACGGGCGATGTGCCGGCCTCGCCGCCGCTCTATGTCCGCATTTGTGATGGGCGGCAGTGCGTGTCGGCGGTCACCTTCAGCGGTCAGGAAATCCAGATTGCCGGGCGCCGGGTCACCGTGCTGGCGGATCCGCGCGGCGGAATTATTTTGGAGGGACATGATTTTATCTGGTCCAACACCCGCCCGGAACTGGCCGGCAATGATTTAAAAATCCAGGCCCACCGGCTTGATGCCGTCCGGTTGTAGCTCTGACCAGGTCTGATGCTGGTGGCTGGCAGGCGGCGAATTTTCTGATGAAACCAAAGCGGTGCGAATTCAAAAATAACAACGGGTGCCGTGGTCTGATAACTAGAGATGCGCTTCCTTCGGACAACATTGCTGGTGCTGGGCGCTTGCAGTTGCGCCGGCCTGGGCCGGGCGCAACTGGCGGTGGTCTCCAACGGCGCGTCGCAGTCCTGCTTTGGCGGCACGACCTGCCAGGTCAGCGTGGCATTGCACAATGGCGGCTCCCAGCCCGTGGCCTGCGCCGCCCATACGCGGCTGTTCCAAACCGCCACGGCCACCGCGGTGGAGCTCAACATCTCTTCTTGGAAGCACCTGCAAATATTGCCCGGGCAAACCATCCTGGAGTCCGCCAGCTTTGCCTTCCCTCCGGTAACGGCTGCCACGCAATTTGTCATCCAGTGGTGGGACCGCACCAACCAGCTCCTCGGCGTCACCAGTGTCTGGGCATATCCCACAAACCTGCTGGCGGAACTCAAACCGCTCGCGGGCGACGCCTTGGGCATCTATGATCCGCAAAACCGGCTCAAGCCTCTGTTGAAAAATTTGAACCTGGACTTCGCCAACCTGGAAACCGACGGGCTGGACACCTTCTCCGGCCGCTTGGTCATCATTGGGCCGGCGCAGCCGGACCGCGCGCTGCCGGAAGACCTGGCGCACCAGATTAAAGCCCTGGCCAAAAAAGGCACGGCGGTGGTTTGGATTCTGCCGCCGGGGCCGCTGGCCGCCGCACCCGCGGCTGGATTGCAGCCCTCGTTTTATGCCGTGCCGGAAACGACCAACGCCGTGGTGGTCGCGCAGCCGCAACTGGTCGCCGGCCTGGCCGACAATCCGCAGGCCCAGCTCAATTTGCTCGGGCTGTGCCGGCTGGCGGTGCATCCCCGGCCTCCGGCCCTGCCGGAATGGGCGACGACTTCCCAACCGTAATGTCTATGAAAACAAAAATCCTCTTCTTGCTGGGGCTGCTGTGGCTCGGCGGCTTTGCGCTCCGGGCAGCCACCAATGACATTTATTCCGTCGCCGTTTTCGACTTTGAATCGAATGACGACAATGTCCGCGGGCTCGGGCCCAAAATTGCCACCCTGGTGAACGCCAATTTGTCCGCCGCACCCGCGCTGATTATGGTGGAGCGGGCGGATCTGGAGAAAGTGCTGGGCGAACAGGAACTCGGCCTGTCCGGCACCATCAGCCCGGAAACCGCCGCCCGGGTGGGCAACCTGACCGGCGCCAAAGTGCTGGTCACCGGCCGGGTCTTCAAGACCGACAACGATCTGTTTGTGGTGGCCAAAATCATCGGCACCGAAACCAGCCGCGTGTATGGCGAACTGGTGAGCGGCAAGGCCAATGCGGATCTCGGCACTTTGGCCGGCGAACTCGCCAAAAAAATCGCGGCCGACGTGACCCAAAAAGGCGATACGCTCGTGGCCCACGTGGAATCGCCCGAGGACCGCATCGCCCGCATCAAAAAGGCGCTGGGCGACAAACCGCGCCCGGTGGTTTCGGTGAAAGTCACCGAGCAGCACTTCGGCCAGCGCGTCATTGATCCGGCGGCGCAGACGGAGCTGGAACTGATCTTGCAACAATGCGGCTTCCCACTCGCCGATGCCGGCTCCACCAATCATGTGACGGTGGAAATCACCGGGGAAGCGTTCAGCGAATACGGCATGCGCAAGGGCAACCTGCAGAGCTGTCGCGCCCGGCTGGAGGTCAAGGCCCGCGACGTGGCCACCGGCAATATCCTCGCCGTGGACCGCCAGACCGGTGTGGCCGTGGACCTGGCTGAGCACGTGGCCGCCAAGTCCGCCCTGCAACAGGCCGCCGCGCAACTGGCCGAGCGGCTCATCCCTAAGCTGGTGCCGTAACATGAAATTGCCGTTGCCGCGAAAATTTTTGCTGCCGGTGGGCGGGCTCGTGGTCCTGGGCATGGGGCTGGCGGTTTATCTAACCCTGCAATCCGGCACCAGCCAAACCCGGCCCTTTTCCGATCAGGAACTGGCGGCCCGGAGCACCGCGCTGTCCGAACAATTTGGCGAAACCAACCGGCCGCAGCCGGCGGTCTATGTGCCCCTGAAGATTGCCGAGCACGTCCGGCTGGCGGTGGGCGGTCTGGGCTTGGCAAACGAGAGCCAGGACCGGCAACTGGGCGATCTGGTCATCGCCGACCTGAGTGACGCCCCGGGGCTGCAACTGGTGGAACGCCGGTCACTGGACGCGGTCTTGCGCGAGTTGCACCTGAGCCTGTACGGCTTTGTGCGGGCCAAGGAGGCGGTCCGGGTGGGCAAGTTGCTGCAAGTGGACTGGTTTCTCCTGGGCACAGAAGCGCAAATCAACGGCACCAATTCGCTGGTGGTGCGATTGGTGGATGCGCGGACGGGAGTCATGCGTGACGCCGGGGTGATTTACGGCGGGCGACCGCCGGTGGAACTGGCGGCGGACCTGGCGGCATTTGTCCGGCAAAGCCGGCAGAATGCCGCCCAGGCCAAGGCCCGGGTGTATCTGGCGGTTGGCGCCTTTGAGGACCGGAGCGTGAACAACCGGCGGGCGGATTTTCCAAAACAGTTGCGCAGCTACCTCACGGCGGCGTACCAGGGCAGCGACATCACCCTGCTGGAACGTGAGTATGTGGATACCCTGCTCCAGGAAATGCATCTGGACCAGGCGGGCCTGACGGATACGACAAATACCAATGCGCCGCCCATGCAGTCGGCCTTCTGGCTGGTGTCCGGCCAGTATCAATCCTACGAAACCACCAATCTGCTGGTGGAGGTGAACCTGGATGTGCAGCGGATCTGGGGAGATTACAAACATTTTGCGTTGTGTGACCTGCCGGGCAATCCCATCGAAGAAAGAGTCAAAGAAAAGCTGGATGACGCCATCCGTCAGGATACGGGGGCAATTGTTCCCTCCCGGCGGGGTGAGATTGGTTCCCAAATGAGCATCGGCAGACATTTGATGGAGGAGTATCGTTTTGCATCTTGGCCTAGCACCCGGAAAACAGAGTCGCCATCACAGCGCAACATGGAGGAAGCCATCCGTGCCTTCGAAACCGTACTGTTGCTGGATCCCGATAACCGCGAGGCTCAAGTGCTTCTGGGAAATTGTTTCGAAGTGGAATCTATTGGCCGGCCGGCAGAGGCTCGAGAGTGTTATCGAAAAATCATTGAATCCCCCATTCAAGACAAGTGGTCCGAGCAGGCGCGCCAACATTTAAATTTCACCTTTGATTACTATCATATTCCGTTGGAGGAAAAGCTGAAATTTTTTGAGACCACCGCAGCGCAGACGACCGTTCCGGTAGCTCTTGAATATTATCGCGGGCAGATTAAGTCCATCCAAAAGGAAATCGCGCTCAAGCAACCCGGCTCGGAAGCCCAACAATTGATGGAAGCCAGCCTTTTTTCCAGCATCACCAACGCAATATCCAACGACGTCAAGTTGGATATGGGACTGAATGACTTTGTCGAAAGTTATGGAACCAATCGGACCGCTGCGGCTCGGCGTCTGGCCGAGCTTTACCCACGTTTGATTGCGCAGACAACAAATCTGACCCCCTACCTGCTGGCGGCAGTGGTCACCGTTCAAGTAGATACCAATGCGCCGCTGGTACGGGAATTTGATTCCTTATTGGATGAATACATTGCACATCCGGAAAAATTGAATTCCCCCAAAGCGTACTGGCAGCGGATCTGGGGCCCCGTGTCGCGTTGGAGCTTTGAGCATGGCCGATACGATTTGGCCGTGAAGGTTTTGACGGAAAGTCTCCGGCTTGATGCTTCTGCCGGACAAGACTGTGACGAACAAGTGATGGCCTTGGGCTTTGCCTATGTTTATTTGGAGCAGTGGCAAGAAGCGCTGGATATCTTTGAGAGCTGTTCAAATCGCCCTCCGCACTATTTCTATTGGCCGGTCTGGGGTGGGCGGCAAGATTTCATTATTACCGAGCGCTGGAGAGACTATTGCCGGGAGAAACTGGGGCTTCCAGCGGTGAAAGATCCCCGGGAATTTGACCTGGGAAAATCAATCTTACGTCTGCACGCACCAGGAGCCTTTGTTGTGGATCAAAATGGCCTGTGGGTGGGAACTGGCGGCCAGTTGCTACATTTGGATTTTGAATTGCACACCAATCTGGTAATCGGTCTGCCTTTTGATGCGGCGACACCGGTAACGACGCTTTGCGTTACCTCCAGCAATATTTGGATTGCCACCCGGGGCGCCGGCTTGATCGACTTCAACAAGTCCAGTCAGCAATTCCGGCGGTTCACCGAAACCAATGGGTTGGCAATGAATTCCATCAGTGCCTTGCATTGGTCGGGCAAGACGCTCTGGATGGCCTATAACGGCACTACCGGGGGTGGCCTGGGCCAGCTCGATCCGGCTTCAGGGAAAATTAAATCCTACATGCGGGAGCTTCGGACACGGGGGCTTCAGTTCGATACCGGAAGGCCCAACGAGGAAAAATTACCGCCAGGTGTTGGAGTGGGAAGTATTGTTTCCGACCCGTCCGGCAATCCTTGGATGTTTATTACAGGCGGAATCTTGAAATATGACACGGTGCAGGATACTTGGAATCCCATACCCCGTGCCTTGGGCAAAGCAATGTATGGCTTTACGGCGGATGCCTCATGGTTAGCTGAAGCCGTTGGGGTCAAGTCACGGAATGTTGAGGATCACACCGAAACGGGAAGGTCCCCCCTCACCAACCACCTCACCGTTACCAATCGGATAGTGACCAAAGCCGAACGTGATGTTTTAGATCTAATACTCCACTTCGATTATTTGAATTATCCTCGGGGTACATTTTCAGAGAAGGTTTACAACAGCGATGAAGTCGCATGCTATGTCTCATTGGCGGTGCAATCCTGGTCGGACCAGCAGTGGCAAACTATCCAGGACGACACGGCAATCCCCAATCCGCCCAATACCATGACCCTGGCCGGGGATGAGCTGTGGGTGGGCGGCACCGGTTACATTGCGAGAGTGGATCTGCGTCAGGGAAAAGCCCGAAATTATTGCCGCGTCGCCGTGGACGAGGTGGACCGCATCCAGATAGGCGGCGGCTACGCTTGGATCCAGCTTGGCTGGTATTTGTACCGGGTGCCGCTGAGCAGTCTCCAATAAGCCGCCTCGGTTGGAGCAACCGCATCACCGCCGCGGTTTTTGCATACTTCCCGGCGTGCGAGCCGGCGGTGGTCGGCGAAAAAGATTTGTAGGAACCGAGGTGACGAGGCTCAAACCAAGGCATTCAGGCAGAGCCTGACGGTGGCTATTCTACTAACCGGCTGTCAGGCATCGGCTCCTCCTCTCATCTTGTTGAGCTTAAAGTAACAGACAACCAGTGCCGGTCCAAAAATCAAAAGCAATCCGAGGCATACCAAGGCCAGAGGAATCATGACCTTGAGCAAACTACCAAGTACATGATGCAATCCAACGTCTTGATCAGGAGAAGCGGAAAAACGTGAGGTCACAAAAAAGGCCAACAGCGAACAAACAAATAGCACCAGCATTAACCCAATGTTGACCTTGCCAATAAACCTTAATCGCTTACTTAGCGCCTCAAGCCTGTTTTTTTCCGTCGTGGTTGAACTCATAATCACCTCACGATGCCCAACAGTTATTCAACGATTGTCGGATAGTCTATTGAAAATGCCGTTTCGGCAAACCCCAAAGTTGCAAACCGTTCCAAATCAACCCTCCTATTCCTGATTCGTTTTATGGTAAAAACCGGCGTAAACGGGCTCATTTTTCCACGGAGCGAGCGGTTCAATCAGAGCCTCCTCACGTCGGCTCCTACATTGTTAACGGGCAACCGCATCACCGCCGCGATTTCCGGGCTTTTTTGTAGCTCACCTTTTTAGTGGTAGAGGCAGCGGGGTTGCCGCCGACTTGGACGTTCTTCAATTCCTTGATCTGGTCGCGCAAATGGGCGGCGCGCTCGAATTTCAACTCCGCCGCGGCGGCGAGCATTTCGGTTTCCAGTTCGCGGATGGTTTCCGTGACGTCGAAATTGCCGCCGGCGTCGTTGATTACCGCCACGGCCTTGCTGTCGTATTCGTGCGCGGCGGACGCCAGGCTTTGCTCCACGGCGCGGCTCACGCTGCGGGGCGTGATGCCGTGCTCGCGGTTGTAGGCGAGCTGCCGCTGGCGGCGGTATTCGGTGACGGCCAGAAATTTCTTGATGCTGTCGGTCATTACATCGGCGTAAAGAATCACCTCGCCATTGAGATGCCGCGCGGCGCGGCCGGCGGTCTGGATGAGGCTGGTTTCGCTGCGGAGAAAACCTTCCTTGTCCGCGTCGAGAATGGCCACGAGCGAAACTTCCGGCAAGTCGAGGCCTTCGCGCAGCAGGTTGATGCCCACCAGCACGGAAAATTCGCCACGCCGCAATGCGCGCAAAATTTCCACGCGCTCAATGGCGTCAATGTCGCTGTGGAGATATTGCACCTTGATGCCGATGTCGCGCAGGTAATCGGTGAGTTCCTCGGCGGTGCGCTTGGTGAGCGTGGTCACCAGCACGCGCTCGTGGGCATCGGCGCGCTTGCGCGCTTCCTCGATGAGGTCATCAATCTGACCTTTGAGCGGCTTGAGCGTGACCTTGGGGTCCACCAGCCCGGTGGGGCGCACGACAAGTTCGATGACGCCGGGCTGGGCCGCCACCGGACCGGCCGGGACAGACGGGA
>DATJIU010000071.1:0-4871 GCA_035492855.1 Dongiaceae bacterium | reverse complement strand
CAGGGGATTGGCGTGCGGGCGCGCAATGGCCGCGCGTTTGTGATTGGTGCGCTGGCGGCCCTGGGCTGCGGCGCGGTGATCATGCCCATTCATCACCAGATGAAGCCCACGGAGCAGGCGGACATGCTGGAGCAGGCGCCGCTGACGGCCATCCTGGACGACGGCAGCGGCTCGGTGCCCGGATGTGAGCCCGTAAGCCTCGCCAATCCCGGCGGCAACGGGCTACGGTTTTCGCGCCTGCCGGGCACGCCCGGACCACTCGCGCCGGGATTGCCGGATGCCGCCTTTGTACGTTTCACCTCCGGCACTACCGGCGCTGCCAAGGGCGTGGTGCTGACGCATACTGATGTTTTGGAACGCACGCACGCGGCCAATTCCGGTCTGGGGCTGACCTCCGAGGACAAAATCCTCTGGGTGCTCCCGATGGCCTACCATTTCTACGTCTCCATCATTTTGTATCTCGAAATCGGCGCCACGGTCATTGTCAGTGCCGACTACCTCGCCGGCAGTTTGCTCGATACGGCGGAGAAACATGCGGCCACATTTCTTTACATCACCCCCATGCACGTGCGGCTGCTGAACAGCGACCAGTCGGGCCGCGGGTTGCCGCCGTCCTTGAAGCGCGTGATGTCGGTCTCCAGCAAATTGCCGCCGCAGGCTGCGCGTGATTTCCTGACCAAGTACGGCGTGCCGATGTCGCAGGGCTTCGGCATCATCGAAGTGGGCTTGCCGCTGATGAACCTTGCCGAGGCGGCGGAACATCCCGAGGCCGTGGGCCGTCCCGTGCCCGGATTCGAGGCGAAGATCGTGGATGAGCAGATGAAGCCGCTGGCCGACGGCGAGACTGGCCAACTGGCGTTGCGCGGACCGGGCATGTTCTCCGGTTACCTGAACCCGCCCCGGCCGCGCGCCACGGTGTTGCGCGCCGGCTGGTTTTTGACCGGCGACCTCGCGCATCGCGACAGCGGCGGGCGCTTTGTCATCGATGGCCGGACCTCGTCCGTCATCCACGTGGCCGGGCACAAGGTTTTTCCCGAGGAAGTGGCGGCGGTGCTGGATCACCATCCGGCGGTGCTGCGCTCCCGGGTATTTGGCCGGCCGCATCCGCAGATGGGCGAGGCGGTGTTTGCGGAAATCCAATTGCGCCCCGATCATACCGCAGATCAGGCCGAGGACATTCTGACGTTTTGCCGGAAACGGCTATCGAGCCAGAAGGTGCCGCTGCAACTGGACTTCGTGGCCGCCGTCAGCATGACCACCAGCGGCAAAGTCCGCCACGGCTGAGCGGGCTTGGAGCGGTTCAATAAAGCCATAACCACGAACCTGGGCAAGCATATCGCATGAAATTTCCCCTTCTAAAGTTACAAAACACGAAATACCCCAAGAAGGCCGTCTGCCCACAATGCAAGCAGGGCAAAGTGTTCGAGCCGCACTCGATGGCGATTTTTGAAGGCGGGGCAATGTTTATGGATCGCAAGCGAGTTAATGGCGGTTTGCACCGCCAAATGGACGGCTTCGCCAAAATTATGTGGCATGGCGCACACAGTGCCGGTATCGGCCAGAACCGCGAAGTTTACACTTCCGTTGACTTCGCCAGAGATTGTCGTGGTGGACAATTTGAGGCTTATTTTTGTTCCACAACGTGTCTCCGAGCGTTCTTTAATTCATGGGTAGATGCGCTTGAAGCCAAGGTTAAAAAGGAGCAGAAACGAAAAGCAAAGACCCGCACCAAACCAGCCTTCTGAGTAAATGTTTCCTGACCGTTTCTGACTGAGGCGCACAACTGCGTTGCGGGTACGATCCTGATGGAAGCGAAAACGGAGGCGGATTTTAACTGGACAATGTTTTGGGCCCGGCACAGCGTTGTTGCTGTGGCAAAGAGTCGGCTGCAAAAACCGTTGCCCTTGATCAGTTCCAATCAGGCGTCTTCCCCATGTCGAAAATTCTAAAACTGTTGGGGGCGGTTTTGGTTTACCTGCTCGGCGGAGCAGTTTTTGTGTTTATCACTTATTCGGTGCTCCGGCTCATCGGCGCTTCAACTCATTTCAGTGCGTGGCTGGCTTTGCCGCTGGGGGGCATTGCATTTGGCATTTTCATTTGGTGGAATTGGGACAGCCACTTTGAAAATTGGGGTGGTGAATGCTAAGGAGGCAGGAAGCCGCTTCGCATCTTATGAAATTCCGATATGTCCGACGGTCGAATGACAGTTACGTTTGGCTGCTGCTGATTTTGTCGTTGCTCGGTGTCGCTGCATTCATTTGTAATCTGCTCCCCGCCGACCCTGCTTTTCCCAGAGGGGTTTCGCTGGCCGCTATTGTGGTCTTGCTGGTCGGTATTTTCTGGTGTGTCAGAGCCATCCTCAATCCTTTCGAGTGGGAAGTGGTGGTCGAGAATGGGCAGATTTGCTGGGGCCGCGCTGACCAGCAAGAGCGCCAGCAGCGGGTTGCGATCAGTAAGTTGGTGCGCCTCATCTGGGACAAGAAAGAAGGGGAAGTTGTCGGCGACATCGGGCATTTTCCTCCTTCCTTGAAAATAGGGGAAGGTATTTTGATTCGTTCGGAAGATCAGGGCGCGCTCGTGGATTACTTACGCCAGAGCTATCCCCAGTTGAAGATTGAGATCAATTGAGCCGGTCGGCTAATCCGTTGCGTCTTCAGGTGCCGGGCGGCAATGCTTGCTGATGAATTTTGCCAGTTCATCGGGGGCGGTTGAACTCCAGACAAAGCCACAATCCAGACAGGCAAACGCCTCGGGTAAAACTCGGGTGCCTCCGATTAGAGTTAAGGCAAAATTTCGCAACCCTTTGGGACGAAAAACGGCGGCCCCGTGGTCTCTATAATTCTCAATGCTCCCTGTTACTACATGATGCCCCTGGCATTTTAAGCATGTTGTCATATCATTTGAGAAGTTGGGGACAGTTCATTGACCGGTCCGGTGGAAAACTGGAAGTCCGCCCTGGCGAGACTGGTGGAGCCGACAGGGATCGAACCTGCGACCTTCTCATTGCGAACGAGACGCTCTACCAACTGAGCTACGACCCCAACCCAATCAGTCTCTGCCAAATGACGGGGCGCATCGTATGTTGTCCGGCGGGCGCAACGCAAGTGAATTTCAACGTTTCTCACCAGGAGTGTGCCCGTCCCCGGGCACAGCAACGGAACGCCTACAAGCCATACGATATTGTCATTCAATGCTGCAAACCGGGAGGCGCGGGCGTCATTATCTGTTGGCGGGGAAATGCGGTATGCGCGAACTTTGCAACATCGCTGCGCCCGGGGACGGGCGTGCTCCGACAGCGGCGTCGCCCCATAACGTCATCGTTGAGAGGCCGGTAAGTTGACGAAAAGACTTTTTTTTTACGGGGCGGCGGGCATGCTGCCGCCGGAATTCACAATGTTATGAGAATTGCCGTGGTGGGGCTGGGTTATCTGGGCTTGCCGCTGGGTCTGCAGTTTGGCCGCAGCGGAGTGGAGGTATTGGGCCTGGACGTGGACGCCCGGAAGGTCGAGGCCATCAACGCCGGGCGCAGCTACATCGAGCATATTCCGGCGGCGGCCATCGCCGAAGCGGTGAAAGCGGGGCAGCTCACGGCCAGCACGGATTTTTCCCGGATTCGCGAGGTGACGGCGGTCATTATTTGTGTGCCGACGCCGCTGACCCAAAACCGCGAGCCGGACCTTTCGTACATTATCAAAACTGGGGAGAGCATTGCGCCGCATCTGCAACGGGGCGCCCTGGTAGTGCTGGAATCCACCACCTATCCCGGCACGACGGACGGGGAATTGCGCGAGGTGCTGGAACGCGGCTCGGGAATGAAGGCCGGTACGGACTTTTACCTCGCCTTTTCGCCGGAGCGCGAGGACCCCGGCAACCCCGCCAGCCAGGTGGCGCTGATTCCCAAGGTGGTGGGCGGCTATACCCCGGCGGATTTGGAGCGGGCGGTGGCGCTATATCGTCGGGCCGTGAAAACGGTCATCCCGGTTTCGTCGTGTCGCGTGGCCGAGGCCGCGAAATTGTTGGAAAACATTTTCCGCTGCGTCAACATTGCCCTGGTCAACGAACTCAAAGGAGTTTATGCCGCAATGGGCATTGACATCTGGGAGGTCATTGCGGCGGCGAAGACCAAGCCGTTCGGGTTCATGCCGTTTTATCCGGGCCCCGGCCTCGGCGGCCATTGCATTCCCATTGATCCTTTTTACCTGACGTGGAAGGCGCGCGAATTTGGCCAGAACACGCGGTTCATTGAACTGGCGGGCGAAATCAATACCGCGATGCCGCATTATGTGGTCGGCCGGGTGGCGGAGGCATTGAATGCCCGGCGCAAAGCCGTCAATGGCAGCCGCGTGCTGGTGCTTGGGTTGGCGTACAAAGCCAATGTGGATGACGACCGCGAATCGCCCAGCTATCATTTGCTGGACCTGTTGCATGCGCAAGGCGCGGAGATGGCATACTACGATCCGCATGTGCCGGTCATCCGGCCTAGCCGCGAGCATTCGCATTGGGCGGGCACGCGGTCCGTGGCCTGGAACCGGGAAACCATTTCCGGCTACGATGTGGTATTGATTTCCACCGCGCACGCAGCGGTGAATTATGCGGAACTCGCGGAGTGGGCGCAGTGTATTGTGGATACCCGCAACGTGATGGCGGGCGTTGCCGTGCCGCCGGAAAAAATTTGGAAAGCCTGATGACTGCCTACGAAAAACTGAAAACGGATTTGACCGCGTCGCCCCGGACCTGGCTGGTTACCGGCGCGGCGGGATTCATTGGTTCGAACCTGCTGGAAACCCTGTTGCGTCTGGGACAACGGGTGCGGGGCTTTGACAATTTCGCCACCGGCCACCGCCGGAATTTGGACGAGGTCAAAACGCTGG
>DATJIU010000070.1:0-40124 GCA_035492855.1 Dongiaceae bacterium | reverse complement strand
CGTTTACGCCACGCCCGCCGAACTGGCGGACCAGTTGCGACGCGATGAACTGGATGCCGCCCTGGTCAGCATCACCGAGGTGCTGCTTCAGGACCGCTACGACCTGCTCGACGGCGTGGCCATCGCCTCGCTGGGCGAGGTCAAGAGCGTCGTGCTGGCGCATCGCCGGCCGCTGGAGGAAGCGCGGGAAGTCTTTTGCGATCCCGCTTCGCTCACCAGCGTGAACCTGCTCAAGGTGCTGCTGGCCGAGCGTGGGCTGCGCCCGGAATTCAAGCCGCTGGAAAGTTACGCCGCCGCGCCGGAAAAGGATTTTGTCCTGCTCATCGGCGATCCCGCGCTGGACTTCGTGCTGGCGCCGCATAAGCACGAAATTTTTGACTTGGGCGCGGCCTGGCTGGAACTTACCGGGCTGCCGTTTGTGTACGCCGGCTGGGCGCTGCGGCGCGGCGTGGAAAACCGGGAGCTCTGCCGCCGGCTCACCGAGGCCAAGGACTTCGGCCTGGAAACGCTGGACTACATCATCAGCTCGCGCACGGAATACACCTTTGATTTCCGCAAGGACTACCTTGGCTGGCACATTCATTACCACCTGGGTGCGGACGAGAAACGGGGGCTGGCCCGGTTCCGGGAATTATTGGAAAAACACGGATTGGGGCCGGCGTACGCGCCGAAGTTTGTCACCTGATTTTCCCGGCGGAAACATTGACAAAGCCGCGGCCCGTTTGCAGCATCGCCGCACATGACACCGGATTTGCTGCTGGGCCTCAAATGGTACATCGTGTTTCTGTTCTCCACGGTGTTGCATGAGGCGGCGCATGCCTGGGTGGGGTTGAAGCTGGGCGATGACACCGCGCACCGGGGCGGACAGGTGACGCTGGATCCCACGCCGCACATCCGCCGGGAGCCGGTGGGCATGGTGGTGATTCCCATTCTTTCCTTTTTGCTCGGCGGGTGGATGCTGGGCTGGGCCAGCGCGCCGTATGATCCGCAATGGGCCATCCGCAATCCCCGCGGTAAAGGTTTGGTGTCACTCGCCGGCCCGGCGGCCAACCTGTTGCTGGTGTTGCTGGCGGTGTTGCTCATCCGGGTGGGCATGGCGTTTCATTATTTTGAGGCGCCGGAATGGATCAACTTTTCCTCCGTGGTCACCGCCGTGAGTCCGAACGGATATTTTTTCGCAACCATGATCAGCATCCTGTTTTCGCTGAACCTGCTGCTGTGCACCTTCAATCTGCTGCCGTTGCCGCCCCTGGATGGCAGCGGCGCGCTGATGCTCTTCGTGCCGCCGGAGTCGGCGGCAAAGTTTCTGGAAACGATGTGGCATCCCGGCTTCCGCATGATTGGTTTTATCGTGGCGTGGCGGGCTTTTGATTACCTCTATCCGCCCGTCCAACTTTTCGCGGTCAACCTGCTGTATCCCGGACTCGGATATCACTAAAAACTCATCAGAAGTCATCCCATGAAAACCATACTGTACGCGGCCCTGCTGGCCGGCCTGCTGGCTGGCGCCCCCATTGGATTTGCGCAAAAGCTGGAAGACCCGGCGGCGGCGCAAATCCCGCCGGAACTCGTCAAGCTCGCCAAGGAGCTGCATTACCAGCAGGGCGAAATTGACCTGAAAGGCGGCCTCGCCAAATTGAAAGTTCCGCCGGAATTTCACTTTCTGGATGCCAAGGACGCCCACACGGTCCTGGTCAAAATGTGGGGCAATCCGCCCGAGGTGGCGGAGGATACCCTGGGCCTCCTGATGCCCGCCGACCAGACGCCATTGCAAAAGGACTGTTGGGTGGTGGCCGTTTCCTATGCCGCGGACGGGTATGTGAAAGACGACGACGCCACCAAAATCAATTACGACAAGCTGCTCCAGCAGATGCAAAAGGCCACTGCGAAGAACAATGCCGCCCGCACCAAGGAGGGTTACCCGGCTCTCGAACTCGTGGGCTGGGCCGCGCCGCCGCATTATGATGCCGCCACGCACAAGCTGTACTGGGCCAAGGAACTGAAGTTTGAAGGCAGCAAGGTCAATACCCTCAACTATGATATCCGCATGCTGGGACGGCGGGGAGTGCTGGTGCTCAGCGCGGTGGCCGACATAAATCAACTCGCCGCCATTGAAAAACAAACGCCCGCCATCCTGGGCATGGTCGATTTCAACGAGGGCCACCGTTACGCCGACTTCGACCCCAAGGTGGACAAGGTGGCCACCTACGGGCTGGCGGCATTGGTGGCGGGCGGCATTGCCACCAAGCTGGGACTGTTCAAGCTGCTCTGGGTGGGCCTCCTGGCGGCCAAGAAATTCATCATCATCGGCGTGGCGGCGGTGGCGGCCTGGATGAGGAAATTCTTCAACCGCCGGAAGGATCCGGCCGCGTAAATCACGTGCCTTTTTCCAGGCTGGCCAGCACCTCGGGGTCGCGCACGTCCACCCAGCGGCCGGCGATCTCCATGCCCGCGAGCTTGTGGCCGGCGGCCAACAGGGCGAGCAGGGCATCGGTCAGTTCGTATTCGCCGCGCGGGGATTTCTGGAGCCGGGCGGTGTATTCGAAGAGCACCGGTTCAAAAATGTAGATGCCGGCATTGTACCACGCCGTGGTCCCGGGCTGCAGCCGGCCTTGCTGCCGCAGCTCGGCCAGTTGCGCGGCATTCGGCTTTTCCACGAGATGCTCCAGGCAGAAGGCGCCGTCAAAGAAGAACAGGCCGCCCTTGGTGACGTCTTCACTGCCGGTCACCGTCGCCAGTCCGGAAAACTTGGCTTCCGCATAGCGCCGGAGCATTTGCTGATAGGTCTCCGGCTTCACCAGGATATCACCATAGGTGAGCACAAACGGGGAGTCGCCGACAAAATCCTTGGCCAGCTCGGGCGCCTTGCCTGTGCCGTCCTGTACCACCTGCCGGCCATAGGCGATGCGCACCCCAAAACGGGAGCCGTCGCCGAAATACGCTTCCACCACCTCGGCGCGATACCCGGTGACGATGAAAAACTCTCGGATGCCGGCGGCTTGCAGTCCGGCGATGATGTGTTCCAGAATGGGTTTCCCCTGCACGCGCAGCATGGGTTTGGGCAGGTCGTTGGTCAGTTCCCGCATGCGCGTGCCTTTGCCGGCCGCCAGTATCACAGCTTTCATCGCGCGGACTATAATGGGATGTGGGCCGTCCGTGAAGATTTTCCCGCAGCGCTTCGCCCGGAAATAACTCGGATTTGATCCCGGCATCAGTATAGTCTGCGCCCGAAGCGACATGAAGGTTTCTCCCGCCATCGTCTGGTTCCGTTTGGATTTGCGCCTGGCTGACCATCCGGCGCTGCACGCCGCGCTGGAGCGGGGCGGCCCGGTGCTGCCGGTATTCATTTGGGCGCCGGAGGAGGAAGCCCCATGGGTGCCGGGTGGCGCGTCCAACTGGTGGCTGCATCATTCGCTGACGGCATTGCAGGCGGAACTGGCGGCGCGCGGCAGCCGGCTGATTTTGCGGCGGGGGCCCACGGTGTCCACCCTGCAGGCAGTGATCAAGGAAACCGGCGCGGGCGCGGTGTATTGGAATCGCCGATATGAGCCCGCCGTGCGCCGGCGCGATGATGTCGTCCGTAAAACATTGCAGCCGGCGGGAGTGGCTTTTGAAAGTTTCCCGGCGGCTTTGCTGCACGAGCCGAATGCCATCGAGAACAAGAGCGGCCGGCCGTTCCAGGTTTTTACGCCGTTTTGGAAGGCGTGCTTGAATCGGGAAGCGCCCGTCGAACCGCTGCCGGCACCGCGGCATCTGCCGCCCCCCTCCAACTGGCCAGCGAGTGTGGCGTTGGAACAGTTGGAACTGCTGCCCAAAATCAATTGGACCGCCGGAATGCAAGCAGCCTGGCGTCCCGGTGCGGCTGGCGCCGCTGCCGCGTTGGAGCAGTTTCTGCAACACCATCTGGCGACGTACGAGGAAGATCGCGACCGCCCCGCACTGCCGGGCACTTCGCGGCTGGCGCCGCATTTGCACTTTGGCGAAATGACGCCCCGGCAGGTCTGGCACGCGCTGCGGCGGTTCGCCACGGCGCACCAAATTCCCACCGCCGCTTGGCGCGAGGGCCGGTTTCTCACCGAAATTGGCTGGCGCGAATTCGCGCATCACCTGTTGTACCACTTTCCGCATACGCCGGAGCAGCCGTTGCATCCGGAGTTCACCCGGTTTCCTTGGGTGAAGGATGACGTCGCACTGCGGGCCTGGCAGCGGGGTCGCACGGGCTGCCCGCTGGTGGATGCCGGCATGCGCGAACTATGGACCACCGGGTGGATGCACAACCGCGTGCGCATGGTGGTGGCATCGTTCCTGGTCAAGAACCTGCGGATTTCCTGGCCCGCCGGGGCGCAATGGTTTTGGGATACGCTGGTGGATGCCGACCTGGCCAACAATACGCTGGGCTGGCAGTGGACAGCCGGTTGTGGGGCGGATGCCGCACCATATTTCCGGGTGTTCAATCCGGTGACCCAAGGCGAGAAGTTTGATCCCCAAGGCGCATACATCCGCCGCTGGGTGCCGGAACTCGCCGGCCTGCCGGATGAATGGATTCACCAGCCTTGGGCGGCCTCGCCCCTCGAACTCGCGGCAGCCAAGGTGCGGCTTGGCGATACCTACCCGCATTTGCTGGTGGACCTCGCCGCCTCCCGCAAGGCCGCGTTGGCGGCGTTTCAACACCTCAAGTCGTAGCGCGGTCGCGGTATCCGGCCAAGGTGTGGAGCCACTGTTTGGCAGCCCTGCCGCCCTCAACTCATTGGCTGCAAATCTGGCAGGGCTTTGACTGTGTTTTGGAAATGCCTCACAAACGTTTCGCCCGCCAGGGTGGGTTTTTGATCCAACGAACGGAGGGCGCACCAGTTGCGGCGCAGCTTGCGCTTGCCGAGGGGCAGGTGGATGAGGCTTTGATCCTGCAATTCCGGGCGCATCACCCACGGCGCCAGCACGGCGATACCCAGGCCGCGTTTCACGGCAGTTTTGATGGCTTCCAGACTGCCCAATTCCAGATAGACCTTCAGTTCCATGCTGGCTTGCTGGAAATACTTTTCCAACAGCCGGCAGGTGTAGCTGCCGGAATGATGCAGGATCAGCCGCTGGGCGGAAATTTCTTCCGGCGCCGCCCGGCCGGTGCGGGCCCAGGGATGATGGGGCGGCACCACCCAGCCAATTTCGTCTGTGAATAACGGCACCAGATCCACCGCCTCACTGCGACTGGGGGCGATGGCGATGGCGCAGTCAATATTACCCTGTTGCAACAGCTCAATAGACTCGCGGGTGTCTGCTGATTCCACGGTGACGGGCCAGTCGGCGTAATCCTTTTGGAAGCCGAGCAATACCTCGGGCAGCAGGTGCTGGCGGATGCTTTCGCTGGCGGCCACGCGCAACCGGCCTTTGCCCCATTTGGCCAGCCGATCCAGGGAATCTCGGGCGGCAGTCATGCCGCCCAGCACCTTGCGGGCGTGGTGCAGAAAATCTTCGCCAGCGGCGGTAAGCTGAATTTTTTTGCCCAACCTGTCAACGAGACGACAGCCGACATCCCCCTCCAATGCCTTCAACGCGTGACTTACTGCGGATTGGGAAAGGAATAATTCCCGCCCGGCGAGCGTGAAATTACGCGTGTCGGCGAGGGTCACAAAGGCAAGAAGCTGGCGGCTGTCCAGCGGTTGCTTCCGGTCATGAAAGTTTTTCATCAATGTCATGAAGAATTTACCGTGCCACTCGCCCCGCTGCTGGCACGGGAGCCGCACGGGGGAGTCCGCCAGCAACACAACCGGCCTTAAAGGCGTTCCGGGAATAACCCGACCGGCAGGGTGTTGCTGAACCCAAAGGAGAACAAACCTAAGACCCTATGAAGAGAACCTCTCGCTTGAAACCGATAACCAAAACCGTCCTGATGGGCGGGGTGCTATTGGGCGGCACGGCTCTGGCCGTGGCGGATAATGCGGATACATCCGTGGATGACTTGAAAGCCCGGGTGGCGCAACTGGAAGCTTTGGCGGTGAAGGAAGGCATCCTGACCAGCAGCGTTCCCGCGCCCAAGCTGGTTTCCGCCATGTCCGACATCACCATCAGCGGTTTTGTCCAGGCCTCCTATTTTTACAATACGCAGGACCCGGCTGACGGCAAATCCGACGCTTACCTCTGGAACGCCTCCAACAATTCCTTTTCCATCAACAAGGTCAAGGTCACGCTGGCCAGCAAGGCGGTGGACAAGGACAAATGGGACGCCGGTTTCCGGACGTCGCTGATCTGGGGTGAGGATTCCCCCAACCTGAACACCGGCAGCCCGGTGGCCGGGTTTGAAGCCCTGCGTGAAGCCTATGTCGAACTGAACATCCCCATCGGTACCGGCCTTGACGTCAAGGCGGGGCAGTTGATTTCGCTGCTGAACTGGGAATCCGGTGACGGCGGCGCGGCCAACCCCAACTTCTCACAAGGCAACCAGTGGTGGTTCACCGGCAACGGACCTTCCGCCGGTATCCAGCTCGCCTATGACTTTACCGACAAGGTGGGCCTCGCGGTGCGCGTGCAAAACGGCATGTTCGCCGGTCCCGTGGACAGCAACGGCGGCAAGGCGGTCATTGCCAGCCTCAACCTGAAACCCACGGACAAGGTTTGGGCCCACCTCATCGGCTGGTATAGCGCCGAATCGGGCACCACCGACGTCTCCGGCGCCTCTGTTATCGGCGGCGTGCAGGTCACCGAGAAATTCGGGACCGGCTTTGAATTCGACTACTTCCACTTCTCGAACGACGGCGCCGCGGACGCGGACCTCTGGTCCATCGGCGGCTGGGCCTGGTATGACTTCACCTCCAAGGTGGGCCTGGCCATGCGCGTGGACTTTGTGGACAGCCCGGATGGCGTGCTCGGACCGGCAGTGCGTCCTGGCGCGGGCATCGTTACGCCGGATGCCGATGGCAACCTGGGCAGCGTGACCCTCACGCTCAATTACAAACCCGTGCCGAACCTGAAAATCCAGCCGGAAATCCGGTATGACTTCACCTCCTACAGCGGGGGCCTCGATGGCAAGACCGACCGCGTCATTCTCGGCGCCGGGGTGAGCTATCTGTTCTAACCCAAAAACCAAAACCAATCTGATACTACCAATCAACCCATTCTTAATAACCAGACAAATATATGAAACCATTCCTGCGTAAATTAACCCTCGGCGCCCTGGCCGTCGGCCTGGCCGCCACAATGCAGGCCGCCGACACAGTCAAGGTCGGCGTACTGCACTCGCTCAGCGGTACCATGGCCATCAGCGAAACGTCCCTGCGCGACGTGTTGCTGTATGCCTTCGACGAAATCAATGCCTCGGGCGGGGTGCTCGGCAAGAAGATCGAGCCGGTGATCGTGGACGGCGCCTCCAACTGGCCGCTGTTTGCAGAAAAGGCGAAGCAGTTGCTGGAAGAGGACAAGGTGGCCGTGACCTTCGGTTGCTGGACCTCCGTGAGCCGCAAGTCGGTGCTGCCCGTATTTGAAAAGGACAACGGCATGCTGTTCTACCCGGTGCAGTACGAAGGTGAGGAACTCTCCAAGAACATCTTCTACACTGCCGAAGCGGTGAACCAGCAGGCCACCCCGGCCGTGGATTACCTGCTCAAGCAGGGCAAGAAGAAGTTCTACCTCATCGGTACGGACTACGTCTATCCGCAGACTGCCAACCTGATTCTCTACAAGTACCTGCTCGTTCACGGGGTGCCCGCGGAGAACATCGGGGGCGGCTTCCGCAAGGATGACAGCGGCAAGGTCATTTCCGCCGGCAAATACGTGCCTTTCAGCCATACCGACTTCCAGCAAATCGTGGCCGAAATCAAGCAGTTTGCCGCCAGCGGTGATGCCTGCGTGCTCAACACCATCAACGGCGACTCCAATGTGCCGTTCTTCAAGGAAATCGCCGCCGCCGGCCTCAGCGCCGCCGACTGCCCCGTGGTTTCCTTCAGTTTGGCGGAAGATGAACTCCGCGCCCTGCCGACCAAGGACCTTGTGGGCGAACTGGGTTGCTGGACCTACTTCATGTCGCTGAATACCCCGGCCAACAAGGAATTCCTGGGCAAATGGGACGCCTGGCTGAAAGACCAGACCCACCCCGGCGTAGTGAAGGAAAAGCGCGCGGTGGACAGCCCCATGGTGCTCTCCTATGACGGCGTCTATCTGTGGAAGGCCGCCGTGGAAAAGGCCGGCTCGTTTGACGTGGACAAGGTCCGCGAAGTGCTGGAAACCGGCGACATCAGCTTCGACGGCCCCGGAGGCAAAATCACCATGCAGAAGAACCATCACACCACCAAGGATGTGTTCATCGGTGAAACCAAGGCCAACGGCCAGTTCAAAATCCTGGAAACCTACCCGCAGGTTTATGGCGAACCCTTCATGCTGAAGGACCTCGACGCCAAGCTCTCGGCGAAATAAGCCAACCCGCTGCCGTCCCGGCTGGCGGGGCGGCAGAATCATCGCCCGTAACGAGGGCGGAGGCGAAATCCTCCGCCCTCATTTGAAAATGAATTTACTGAAATGTCTGTCGTGGTTCCTGCTGCTCGCCAGCCTGACAGTCCGTACTGCGGCGGCGGCACCGGAGGATGAATCCGCTGTCCGGCAAAAACTAAGTGCAGCCCTGTTGGCCGACAGTGCGGCGCAACCCAAACTCGTGGCCGACCTTGCCGAGACGGGTTCCAGACTCGTGCGGGACGTGCTTTTGGCGTGGACCCGTGATGGCGTCTATCTCTACGACGCCGGGTCCGGTCCCAAAATTCCCATTTTGCTCGAAGACCAGACCGATGCCGCTGGCCATGCGCGGGCCATCCGCATTGACAACGGCCAGTTTCTCACCGGCACCAACCACGAGGAACTCCATTTGGCGGCGGATGATTTGACCAGCGCCGATACCACTGCTGTACTGCGCACCGCCATCCAGCAGGCGCTGGATACCATTGCGCTTTCCGATTCTGATCCTGACGCCCGCGGGTCGGCGGTGCTCAAACTCGGCAATTCCCAGAAGTTAAAATACATTCCCGTGCTCCAGGCGCGGCTGGTCAAGGAAACCAACCCCGAGGTGATCAAGACCATTCAGCAGGCCGTGGCCATGCTGCAACTGGGCGACACCAATGCCAAGGTGCAGATTGCTGCCACCCAGCGGCTGGCCGAACTCAAAACCATCGGCAGCCTGCAAATGCTCAAAACCCTGGCCGATAGCAAGACCGCCTCGCACGACGTGACTGTAGCGGCGCAAAGGGCGGGAAAAATTATTGAGGGCCACATCAGCGTGGTAAACTTTTTCGGGACCATCTTCCGCGGCCTGAGCCTGGGGTCCATTTTGCTGGTGGTGACCTTGGGCCTCGCCATCACGTTCGGCCTCATGGGCATTATCAACATGGCACACGGCGAAATGATCGCTGTGGGTGCCTACACCTGTTATATCGTCCAAAACCTCTTCGGCACCGGCTTCGCGTTTTCCGTGAACCTGCCGTTTCATCTGTTCGGGCATCCGCTCGGCTTCGGCTTGAGATTGCCAGGGTTGAATGCCACCGGCTGGTTTTATGAAAGCTACTTTCTGTTCGCCCTGCCGCTGAGTTTTCTCATGGCGGCGCTGGCGGGGTTGTTGCTGGAGCGCACGGTCATCCGTTTTCTGTACCGCCGGCCACTGGAATCGCTGCTCGCCACCTGGGGCGTTTCGTTGGTGATGCAACAGCTGTTCCGCATGGTTTTTGGCGCCAACAATGTGCAGGTCAGTTCCCCGCGCTGGTTGCAGGGTCACTTCCTGGTCAATGACGTCATGCTCGGCTATAACCGGGTGTTCGTTATCGTCTTTGCCGTCCTGATCGTGTTTGGCACCTGGCTGCTGCTTACCCGCACGCCGCTGGGCTTGCTCATTCGCGCTGTGATGCAAAACCGGGACATGGCCTCGTGTATGGGAGTGCGTACCGCCCGGGTGAACATGATGACCTTTGCCTTCGGTTCGGGCTTGGCCGGCCTGGCGGGGGCGTTTCTCTCGCAAATCGGCAACGTGGGCCCCAGCCTGGGCCAGAATTACATTGTGGACAGCTTCATGACCGTGGTGGTCGGCGGGGTGGGCAGCATTGTGGGCACGGTCTATTCGGCCATCGGCATCGGCACCGGCGACCAGATATTGCAGCAGGTTACCGGCTCCCCGGTCACCGGCAAAATTGTGGTGCTCGTCTGCATCATTCTCTTCCTCCAATGGAAACCCGGCGGGCTTTTTTCCATCCGCAGCCGCAGCCTGGATTGATATTTCATGCAACGCAAATCTGTTAACCTCGAGCTTTGGCTGGTGGCCGCGGCGGCATTGCTGCTGATTGTTGTGTTGCCGTTGTTGAACCGCTGCACCGCCGAAGGCAGCTGGCTGCACGTCAGCAATTTCACCATCAACCTCTATGGCAAATATCTTTGCTACGCCATGCTCGCCATCAGCGTGGACCTGCTGTGGGGATACACCGGGCTGCTAAGCTTGGGGCAGGCGCTGTTCTTCTCGCTCGGCGGTTACATGATGGGCATGTACCTCATGCGCATGATTGGCGACCTCGGCCAGTATCATCAGCCCATTCCCGACTTTCTCGTGTTTCTCGGCTGGAGCACACTGCCAGCCTTCTGGAAGCCGTTCTCCAGTCTGGCGTTTGCCCTGCTCATGGCCGTGATATTACCCGGCACATTGGCGGGAATTTTTGGTTATCTCGCCTTTCGCTCGCGCATCCGGGGTGTCTATTTTTCCATTCTTACCCAGGCGCTGACCTACGCGGCCTGCCTGCTGTTCTTCCGCAACAGTCTGTTGCTTGGCGGCAACAATGGATTCACAGATTTCAAATTCATCCTCGGGGCGGACATCCGCGAGCCGGGCACCCAGCTCGTCCTGTATATAGCGACCGGTCTGGCCCTGCTGGGCGTGTATGGGCTGTGCAAATGGCTCACCAAAACCAAATTTGGCAAGGTGCAGCGCGCCATTCGCGACAGCGAAAATCGCGTGTTGTTCTCCGGCTATTCCACTCCCAATTTCAAGCTGTTCATCTTTGTGTTCGCCGCGCTGGTGGCCTCGCTGGCCGGGGTGCTGTATGTCCCGCAAGTGGGCATCATCAACCCCAGCGAAATGGCGCCGGACAAATCATTGGAAGCCGTGGTCTGGGTGGCCGTGGGCGGTCGCGGCACGCTGGTGGGTCCCATCCTGGGGGCATTTGTGGTGAATGCCACAAAGAGTTGGGCCACCCGGGCGTACCCGGACCTGTGGCTCATCTTTCTGGGCACAATGTTCATCCTGGTGACGGTTTTCATGCCCAAGGGCATTGTTGGGTTGCCGGCGCAGTTGCAGGGCGTGTATCGGAAGTTTGCCGCCCGCCGGGCCGCCGCCGCCCGCATTGAGCCGGCGGATAACGAAGCCGTTCAACCGGCCAAACCCGAATGACCGCTCCGATCCCCCAGTTCATTTTGGTGCTCGAAGACGTCAACAAGACCTTCGACGGGTTCAAAGCC
This sequence comes from Dongiaceae bacterium, assembly GCA_035492855.1. Lineage (GTDB taxonomy): Bacteria > Verrucomicrobiota > Verrucomicrobiia > Limisphaerales > JAFMIX01 > JAFMIX01. The sequence goes on along the minus strand of DATJIU010000070.1, from coordinate 28,658 downwards.
ATTTCCAACCTCACCTTTTACATGGATGAAGGCGAGTTGCGCACCATCATCGGCCCGAACGGCGCCGGCAAAAGCACCATGATGGATATCATCACCGGTCGCACCCGGCCGGACACCGGCAAGGTGGAGTTTGAGCGGGACACCGACCTCACCCGGTTGAAGGAGCATGAGATCAACCGGCTGGGAATCGGGCGCAAGTTTCAAACGCCGTCGGTGTACATTCATCACACCGTTTTTGAAAATCTGCTGCTGTCCCTTAAGGGTTCGCGCAGCGTGTTCACCGCGCTGTTTTCGCGGACCACATCCGAACAGCGCGACCGCATTGCCACCGTGCTGGAAACCATCGGGCTGACCCACAAAGCGGAGGCGCTGGCGGGTTCGCTGTCGCACGGCCAGAAACAATGGCTGGAAATCGGCATGCTGCTCGCCCAGGACCCCAAGCTGTTGCTGGTGGATGAGCCCGCTGCCGGGATGACCGATGAGGAAACCCACAAGACCGGCGAGTTGCTGTTGAGCCTGGAAGGCAAGCACAGCATCATTGTCATCGAGCACGACATGACCTTTGTGCGCCAAATTGCCCGCAAGGTGACCGTGCTGCATCAGGGCACGGTGCTTTGTGAGGGCAGCGTGGACGAGGTCCAGAATGACGAACGGGTGAAGGAGGTTTACCTGGGCCGCAAGAAAAAGAACTGAACCGACATCCCGCAGGCCGGGACGTTGAAAACGAATGTTACAGCTAACCAACATCAATGTCAGTTACGACGGGTCCAAGATCTTACGGGGCGTGAGTCTGAACGTGCCGGCCCAGAGCCTGGTCTGTCTCATGGGGCGCAATGGGGTGGGTAAAACCACCACGCTCAAATCCATTGTGGGGCTGGTCCGGCCGGAATCCGGCACCGTGCGGCTGGCGGATCAGGACATCTCCGGCCTCAAGTCCGACCAGCGCGCCCGGGAAGGTATCGGCTATGTGCCGCAGGGCCGCGACATCTTTCCGCACCTGACTGTCTGGGAAAATCTCAAGATCGGGCTGGTGGTCCACGGGGCCAAGGCCAACGGCCAGGTGGACCGCGTGCTGGAGCTGTTTCCGATCCTGAAGGAGTTTTTGCAACGCAAAGGCGGCGTGCTCAGCGGCGGCCAGCAACAGCAACTGGCCATTGCCCGGGCGTTGCTGACCGATCCCAAAATTCTCATCCTCGATGAACCGACTGAGGGCATTCAACCCAACATCATTGACCTCATCGGTGACACGCTGTTGAAGATCAAAAAAGAGGGCCGCATCAGCATCTTGCTGGTCGAACAATACCTCGACTTTTGCCTGGCGGTGGGCGACATTTTTTTCATCATGGACCGCGGGGCGGTGGTGGCCGAGGGGCCCATTGCCCATCTCAACGACGAGATGGTCAAGAAACATCTGACCGTATGAAGTCACCAGCCGGTATTGCTGCGCCACCGGGTCGTTGCTGTATTGACTCGTTCCGGCTGCCGGTTGTTAAGCCCGGCGGAAGCCGCCGTGCCTATGGTTGCGCCGACTGACAATTCGGTTTTGGAGAAGGGCCGGGCCGCGTTGACCGTGGAACTGGTCTATGGGGCCAGCACCGTCACTTCCGCCTTTGCCACCAGCCCGATGAAGCTGCTGACGCCGCATTCACGCGGCCCCAGCGTTTGGGCTTTCACCAGCAGTTTCGGCGGCGGTCTGGTCGCCGGCGACCAGACCCGGTTGGAGCTGCATGTCGGCCCGGATGCCCGCTGTTTCCTCGGTACCCAGGCGGCCACCAAGGTTTACCGCAACCCGGCGCACCGGTTGTCGGGCCATCAGACCCGGGCCACGCTCGGGGAAAATGGCATCCTCATTTTCGCGCCCGACCCGGTGCAGGCCTTCGCCGATTCCATTTACAATCAACACCAGGAGTTCCGCCTTGCCACCGGGTCCGGGTTGGCCCTGGTGGACTGGTTCACCTCCGGTCGCGCCGCCCGGGGGGAACGCTGGGCGTTTCATCAGTTTCAGAGCCGTAACGAGGCGTTTCTGAACGGCGAGCGGATTTTTTTGGACTCCCTGCTGTTGGACCAGACCCAGTCGCCCCGGGTGGCGGCGCATTTGGGCCGATGCAACTGTGTCGCGCTCCTACTGCTGCTGGGGCCGCCGCTGCAGGCTGCCGCGCGTCGGTTGCTGGAAGATGTGGCGGCGCAGCCGGTACCCCGCCGCGCGCCGCTGGTTTGCAGCGCCAGTCCCGTGGCCGATGGCGCCCTGCTGCGCGTGGCCGGCGAAAGCGTGGAAGCCGTCGGTCGGGAACTGCACCGGCACCTGAATTTTGCCGGCGAATTATTGGGAGATGACCCGTGGGCGCGAAAATGGTAAATCAACCGGCAACCTTAAATCAAAACAGCCATGCACCTGTCTCCTCGCGAACTCGACAAGCTAACCCTGCACCAGGCCGGATTTCTGGCGCAAAAACGTCTCGCCCGCGGTCTGCGACTGAACCATCCCGAAGCGGTGGCGCTCATCGCCACCGTCATTCTGGAATTTATCCGCGACGGCAAAAGTGTGGCTGAATTGATGAACCTGGGCCGGCAGTTACTCGGCCGCAACCAGGTCATGCCCGGCGTGCCGGAAATGATTTACGACGTGCAGGTGGAAGGCACGTTTCCCGACGGCTCCAAATTGGTCACCGTACATCATCCCGTCGCCAGTGAAAACGGCGATTTGAAGCTGGCCCTGTACGGCAGTTTTTTGCCGGTGCCGGCTCTTTCCAGCTTCAAACCCGTGAAAGACGAACCCATCCCGGGGGCGACCGAAATCCTGGAAGGCGAAATCGAACTCAACAGCGGCCGCAAGACTGCCGCGCTGGCTGTCACCAATCTGGGGGATCGCCCGGTGCAAGTGGGCAGCCATTATCATTTCATCGAAACCAACGCCGCGTTGCAATTCGACCGCGCCATCGCCTACGGCATGCGGCTCGACATCCCGGCGGGTACCGCCGTCCGGTTTGAACCGGGCGAAACCAAGACCGTGAAACTTGTGGAAATTGCCGGCCGCAAGGTCATTCGCGGCGGCAATAATCTGGCAGGCGGAAAAGTGTCGGCGGCGGGCCGCAAGGCCGCCATGAAACGGGTTCGCAGCAAAGCCTTCGCGCATAAAAGCCCATGAAACACACCTGTTATCTGCCGAAGGAGGCTGTCTGATATGTCTCACAAAATGAAACGCGCCCATTATGCCGATATGTTCGGCCCGACCACCGGCGATAAAATCCGGTTGGGCGACACCTCGCTCGTTGCCGAAGTGGAAAAAGACTTCACCGTCTATGGCGACGAATGCAAATTTGGCGGCGGCAAGGTCATTCGCGAAGGCATGGGCCAGGCCGCAGGCGTCGGGGCCGCCCAGGCGCTGGACTGTGTCATCACCAATGCGCTGGTGTTGGATTACACCGGTATTTACAAGGCCGACATTGGCATCAAGAACGGCCTGATCGCCGGCATTGGCAAAGCCGGCAACCCCGATGTCATGGCCGGAGTGACCAAGAACATGATCGTCGGGGTCACCACCGAGGTGATCGCGGGCGAAGGGCTGATTCTCACCGCCGGCGGTTTTGATTCGCACATTCATTTTATTTGTCCGCAGCAGGCGCACGAGGCAATTGCCGCCGGACTGACCACGATGGTGGGTGGCGGTACGGGCCCGGCGGTGGGCACCTGCGCCACCACCTGCACCCCGGCGCCGAATTATATCCGCGAAATGTTGCGGGCGGTGGACGCCTTGCCGCTAAACTTTGGCTTCACCGGCAAAGGCAACACCGCCTTGCCTGCGGGACTCGCCGACCAGATCAAAGCCGGCGTCATCGGTCTTAAACTGCACGAAGACTGGGGCACTACTCCGGCGGCGATTGATTGCTGCCTGAGCCTGGCCGACCAACACGACGTGCAGGTGACGATTCACACCGACACGTTGAACGAGTCTACCTTCGTGGAAGGCACCATTGCCGCGTTCAAGGGCCGCACCATTCACACCTATCACAGCGAAGGCGCGGGTGGTGGGCATGCCCCGGACATCATCCGCATTTGCGGCGAGCCGAATGTGTTGCCGAGTTCCACCAACCCCACCCGGCCCTACACCGTTAACACCATTGACGAGCATCTGGACATGCTCATGGTCTGCCACCACCTCGATCCGAATTTGCCCGAGGACGTGGCATTCGCCGAGAGCCGCATCCGGGGCGAGACGATTGCAGCTGAGGACATCCTGCACGATCTGGGCGCCATCAGCATGATGAGCTCGGATTCGCAGGCCATGGGCCGCATTGGCGAAGTCATCACCCGCAGTTGGCAGACGGCGGATAAAATGAAACAACAGCGCGGCCGGTTGCCCGAAGAAAAGGGGCACAACGACAATGTCCGCATCAAACGTTATCTCTCCAAATACACCATCAACCCCGCGCTGGCGCACGGGATGGCGCATTTCATCGGTTCCATTGAAGTGGGCAAGCTGGCCGACCTGGTGTTGTGGAAACCAGCGCTCTTCGGTGCCAAGCCGGAGATGGTGCTCAAGGGCGGCTTCATTGCCTGGGCGCAGATGGGCGATCCCAATGCGAGCATCCCCACGCCCCAACCCGTTTATATGCGCCCGATGTTCGGGGCCTTTGGCGGTGCCACCGGAGCGACTTCGATTGCGTTTGTCAGCCAGTTGGCCAAGCAAAAAAATGTGGGCAAAGCCTACGGCCTGACCAAACAAATCGTGGCAGTGAAAGGCTGCCGCAAGGTGGGCAAGAAAGACCTGAAATGGAATAATGCCATGCCCAAGATCACCGTGGATCCCGAAACGTATGAAGTCCGGGCCAATGGCGAGTTGCTCACCTGCGAACCCGCCCGGGTCTTACCCCTGGCCCAGCGGTATTTCCTGTTCTGATGCACCGGAAGAATCCACGACCAGGACGTACCAACCGGAAGGGCAGATTTCAAATTGTCCCGGAAACAAACTTGAGCGGCCCGACCGCGCCGGCGGCGCGCCGCAAGGATTTAACCACCGCCGCCGCATCCCCGGAATCTCCGGCTGAAACAGACTGGCTGGTCTGGCAGTTGATGGACTCCGCGTTTCCCACAGGTGGGTTTGCCCATTCAGTAGGCTTGGAAGCGGCCTGCCAACATGGCGAAGTGCGCGGGCGCGCGGAGTTGCTGGCGTTTGCCGAGGCCAGCCTGGATCAGTTGGGCCACGCTGCCTTGCCTTTCGTCATCGGCGTTTACGATGCCCCGCGGCGGTTGCCGGAGTTGGACCGGTTGTGCGAAGTTTTTACCACGAACCACGTTGCCAACCGGGCCAGCCGCGCCCAAGGACGGGCGTTGCTCAGTGCGGTGGTGCGTATCTTCAAAATGCCATCGGCCTCTGGTGATGACTCCAGCGGAACCTTAAAAATGCCGGCACTGCAATTCGCCCACTTTGCCCCGGTGTTTGGCGGCTGCCTCCAACAGTTGGGCCTTTCCCGCGAACTCACCATGCGCATGTTTTGTTTTAATCACTTGCGCGGTGTGCTTGCGGCGGCGGTGCGCCTGAACATTATCGGGCCGATGGAAGCGCAGGCTCTGCAACATCAACTGGGACCCGCCATGACGGCCATGCTGGCGGTCTGTGAGTCTTTGCCGCCGGAGGCAGTGGCCCAGACGTCACCGCTGCTGGACCTCTGGCAGGGCGCGCAAGACCGGCTCTATTCCCGGCTGTTCCAAAGCTGACGGCCTTTGGCCAGACTGCCTAATTCGAACCAAATATTCAGTGGTTGCGTCGGGCTCCTTCGTTCGTTTGCGCTAAGTTTACAAGTTTTCAAATCATTATTGTTGAATACTTTATGACTGCATTAAAAACGACATGCCTGCGTCTCCCATCCCGGCAGACATTCTGCTTGAGGGGGCTTACTGGATCGCACGCCTTCAATTTTACCGCCACGGTTGACTCCAGCCTGGATTGGCTTCGTGCTGGGGGCGGGAATCATTTTGTCGGTGGGGCTGGCCTTCACGGTGCGCGCGTGGGAACTGAAGGAAATGAAGCAACACGCGGCCGACCTGGCGCATGAACAGGCCGAAAAGCTGCACATCTCCATTCTGCGCTCCATGGAGGTTTTGTACTCCATCGCGTCATTGCACGCGGCTCAGGGCGGAATCCGACGGCAGGAATTTCATCAATTTGTCCGGCAGGCCCTGGACCGCCAGCCCGAATTGCAGGCGCTGTCTTGGAATCCAGTGGTGCTGGCGGCGCAACGCGAAGAATTCGAGGCTGCTGCGGCGGCGGCCGGGCTGACGGATTTTCAAATCCGGGAGAAGACCGCCACCGGCAGTTTCCGTCCAGCCGGAGTGCGGGAAAAGTACGTGCCGGTTTATTTTATTGAGCCGCTGAAATCGAACGCGGCGGCGCAAGGTTTTGACTTGGGGTCGGATGCGGACCGGCTGGCGGCCCTGAATCGGGCGTGCGATCTGGCACAGCCCGTGGCGACCGCTCCGGTACATCTGGCACAAGGCCCGGACAATCAGGCGGGGTTGCTGGTGCTGTTGCCGGTCTATGCGGGCGATCCCGCTCCGGAACAGCGCCGGAAGACTTTGGCTGGTTTTGCCGTGGCAGTTTTCCGGGTGAACAACCTGGTGCGCGCGGAATTCACCGAACTGCGCCATAAGGGTATTTCCGCCCGGCTGTTTGATTTGGCTCCCAGTGGTGAACTCATTTATGGCGATCCGGATTCCCTGACTGTCCGGAGTGACACGGTGGCGCTGGAAGTGGCTGGCCGTCGGTGGGTCATGGCCTTTGCACCGTTACCGGAATTCATCGCCGCACAATCGCATCTGCAATCCTGGCTGGTGCTGGCCGGAGGGATGACCTTCTCGCTGTTGCTTACCGCGTATCTCTTTGGCAACTGGCGGCGGACGGTGGAAATCGCGGCGGCCAACCAGGCCAAATCGGATTTCCTCGCGAGCATGAGCCACGAAATCCGTACCCCGCTCAACGCCATCCTGGGCTATACCCAGTTGATGCAACGCGACCCGGAGCTGCCGCCAGAACAGCGCGACAGCATTGCGGGCATTGCCGCCAGCGGCCGGCATCTTCTGGGCGTCATCAATGAGATTTTGGACCTGTCCAAGATTGAAGCTGGGCGTATGGAACTGCATCCGATTGATTTTGACCTGGCCGTGCTGGCCAACGGCCTGGCGGCCACCTTCCGGCCGCTCTGTGCGCAAAAAAAGATTGGCTTCCGGCTGGATTTGCCTCCGGGGAATCATCATCGCGTGCGGGGGGATGAGGGTAAATTGCGCCAGGTGCTTATTAATCTGGTGGGCAACGCCGTCAAATTCACCGATGCCGGTGAGGTGGCATTGCGGATGATGCCGCAGGCGGACGGGTGCTGGCGGTTTGAGGTGTTTGACACGGGCCTGGGCATCCCCCCGGGCGAACAGTCCGAAATCTTCAAGCCGTTCCACCAGGGGAGCGGTGCACGGCACCAGGGCGGTACCGGGCTGGGCCTGGCCATCGCGCTGCGGCAGGCGGAATTGCTGGGCGGCCGCCTGGAGTTAAAATCTGAACGCGGCTCCGGGTCACGCTTTTATTTCACCATTCCCCTCGCTGCTGCTGCCATCGCAATGGAGCCGGCTCCGGCGCGAGTTACCCGCCTTGCTGCCGGAGTGCAGGTGCGGGCTTTGGTAGTGGATGACAACTGGGGAAATCGGGAAGTCCTGGAGCGCACGTTGTTGGCGGTGGGCTGCACCGTTTGGTGCGCGTCCGACGGCCCTGCGGCACTGGCGGCGGTGCAGGAGTCCCGGCCGGACATTGTTTTCCTGGACCTACTGCTGCCAGGATGGAGCGGCACGGAAACAGCCCGGCGCATCCGGTCCGGGATCGAAACGCCGCCGGTGGTGGTGGCCCATACCGCTTCGCTGCTGGCCGCGCATCGCGAGGCCGCCCGGGGAGCAGGGTGCGTGGATTTTTTGTCCAAGCCGTTCGAGTGCGAACAAATCTATGCCTGTCTGGAACGGCATCTCGGAGTCCAATTTGAACGTGCGGCACCCGCGCCGGAGCCGGTGGCCGACGTCCCGTTGGCGCCCTTGGCCCTGCCGGAAGCCTTGTGTGCGCGTCTGATGGTGGCTGCCGAACTGCACAGCACCACGGCGCTCAAGGCGTGCCTGTTGGAATTGCGGCAACTTGGTCCGGAGGCCGGGCGATTGGCCGACCAGGTCCGGCTGCTCATGCGCAGTTACGATATGGATGGGATCCAGCGGTTGTTGTCGCAATTGGTAGTGCCGCCGGCCGGGAGCCCGCAGGAAGAGAAAGGCAAAATGAAGCAATCCGGATGAGGCGCTTCAGTCGGGGAATGTCCCGGATTCATTTTGATTTGAACCAACCAAAATGGCTGACCCAACGTACAAGGAAAAAATTTTGCTGGTGGACGATGTTCCGGCCAATCTGACCGTGCTGGCGGCGGCATTGGAGCCGGAAGGTTATGAAATTTTTGCCGCGGCCAGCGGAGCGACGGCGTTGCAGGTGGCGGTCAAGGCGCGACCGGATTTGATCCTGTTGGACATCATGATGCCGGGCCTGGACGGCTTGGAAACCTGCCGCCGGTTGCAACAGGCCGAGTCCACCCGCGCCATTCCGGTCATTTTCATCACCGCCAAGAATGAAGTGGAGAGCTTGGTGGAAGGATTTCAGGCTGGTGGTGTGGATTATGTGGTCAAACCGTTCCAGACCGGGGAAGTGCTGCGCCGGGTGGCCACGCACCTCCGGCTTCACCGGCTGACCTGCGAATTGCGGGAAAAGAACCGGGCGCTGGAAAATCGTACCGCCGAGCTCCTGGCGGAAATTGACCGCCGGCAAAAGGCGGAAATGGCGCTGCACCAGGCCGACGGGCAGTTGGCGGTGTTCTCTGACCTGGAGGCGTCGCGCGGCAATATCACCGGCCTGGTAGGACACAGTATGCCGCTGCAAAAGGTCGTGCAGGAAATTCGCCGGTTGCATCCCTTTGCCCACACCAGCGTGTTGATCACCGGCGAAAGCGGCACCGGCAAGGAACTGGTGGCACGCGCGGTACATTTTGGCAGCCCGCGCGCCAAGGCGCCGTTTGTGCCGGTAAACTGTGTGGCCATTCCGGCGGAACTGGCGGAATCGATTTTGTTCGGGCACGTGAAGGGCGCGTTCACCGGGGCAGTGGCGGATCGCAAAGGATGTTTTGAGCAGGCGGATGGCGGCACGCTGTTTCTTGATGAAATCGGCGACATGCCCGCGACCTTGCAGGTCAAATTGCTGCGCGTGTTGGAAGACGGGCAGGTGACGCCTGTGGGCGCGGCTGAGGCCCGGCAGGTGAACGTGCGGGTGATCGCCGCGACCAATGCCGATTTGTCGGCGCGCATCGCAGCCGGGACCTTTCGGCAAGACCTGTTCTTCCGGCTGGCACGTTACACCATTGCCACGCCGTCGCTCCGCGAACGGCGTGATGATGTGCCGCTGCTGGCCGCGCATTTTCTAAAAGTTTTCGCGGCCGAAATGGGACAGCCTGCTCCGGTATTGTCGCGCCCGGCCCTGGCTGCGCTGCAGGCCCATGCTTTTCCGGGCAATATCCGCGAGCTGAAGAACATCATTGAACGCGCGTTGATTGCCAGCGGCGGCGAAACCATCCTGCCGGAACATCTGCAACTGGCACCGCTGGCCGGTATTGCGGCCGCCCCGCTTCTGGCGGCTGTCAAACCGGAGCCGTCTCCGGCTTTGCCTCTGAATTTGGCAGAAGCGGAGGAGGTGCTGATTCAGCGGGCTCTGGACGAAGCTGGCGGCAACATTGCCGAAGCGGCGCGCCGGTTGGGCGTACACCGGACGCGTATCTATCGCAAGCTGGCGCAGACCGGTCCGGCGGGCGACTGAAAAGTGTTTCAAGTGTTTCACCCGCGACAAGTGAAACACGGTGGCGGGAGGCTTGCGGCCGGCGGGTTTTCAAAAAGCCCGTAAACATTGGGGTTTTCGCGGACGTTCCCGGTTGGCACGAAGGTGGCTAAAGGAGAGCCATCAGGATTCCAACTCTGAACCTGAACCAAGGAACGAACGCATGAAGACCTTAAAAACCAACGTCTCCCCCTGCCACCATCTCAAAACCATTTCGCAAAAAACCACCACCGGTCTGGTGCTGGGGTCGCTGGCCGCCACCGCCACCCTGCCGCTGACCGCCACCAGCGCCCGGGCTGATGATGCGCCTTCCAAGGTGCATGCGCTGGTCAATTTTGAATTCTCGGATCACTACCTCACGCCGCGCGGCATGGATGTACAAAACCACGGGCTGGTGTTCCAGCCGCTGGTGCTTGGTTTTTTTGACCTCTATCGGAGCGACGGCATGCTTGGCAACGTCACCCTCGTGGGCGGAGTCTGGAACTGTTTCGGCACCGGCAAGCTGGCGAGCAGCGATTCAAATGGCGCCAAGAATACCAGTTGGTATGAGATTGACCCCATCGCCGGCATCTCCATCGGGTTCGCAAAACACCTCACACTGGACGTGACCTACACGGCGTTCGACATGCAGATATTCAACATCCCTTTTTCCGAGCATCTCGAAACCAAACTCAGTTTCGATGACTCGGCGTACCTGAAGAAATTTGCGGTGCATCCGTACTTCAGCTACTGGCAGGAACTCGACGGCAAGGCGGTGTCCAACACGGATGCCAATCCCGAATCCAGCTATTACTTCGACCTGGGCGTCGCGCCTGCTTATACGTTTGAAAAAATTGGGCTGAAAGTGGAAGTGCCCTGCCGGGTTTTGCTGCCGGACTCCAAATTCTACGGCACCGGCGCGGGCAGCAGTTCCACCGTCGGACTGTATGAAGTGGGCGTGAAGGGCAGCATCCCGCTCAAGTTCATGCCGTCGGGGTACGGTCACTGGAGCCTGCATCTGGGCTTCAAATACATGGGCTTTGAAGACGACAACCTCAAGGCCACCCAGCATCGCTCCGGTTCCACCCAGGTTTACGGCGGCATTTCCACCTTCTTTTGATCATGGCTGCTGTGCAAAAATTTGTCGCCGCCGACCCATATCCCTGGCCGTATGACGGGGCCCTGCTGCCAGAAAACACGGCGGTACTGGTCATTGACATGCAGACGGATTTCTGCGGCGCGGGGGGGTATGTGGACAAGATGGGCTACGACCTGTCGCTCACCCGCGCGCCGATTGGACCCATCCAAAACGTGCTCGCTGCCGCGCGGATGCGGGGATTTCACGTGATGCACACGCGCGAAGGGCATCGCCCGGACCTGGCCGACCTGCCGGAAAACAAGCGGTGGCGCAGCCGTCGGATTGGCGCGGGTATTGGCGATGTGGGGCCCTGTGGCAAGATTCTTGTCCGCGGCCAGCCCGGCTGGGATATCATTCCCGAACTGCAGCCGCTGCCCGCGGAAACGGTGATCGATAAACCGGGCAAGGGTTCATTTTACGCCACCGACCTGGACATGGTGCTGCGCCGCAAAGGCGTGCGGAACCTGGTGCTGGCGGGCATTACCACCGATGTGTGTGTGCACACCACGATGCGGGAAGCGAACGACCGGGGTTACGAATGTTTGCTGTTATCCGATGGCACCGGCGCCACGGACTACGGCAACCACCTGGCCGCGCTCAAAATGATCAAAATGCAGGGCGGCGTCTTTGGCGCGGTGTCGGACTCCGCCGCGTTTGTGAAGGCCATCCAATGAACGCGTGGCCCTGCCATTTTGATCCAGCTTCCCGCACGAAGCGGCGGCAATGGTCCGGAGAGCGGGCGTTCCTCCACCGCACCTCAACGGGCCGTTGCCGCCGGAAATTTTCCTCCCGCCCATGAAATCCAAACTCCCCATTACCGTTGCGGCCGAACCCTACGCGTTCGAGTTCATCCCCGCCACCTGCGCGCTGCTGATCATTGACATGCAGCGCGATTTCCTGGAGCCCGGCGGCTTTGGCGAGATGTTGGGGAATGACGTTTCGCAGTTGCGCCGCACCATCGCGCCCAACCGCCGGTTGCTGGCCCGCTGGCGGGCGCTGGGCTGGACGGTCATCCACACGCGCGAAGGTCATCGGCAGGACCTGACCGACCTGTCCCGGGCCAAGCGACTCCGCGGCCGCAGCAAGACCAGCATTGGCGATTCCGGTCCGATGGGGCGCATCCTCGTGCGGGGCGAGTCGGGCCACGACATCATCCCGGAACTGTATCCGCAGCGGGGCGAGCCGGTGATTGACAAGCCGGGCAAGGGCGCGTTTTACGCCACCGACCTCCACACCATCCTGCAACATCGCAACATCAAGCAGCTCATCGTCACCGGCGTCACTACCGAGGTATGCGTGAACACCACCGTGCGCGAGGCCAATGACCGGGGCTACGACTGCCTGGTGCCGTCCGATTGCGTGGGTTCCTATTTTCCCGAGTTTCACAAAATGGGCTTGAAGATGATCAAGGCCCAGGGCGGCATTTTCGGTTGGGTGTCGCATTCCAAAAAAATTCTCGCCGTCATTCCGGAAAAATCCTGAACCCAAAATTTTCCCCAGCCCTGACCCGAACCTGAACCTGCAACCCCCTGAACCTATGACCACGACCATGAAACCCAAACTGTGGGTGCCCGGAGACTGGAACGCCTTTTTTGGCTTCGGCACCAACATTCTCGTCAATCTGCTGACGCTCACCGCGTTGTTGCGTTTTGTGCTGAAAATGCCCGATGACCTGGTGTTCGGCCGCATTCTCCCGGCCACCGGGCTGATGATGTTCTTGAGCACCCTCTATTATGCGTTTCTGGCCTACCGGCTGGCAAAGAAGACCGGGCGCACCGATGTCTGCGCTTTGCCTTCGGGCATCAGCGTGCCGCACATGTTCATTGTCACTTTCGTGGTGATGATGCCCATCGCCCTGAGCACCAACGATCCCATGAAGGGCTGGGAGGCCGGGCTGACGTGGGTGTTTGTACAAAGCTTCGTGTTGATGGCTGGTGGCTTTATCGCGCCCATCATCCGCAAGATCACGCCGCGCGCCGCGCTGCTGGGCACGCTGGCGGGAGTGTCCATCACTTTTATTTCCATGGCGCCGGCGTTGCAAATGTTCATGACTCCGGTCATCGGGCTGATCTGCTTCGGCATCATTTTGCTGAACTGGTTCGGTGGCGTGAAGTACGGCAAGCTCCCGGCGGGATTGGTGGCCATTGCTGCGGGGGCATTGATCGCCTGGGGTTCCACCGCGCTGGGATTGAACTTTGGCGGCATGACCGTGGCCAACCTGACGGCGTCAGTGACCAACTTTGGATTCCATGTGCCGCTGCCGGCGTTCAGCCATGTCTTTGACGGCTTCCAATTCCTTGGCGTGATCCTGGTGACAGCCATTCCGTTCGGCATCTACGACCTGGTGGAGGCAATGGACAACGTAGAGAGCGCCGCGGCGGCGGGCGACAGTTTTCCCACCACGCGCGTGCTCACGGCGGACGGGGTGGTGAGCCTGATTGGGTGCATGATGGGTAACCCGTTCATTAATGCCGTGTACATTGGCCATCCCGGATGGAAGGCCATGGGCGGCCGCATCGGCTACTCGGCGGCTACGGGATTGATGGTTATTTTGCTCTGCTGGTTTGGCACCATCTCGGTGATCTCGGCCATCATTCCCACGGTGGCCATTCTGCCGATTCTGCTCTATATTGGCATGTTGATCGGTTCGCAGGCCTTTCAAGAAACGCCCAAGCGGCACGCCCCCGCCATTGTATTGGCCATTGTGCCTTCCATGGCGAATTGGGGTCTGACCATCATCAACAGCGCCCTGGCGGCGGCAGGCATTTTCGCCGTGTCGGATGAACTCGCCGGCAATATGCTCAACAAGGGCATTTTTTACCATGGCCTGCAGACGTTGGGGGGCGGTTCGACCTTGGGTGGGTTGATTCTGGGAGCAATGGCAGTGTGCATCATTGACCGGCAGTTCATGAAATCGGCCGGCTTTGCGCTGGCCGGTGCGGTGCTGACCTTCTTCGGACTGATGCACGGCGAGCACATTGGGATTGCCCAGACGCCCTTGGTCGCCGTGAGTTACCTGGTGGTATCGGGCATCCTGGTGGCATGCGCTAAATTCTCCGTGCCGGCGGCATTGCCGGAGGAAAACGGACATGAATCTGGCGAGGAGGAAATCGCCGCCGACAGCCAGCCAGCTTGAGTGCTGGAGCACTTTTGTCCGGGCCGGATCGTGGAATCCACTTTATATGAACCACGCCTCCGGTCCAGACTTCACCCATGACAAACGATCCGGGCCGGGTAATCAAACTCAATGACCTGTTTCAGATTTCAGGCTGGCAGCACAAAATCAAATGGCAGCCGTTCAGCACCGGGGTGGATATCTACCGGCTCTATGAGAATGGACCGGAAGGTCCCACCGCGGCATTGTTGCGCTTCCATCCCGGCGGCCGGGTGCCGCTGCACGAGCACACCGGCTACGAGCATATCTTCATGCTCGCCGGAGAACAGGTGGATGAGACCGCCCAGGCCGAAACCGGTTCCTTTATCATCAATCCGCCGGGCACCACCCACAGCATTCTCAGCGAAACCGGTTGCATCGTGCTGGCCATTTATGAGAAACCTGTAAAATTCCTCGCTCCGCTTGAAGCCCGGCATGAATCCTCTCCCTGAACCCGTCCTGCTCGCGGTCAACGGCACCCTGATGCGTGGGCTCGAGCTGAATCCCAACCTGCTGGAAGTGGGGGCCACTTTTGTCCGCGAGGCCACCACCGTTCCCGGATACCGGTTATGGAGCATCAACGACCGCCACCCGGCCATGGTGCGGGCGGCGTGGGGCGGGGTGGCAGTGGACTTGGAAGTGTGGGCAGTGCCGCCGGCGGGACTCGCCTCCATTCTGCTCAAGGAGCCGCCTGGTCTGAGTATCGGGAAAGTGCAGTTGGCGGATGGTGCGGAAGTATTGGGCGTCATTGCCGAACCCCTGTTGTGCCAGGGCCAGCGTGAAATCACTGTATTTCGCGGCTGGCGGGCGTATCTTGCCGCGCGTACCCCCAACATATGAGCCGCCCTGAACCGCAGCCTGCGCCGTCGCCGGTGCTGAGTTTTCTCCAACGGTTACACGCCGAATGTGCCACCCTTACCGAGGGGCGCGTGGCCGATTACATTCCCGAACTCGCCAAGGCCAATCCCAACTGGTTCGGCATCTGCCTGGTCACCGCCACGGGTTCGGTGTACGAGGTGGGCGATTCGCGCCAGCCCTTCACCATCCAGTCCATTTCCAAACCGATTGTTTACGGTCAGGCGCTCGAGGAC
Organism: Dongiaceae bacterium; assembly: GCA_035492855.1. Classification (GTDB taxonomy): domain Bacteria; phylum Verrucomicrobiota; class Verrucomicrobiia; order Limisphaerales; family JAFMIX01; genus JAFMIX01. The sequence goes on along the minus strand of DATJIU010000070.1, from coordinate 13,404 downwards.
AACGGCCGCGCCGAGGTCCTCAAGAAGATCGGCGTTGAACCCACGGGCGATTTGTTCAACTCCATCAGCCTGGAGCCGGAAACCGGTCGCCCGCGCAATCCCATGATCAACGCCGGTGCCATTGCCACCGCCGGCTTGATTGCGGGCAAAACTCCGAATGCCCGGATCAAGCGGCTGCTCGAAACCTTTGGCAACTACGCCGGGCGGAAGCTCACCCTGGACGAAGCGGTGTACCGGTCCGAAAGCGAGACTGGCCACCGCAACCGTGCCATCGGCCACATGCTGCGCAATTTCAACATCCTGAGCACCGACCCGATCCCGGTGACGGAATTGTACTTCATGCAATGTTCCATTTCCGTGACCTGCCGCGATCTGGCCATGATGGCCGCCACGCTGGCCAACCGGGGCGTCAACCCCATAACCGGCAAGCCGGCCATCCGCGGCGAATACGTCGAGAGCGTACTGAGTGTGATGGGCACGTGCGGCATGTATGATTACGCGGGCGAGTGGCTTTACAGCGTCGGCATGCCGGCCAAGAGCGGTGTGGGCGGGGGCATCATTGCCGTGCTGCCCGGGCAGTTGGGCATCGGCGTCTTTTCCCCGCCGCTGGATGCCCACGGCAACAGCGTGCGCGGCATTCGCGTGTGCCAGGAGCTTTCGCGGCATTTTGATCTGCACCTGTACAACCGTCCCGGGGTGGGCCGGTCCACCATCCGGCTCAAGTTTACCGGCGCGGAATTCAATTCCAGCCGGGTGCGCACTGCGGCCGAGAGCCAGGTGTTGCGCACTGCTGGCCGGCGTATCGGCGTCTGGCAGTTGCAGGGCAACCTCATGTTTTCCACTGCCGAAGTCGTGGTCCGCGACGTGTTGGACCACGCCGCGGACACGGACTATGTGATCCTGGATTTCAAGCGGGTGTTATCGGCCAACGACAGCGCCTGCGGTCTGTTGCACCAGTTGTTGCTGGAACTTTCCGCGCGGAACAAAACGTTGTTGTTCATTCAGCCCAATCGGGTGCCCTTGCTCCGCCGGTTTCTGCGGGTGAAACTGGGTGACCGGCTGGAGGCCGAGTTCCACGACTACGACGACCTGGATGTGGCCCTGGAATGGTGTGAGAACCGCCTGTTGGAAGCGGCCGCGCCAGCCACTCCGGTCGAGAATCAGGCTGCCGACCTCGGAGCGTTTGCCGCACTGGCGGGGCTGACGCCGGAGGAACACACCACATTGACCGGCCGGCTGCAGCGGCGGCGGTATCGTTCCGGCGAAACCATCATCAACGCCGGCGACCCGGCGGCCGAACTGTTCCTGCTGGTGCGCGGCCGGGTCAGCGTGCTGGTGGAACTGGACTCCGGTGCCCGGAAGCGGCTGGCGACCTTTTCATCAGGGATGGTCTTCGGGGAGATGGCATTGATTGACCGGCAACCCCGCTCTGCCATGATTGTGGCCGATACTGCCACGGAATGCGCGCTGCTTTCCCTGGAGGACTTTGATTCATTCACCGCCACGCAGCCGGCCATCAAAATCAAGCTGCTGCAAAACCTCTGCCTGGACCTGTGCCACAAATTGCGGAAGGCGAATCGCGAATTGAACGTTTTCGACTGATCCGGCATAGTGTCCGCGCAAAAAGGAACATGAGCGCCCCCCATTCCCATCATCACGGCCACAGTCACGAATCAGCCGACAGCCCCGGCCATTTTCACGACCGCGAACTGCCGCTGGACCGTGATTTTGCGCGCCGGGCCTTCACCGTGGGCGTGGGTGGCCCGGTGGGCAGCGGCAAAACCGCGCTGTTGCTGCAACTCTGCCGGCGGCTGCGTGACCGGATGAATATCGCTGCTGTGACCAACGACATTTTTACCCGCGAAGATGGCGAGTTTTTGACCCGCAACGACGCCCTCCCGGCTGAGCGGATTCGCGCGGTGGAAACCGGCGGCTGCCCGCACGCGGCCATCCGCGAGGACATTTCCGCCAACCTGCTCGCGCTCGAAGAACTGCACGCCCAGTTCCAGCCGCAACTGCTCTTCATCGAATCCGGCGGGGACAATTTGGCCGCCTGCTTCAGTCGTGAACTGGCTGATTACACCATCCAGGTCATTGATGTGGCCGGGGGCGACAAGATCCCGCGCAAGGGCGGTCCCGGCATCACGCAAACCGACCTGCTCGTCATCAACAAGACGGACCTGGCGCCCGCCGTCGGCGCGGATTTACAGGTGATGGACCGCGACACCCGCAGGATGCGGGGCACCGGGCCATTTGTGTTTGCCCAGGTCAGGCACGGCGTGGGACTGGATGAAATCATTGACCATATCGTCCATGCCTGGCAGCACGCCAACGACATCGCTCATTGATGAGCGTCGGGCGAGGAGCCGCCGGCGCCGGATGGCGTGGTTATTGGTGAGCCAGCCACACCAGTCGCAGACCTTCCAGAGTCAGATTGGGTGCCACAGCCGAGATTTCCGGCAGCCGGGCGGCAATGAGCTTGGCGTAGCCGCCGGTGGCCACTACCCGCAGCCGTGGTGATTTAAGTTCGCGCTTCAGTTCCGTCACCAGCCCGCGCACCAGGCCACGATAGCCGTGGACCGCGCCCACCAGCATGGCGGTCTCCGTGCTTTTGCCGATGCTTGTCTGAATTTCGCGCACGCGGATGCGCGGCAGCAACGCGGTTTTTTCGTGCAGATAATCTGTCATGGCCGCCAGCCCCGGGGCGATGATGCCGCCCACGTAATCGCCGCGGCCGTTGACGACGTCAAATGTCACCGCCGTGCCGAAATCCACCACCACCACGGGCGTGCCGAATTCGTGGCGGGCGGCCACGGCGTTGGCCAGCCGGTCCGGGCCGATGGTGTGCGGCTTGGGGTAATCAATGCCCACGCCGCGCAACGTGTCGGGCGTGAGTTCCAGCACGGGCAGCTTCCAGGTCTGGCGAACGAAGCGGGTGATCCGCGGCGTGGCGGCGGGTACCACACAGCACAAAGCCACGCCGGTCAATTTCGCGCGGCCCACGAATTTCCGGACGCGGGTCGCCGCCGAGCCGTCGCGCCAGCCGGAGGTGGGCACGTCCATTTGCCGGAGGACGCGGCGGGCATTGGCGAGGCCGAGATGTGTGTGTGTGTTGCCGATGTCGAATAACAGAATCATAGTGCCATGATTATGCCGGTTTTGGCCGCATCATTTCGGGCGTTCACTTTTCCAAGAACACATCCCCACCGGTGATGTGTTCCAGCCGGCCGTGTTGCGTGCGCACCAGTAGGGTGCCGTCGTCATTCAGGGATTCCGCGCGGCCCTGCACCCGGCGGCCCCCCACCTGGACGGTCACCTGGTTGCCCAGGGTAATGCACTGGGCTTCCCATTCATCCGCCAGCGCCGGAAACTGGCGGGGGTTGACGCGCGCGTAATCGTGGTCCAGTTCCCGGAGCAATGCCGCAGCCAATTCGGCGCGGTCCACCGGGCCGCCGGACGCAATTTTCAACGAGGTGGCCAGCCGGCGCAAGTCCGCGGGAAAATCGGTGGTGCTGAAATTCACGTTCACCCCGATGCCCAGCACCACATGCCGCACGCGATCTCCTTCCGCATTCATTTCGGAGAGGATGCCCGCCACTTTTTTGCCCTGGATCAAAATGTCATTCGGCCACTTGATTTTCGGTACCAGCCCGGTGCTCTGCCGGATGGCCCGTACCAGCGCGGTGGCGGAGGCCACGGTCAGGCGGGTCACTTCCACCGGACGCAGGCCGGGCCGCAGCAGCACGGAAAACCACAGTCCTTTGCCGACCGGCGAACTCCATTTGCGTCCCAGCCGGCCGCGGCCGCGGGTCTGGGTTTCGGCAAAGACCACCACGCCTTCCTTCACGCGGTCGCGGGCGAGTTTTTCCACGATGTCATTGGTGGAGGTGGTTTCGCGGAATACCTGAATATCGCGGCCAATGATGCGGGTGTCGCCCAGGCGCGAGTATAAATCATCGGCCAGCAACCGGTCCGGCGTGCTGACCAGCCGGTAACCCCGATGCGGGCTGGCCTCAATGTCGTAGCCGAGTTGCCGCAGGGTTTCGATGTGCGCGCCGATGGTGGCCCGGCTCACGCCCAGCCGCTGGGCGAGGTCGGTGCCGGAAACTCCGGCATCTCCGGCGGCCCGCAACCCGGTCAAAATGGCGGCATCGGTGGTCAAGTTAATCGGCGAAATCCAGGCCAATGTCCACCGCGGGGGCGGAATGGGTGAGTGCCCCGACGGAAATAAAGTCCACCCCGGTCCGGGCGATGCCGCGGATGGTTTTGAGGTTCACGCCGCCGCTGGCCTCGGTCTGGGCGCGGCCGGCCACGAGCTTCACCGCAGCTCGCAACTGCGCGAGTTTCATGTTGTCGAGCAGGATGACATCCGCCCCGGCGGCCACGGCTTGGGCCACCTGCGCGAGCGTATCGGCCTCCACTTCCACGCGGAGCTTGGGGTACTGCTGCCGCGCCCGCTGGACGGCGGCCGCCACAGCGTTGGGCTTGGCAGTGCGCAACGCCGCGAGATGATTGTCCTTGATAAGCACCATGTCGAACAGGCCGATCCGGTGGTTGCGCCCACCCCCGCAGGCCACGGCGTATTTTTCAAAGTTCCGCCAGCCGGGAGTGGTTTTGCGGGTGTCGATAATCTCCGCGCCGGTCTGGCCGGCGGCGGCTACAAACGCGGCGGTCAACGTGGCCACACCGGAAAGCCGTTGGATGAAATTAAGCGCCACGCGCTCGGCGGAAAGGATGGCGCGGGCCGGGCCGGAAACCTCCATCAGGTCCGTGCCGGCTTTCACGGGCTGGCCGTCGCCCACCAGGATTTTGATTTTGATGCGCGGGGCGAGTTGCCGGAAGGCGGCGGCGGCAAATTCGGTGCCGCAGACGACCAATGTTTCGCGTGCGCGCAGGACCGCGCGAGCGCGGGCGGTGGCGGGCACGGTGGCCTGGGTGGTTACATCACCCTGGCGGCCGAGGTCTTCGGCGAGGGCAAGTTTCACGGCGTGGCGAATTTCCGGCGATTCCATGCGGGGAGGATGGCGGCACTTGCGTGCCATAAAAAGTAAAAAACGGATTGAAATTGCGGTCCCGATTATAATGGTGGTTTTGGGCTGTTGATTTAAATATGAGGCAGATGAAACAGCGTCGGGTTCAAATTTTTCTGCTCCTCGGTCTCGTTCTGCCCGGATTGGTGGCAATTGATCCGATGTTTCTGGTCAGAAATCTCAGAGTGATCCTGTCGCTGGCGGCACTTGGAGGCATTGTCCTGCTGATTTCGGCACAACGAGACCGGGAAAGATGGCGACGCAAGGAACTGGCCGCTTGCGGAACGAAACTGGGATTGCAGTTTGATCCGTCGGGCACGGAGGCGTTGCCCCGGAAATTTAAGTTTTTGACCTGGTTGCAACGCGGGGATTGCCGCTATGCCTACAATGTGTTTCGGGGCGAATCCGGTGGTTTGGCGGTGACGATTTTTGACTACCGTTTTACCATCATTACGGGCAGCAACAAAGGCGGCCCGGCGGGCGTGGATCATTTTTGGTCGGTTTATGTATTGGAGCTTAAAACGGATTTTCCCAACTTGGTCATCGTGCCTCAAACCTGGGAAAGCCGGTTCCGGGAGGTGTTTGGCCACGGGCATATCCTTTTTGAGTCCCCCGAATTTTCCCGGGCCTTCCAGGTCCAGGCTGCGGAACCGAAGTTTGCGTTTGATGTTTGCCATCCGCGCATGATGGAATACCTGCTGAGCAACCGCGATTTGACCGTTGAGATTGGCCGGAATGCCGTGGCGATTTGTTTTTCGGACTGGTTGCGCCCGGAACGATTGGAACGCAATCTCGAGCGGCTGATGGAAATTTACCAATTGCTGCCCGGTTATCTCCTGGAGGAAAACGGGAAAGAAGCCATGGCTGGTCGGCCGGGATTCCAGTCTCCTGGCGGCACCCGGCGAATTGGGTGACATCGACAGGGCCAGATTCCTTCACGCGAGGAACCATCGGCATCAGCCGAAGCGAATTTGGCGGCAAAATTGTAATCGCCACCGACGGACTTCCCTATTACAAAATGGGAAAGCAATGGATGGTGGCATCCTTAACTTTATCCTGCTTGCCGGGGTCATCATTGTGGTGACGGTCCTCGGCGCCTTCGCCGATTACAAGCGACGCGAGGCCCTGCAGGCGCTGGCGGCGCGGCTGGGACTGAGTTTTTCTGCAGACCGGGATGATGACTTGGCGGCGGAGTACGGTTTCCTGGACCAGTGGGCGCACGGCAGCAATAGTTACGCCTTCAATGTGCTCTCCGGACGCTATGCCGACCAATCAGTGCGGGTGTTTGACTACCACTACGAGTCCTATACCACCTCTTCGAAAGACAGCCGGCAGAACCAGCACCATGATCTTTCGTTCTTTGTGCTGACCCTGCCGCAGGATTTTCCGGAGCTGAAGATTTCCCGCGAAGGCTGGTTCTCCAAAGTTGCGCAGGCGTTCGGCTATGCGGATATTGATTTTGAGTCGGCTGAATTTTCCCGTGCCTTTTGCGTGCGGTCGCCCGACAAAAAGTTTGCCTACGACATCTGCAACCCGCAGATGATGGAATACCTGCTGGCCAATCGCGACCTGAACATTGAAATTGAGCACCAGGCGCTGGCACTGAGCTTTTCCGGCAAGATGGACGTCGAAACCATCGAACCCAACCTGCAACGGCTGCTGGAAATCCGGCGGCGGTTTCCTGAATACTTGTTCAACTCCACCTGATCATGCTTCCGCTTGTGATTATTGTTGGCGCCGTGCTGCTGCTCCCGCTCCTGTGGGTGGCGGTGCAATACAACACGCTGGTCGGCCTGCGCAATTACATCAGCGAATCATGGGGCAATGTGGACACGGAGCTGAAGCGGCGTTATGACCTCATCCCCAACCTCGTGGCCACGGTCAAGGGCTACGCCACGCACGAACGCGAGGTGCTGGAGCGCGTGACGGAATTGCGCAACCGCTGTGCCGCCAACCAGGGTGCGGTGGGTGATCAAGCCCGCGACGAAACCGAACTCGTGGGGGCGCTCAAACAGTTGCTCGTGGTGGTGGAAAATTATCCGCAGCTCAAAGCCGACCAGAATTTCCTCAAACTGCAGCACGAACTCGTCAATACCGAGGACCGCATCCAGGCCGCGCGCCGGTTTTACAATGGCAACGTGCGCGACTACCGCAACCGGTGCGAAACCTTTCCCGGCAACCTGGTGGCGGGAATGTTCGGCTTCCAACCTCACGAATTCTTCAGTGTGCCGCCGTCGGTGCAGGAGGTGCCGGATGTGGATTTTGGGACAAAATAACCTTAAATTACGCCAGCAAGTCTCCGTAGCTGTGGTTTCCCTTTCATGCCCGCGTGATTCGGGTTAAGTTTCCCCGGCGATGCGACAAATTGGTCATCTTGAAAAGGAAGCGGAGGCCCGGGCGTTCGGAGATTTTCTCTACGTGCAGGGCATCGCGAGCGAGATTGAATCCGAGCCCGGCGACGGTTGGGCGATTTGGATTCACTCCGAAAGCGATCTGGAGCGCGCCAGCCAGTTGTTGACCGAGTTTCGCGCCGATCCGCAGCATCCCCGCTACCAAAGCCAGGCTGCCGCCGCGCAACTGCGGGCCCAGGCGGAAAAGGAACAGCGCGCCTATGCCCGGAAAGTCAAGGACCAGCAGGAAGTGCATCGGTCCATCCATGCCGGTGGTTTTGCGCCGGCGACCTGGGTGCTCATTGGCATCAGCGCGGTGGTGTTTTTTTTATCCAACCTGGGCAGCAATCTTGAACCCATCGCCAAGCTGCTCTACAGCGAGTACACGCACGGCATGCCGGAAATCCGGCACGGAGAACTCTGGCGGTTGTTCACGCCCATGTTCATTCATTTCGGCATCATGCACATCGTTTTCAATATGATGTGGCTCTTTGATCTGGGCGGAGCCATCGAATCCCGGGAGAGTTCCTGGCGGTTGCTGTTGCTGGTAGGAGTTATTGCCGCGGTCTCCAATACCGGACAATATGTACTCGACGGAGAGGTCGTTTTTGGCGGCATGTCTGGAGTGGTGTATGGCTTGCTGGGTTACGTCTGGATGAAAAGCAAATTCGACCCGTTCTCGGGTTATATTATGCATCCCACCACGGTGTTGATGATGATCGTCTGGTTTTTCCTTTGTCTGGTGGGCTTTATTCCTCACGTGGCCAATGCGGTTCACGCCTTTGGACTTGGCGTGGGCCTCATTTGGGGGTATCTGTCCAGCTTGAGGAGATTCTAAGCCACCACCATGTCACTGCCAATCCTGAGCCGGGCGCAAATGCGCGAATGGGAAACCGCCACCTGGGCCACCGGCCAGACCGAAGCCGAAGTCATCCGCCGCGTCGGCACCGTCGTGGCCCGGCACGCGCTGCAACTCACCCGGCCGCACTCCCTCATCGTGTTGCTGGCGGGCCAGGGGCACAACGGCGATGACGTCCGCGCCGCCCAAAACGCGTTGCCGGAGCGCCGGGTGGAATTGCTGAACGTCACCGACCCGCAAAAAGATTTGCCGAAACTTGAGGCGTTGCTGAGCGCCCGGCCCGCGCTGGTGGTGGACGGATTGTTTGGCATCGGCCTGGATCGCGTGCTCAATCCTGACTGGGTTCATTTCATTCAGCGTCTCAACGCTGCCCGGCTGCCGGTGCTGGCGGTGGATTTGCCCTCCGGCCTGGATGCCGACACCGGCGAGCCCTATGACGCTGCCGTCACCGCCACGGTCACGCTCACGGTCGGTGCGCCGAAGCTGGGCCTGATTCAGCCTGCCGCGTGGCCATTCACCGGGAGGATAGAAGTGGCCGAGGATGTGGGCCTGGCTGCTACTTTGCCGCCGTCGGAACTCCGTTGGGTGATGCCCGCCGACTTTGCCGGGTTTCCGCCGGTGCGCCAGGTTGCCGGGCACAAGGGCACTTATGGCCACCTGGGCATCGTGGCCGGCAGCTTTGGTTATCATGGTGCCGCGGTGCTGGCGGCACGCGGCGCCCAGCGCGCCCGGCCCGGATTAATCACCCTTTTCCCGCAGGAAAACGTCTATCATCCTGTTGCCGCGCAATTGCAGGCGGTAATGGTTTCGCCTTGGTCGGTCAGCACGCAAATGCACCTGGCGTACAGCGCCGTGCTAATGGGGCCGGGACTGGCCGGGCCGCTGCCGACCAACGACATGAAGCAATCCTTGCGGCGGTTGTGGATTGACGACGCCATGCCCATTGTGGTGGATGCCACTGCGCTGGACTGGGTCACGCCGCATCCGTTTCCGCAACGGGGACTGCAAGTGGTCACGCCGCATCCCGGTGAGGCGGGACGGCTGCTCAAGAAAACCGTGGAGCAGATTCAGGCCAACCGGGTCCAGACGCTCCGGGAAATCTCCGGCAACTTCGGCCATTGCTGGGTGGTGTTGAAGGGCCATCTCACGCTCGTGGGCCGGGCCACCGGGGAAATTTATGTCAATTCCACCGGCAACCCCTTTCTCGCCCAGGGCGGCAGCGGTGACCTGCTGGCGGGCTACATCGCCGGGCTGATTGCCCAGCCGGAACTGCAGGCCGATCCGCTGCATACCATCAGCTACGCCGTCTGGCAGCATGGGGCGGCGGCTGACTGGCTCACCCGCGAGCACCTCAATTGGGTGGTGGAGGATCTGGCCGCCACCATCGGTTCGGTGGGTGCTCCGGGCTAAGGCATTCGCCCGGCAGCCGGTCCCACCGTGCGGATTTAGATGGCGCGAACCGGAATTCGCAGCTATAGGATTTCTCAATCCCATCATGCCATGAAAACCCTGCTGTCCGTTTTGCTTCTGTCCTTGGTGCCGGTGCTCGCCGCGCCGGCGGAACCGTTCACGCCCGCGAATCCGCCGGAAATGCAGCGGCTCACCAACCGGCATTCCCCGGCGTTTCGCGCAGCCAAAAATTTTCAGCACGGCGTCAACCTGGGCAACTATCTGGAAGCGCCACCGGGACAGGACTGGGGTGTCACCTGCCAGGCCGGGGAATTTGCGCAGATGCGCGAGGCCGGATTCGATCACGTGCGCGTGCCGGTGGGCTGGCATCATTACGCCGGGCCCGCGCCGGATTACAAACTTAAGCCGGAAATTTTTGCGCGCGTGGATTTTGTGGTCACCAACGCGCTGGCTGCCAAGCTCGCGGTGCTCATCAATATTCACCACTTCAACGAATTCGACCAGGACCCCGCCGGCAATGCGGATGAGTTCGTGGCCATCTGGCGGCAGGTCGCCGCGTATTACGCCAAGTCGCCGGCCCAGCTCGCTTTTGAACTCGACAATGAACCGCATGACAAGGCCACCACCGCGGCGGTCAACCCGGTGTATGCCCGCAGCATTGCCGCCATTCGTCAGACCAACCCGCACCGCACCATTTTTGTGGAGCCCGGCATTTGGGGAAACATCGGCGAATTGAAAAATCTGGTGCTGCCGCCGGATGACAATGTCATCGTGTCGGTGCATTGCTACGATCCGTTTTATTTCACCCACCAGGGCGCCACTTGGACGGGCGATGACACCAAGGTCACCGGCATTCAGTTCCCCGGGCCGCCCGCCCAGCCGCTGCATCCCGACCCGGCCTTGAAAATTCATCCGTGGGTGGCCAAGTGGATTGAAGAGTATAACACCCTGCCTGCGGACAAAAATCCCAGCAGCCCCGTCGCCTTCACCGACAAGCTGAAATATGCGCACGACTGGTCGGCTTACTACGGCCGGCCCATCCATGTTGGCGAGTTCGGCTGCTTCACCACGGCGGACCCGAAATCACGCGCCAACTTTTATTCCTCGTTCCGGCGCGAGGCGGAAAAATTGCAGCTCGGCTGGGCCATGTGGGACTGGAGCGCCGGCTTCCGGTATTGGGATAAGCAGACCAACGCGGCCATGCCCGGCATGCACGAGGCGCTGTTCGGGAAATAACCGCCGCCGCCACCGCGGCTATTTCGTTTCAGCGGTCAGCAAAGCGTCATAATTGCGGCGCAGAGTCCTGACCAGCGGCGACCGCGACAGCTTCCGGCCGTCCAACATCACCGCCTCGGCCACGCCCCAACTGCTCATCGAGAGAAACACTCCGTCCGCAGCCAGCAGGTCCGCCCGGCGCGGCGATTTTTCGCGGACCGGGAGTTTTTGCTTCCGGCAGATTTCCAGCATCACGGTCCGGGTGATGCCCGGCAGGATTCCCGCGGCAAGCGGCGGCGTGAACACCGTTTGGCCGTGAAGCCAGAACAAATTGCTGGTGGTGCCTTCCACCACGCGGCCGGCGGCATTCAGCAGCAGCGCCTCGTCGGCGCCGGCGGCGTCGGCCTCGGCCCGGGCCAGGATTTGCGGCAGCTTGTTGGCCGTCTTGAATCCCGCCAGCGCCCCCTGGTCCGGCAGCCGTTGCGTGGCGGTCACCAGCTTCCATTGCGGCAGTCGCGTGTATTGTGGCGGCAGGGGATGCAGGCTCAGTACAAAAGTGGGCCGGTCCGCACCGTGCGGGGAATACCCCCGCAAACCCACGCCGCGCGAAAGCGTCACCCGCAGCAGGGCCTCCGGCATTTTATTTTTCCGGATCAGTTGGTGCGCCAAGGCCAACGTTTCCGTGACAGAATACGGCGGGGTGAGTTTCAGCAACCGTACCCCACGCTCAAAACGTTCCCAGTGTTGCTGCCAGCGAAAGGGCCGGCCGTTGCAAACGCGGACGACTTCAAACAGGCCATCGCCATACAGGAAGCCGCGGTCGAAAACAGACACGACCGCGCGTTCTTCCGGCAGCCACCGGCCATTGAGAAACACCTGCATGCGCCTGTTGTACCGGAGAACCGCCCGGAGGGAGAGGGAATTTTGTTTGGCGCATAAATATGTTGTCCGGTTTCGGGAAAAACCCGCATTTATAGATAAATGCAATCAGCGGATGATCTGACCCTGCTGCGCGAATATGCCACGCGTCGCTCCGAGGCGGCGTTTGCGGCGCTCGTGGCGCGCCATATCGGCCTGGTGCATGCCGCGGCCTTGCGGCAGGTGCGCGATCCGCACATGGCCGAGGAGGTGACGCAGGCGGTGTTTGTGTTGCTCGCGCAAAAGGCCGGCCGGCTGGCGCCGCAAACCCTGCTTCCCGGCTGGCTGTTCCGCACCACCCGGTTTGTGGCGCTGGCGCAAATCCGCGCCGCCGCCCAACAGGCGTCGCGCCAGGCCCTCGTTGCCCAGGAGTTGCCCATGCCAAATGAATCCTCCTCCGTCAATTTGGATGAAATCTGGGAACGGCTGGCGCCGTTGCTGGATGCCGCGCTGGCGTCGCTGGGCGAAACCGACCGCCGGGCCGTGCTGCTGCGGTTCTTTGAAAATAAATCCCTCGCGGACGTGGGACGGACCCTGGGCCTGGGCGAAGACACCGCGCGCAAGCGGGTGAGCCGGGCGCTGGACAAACTGCAGCGCTATTTTCACCGGCATGGGGTCACATCCACCCCGCAACTGCTGGGCGAAGCGCTGGCCGCGCATTCGGTGGCTACGGTTCCGGCGGTCCTGGCGGCCACGGTCACGGCTGCGGCGTTGTCTCACGGCGCCGCCACCAGCGGCGCCACCTTAACCCTCATCAAAGGAGCTTTGAAACTTATGGCCTGGACCAAAGCGAAGACGATTGCCGTGGCCGGCGCCGGTCTGTTGCTGGCGGCGGGCACCGCGACGGTGGTGATGGAACGGCATTGGCATCCGCATCTGCCGGCGGCCGGCCTGTCCTGGGCGGATGACCCAAACAACTGGCAATTCAATGGCGAAGCAATCGACCGGTTGCCACCGGTGTTTCTGTTACAGCCCACGAAATTTCCCCAGGGCAGCAGTAGTATTGAGTATGGTTGTGGCAGTGGGGATGATTATTACACCAAAACCATGCGCATCAATATGGACTTGAAGGATTTGGTAACTGTAGCCTACGGCAGTTTCCAGTCCCGAATCGTGTTTCCTGATGACCTGCCCAGAGGCCGCTTTGATTTATTGTCCACCGTGCCCCGCGACTATCACTCTGATTTACGAAAGGAGCTGGAGACCCGATTCGGCCTCACGGCACATTGGGAGAAACGTACTGAGGATGTGTTCCTGTTAAAGCTCGTGACTACCAATGCACCGGGCATCAAGCCCACCGCAAGCACCAACTTTAACTGGAGTTCAAAAAGCGGGAATGGCTGGTATGAGACCACGATCAATCGGCACTCACTGGAGGATTTGCTGCCATGGATGGAGGACTTTATGCACAAACCGGTAATCAACCAGACCGGGTTGAAGTGGAGATACGACATTCACTTGAAATGGCAAACCGATAAAATGTCCTTTCAGGAGGCTGTGGCCAGCCAGATGGGGTTGGAATTTGTCCCGGGTCGCGAACCCATTGACATGCTGGTGGTGGAGCAGGCGAAATAAGCTGCGG
>DATJIU010000069.1:0-17725 GCA_035492855.1 Dongiaceae bacterium | reverse complement strand
AATGTTGATGCCGTCGTATTGGCGTTGTCGCTGCGGCTGGTCTGCGACACAGCCGCGCTCCGAATCGCGGCGCTCCACCCTCCGAATTATGAAACGATGCCCGTCACGCTTTGGGTGAATTCGCGACCATTCGAAATTCGCGTCCTCTCGCAGTTGAGGGGAAAGCTCCCACTGAAGAATTTGCCCGGGGTCAATGATCAGTTCATTCCCAAAATCGCCACCAGGGCCAGGGCTTGTTTTCTTTTTCGGCCTTCCGCTGCGCCTGCAATTCCTGCTCGTTTTCCTCCTGTAAAATGTCTGGCACCGGTTTCGTGTAGCATTCCTCAATCTGTTCAGAGTTCAGATTTGCGCGGTACCAGAAATAAAAATTATCGAATTCCTTCACTTCATCAGCGGGCAGGTCCACCTTTGCTTCAATTAACTCGCGGGTGCTTTGCCGTAAAGCCGCTTCCGAAAATGGCATTAAATGATGGTGACTTTTGTTGAATCGCTTTTTGTCCTGCACATCCACGAAAATCACATGCCCATAATTGGTGCTGCTGCCAACAAAGTACACTGTTGCAGAGATGTTGCTGGCATCCTCGGGTGAATGCCCGATGGACCAGACCTGGCCCTTGCTGAATTGCGAATCGCCCGGCGGCGGTGGAGGCAGTACCGCTTTTGGTTTGCTGCAACCAGACAATATGACAGTGGCAGCAACCGCTAGGTTGATTAAGCCCAGCCGGAGACTTGGTCCCTCAGTTGTGCCTTTCATAGAGAAGTGGGTATTTGAATTTGCGCCGCTGCCGGGGACGTTTTCGCGGCATCGCCAAACGGTATTCCCCTGAGGGGAAAAGTTCAACCCTCGGCACCCCGGCAGCCCAGTCTTGGATTCCTATTTCCAACACGGCTCGGCTTGCCCCGGGGCGGCTGACTGTGGCTTAATCCGCCCGTGAAATCGGCAGTGGCCAAAATCAAACGGCTTTCGGCTTTGCGACCCCGGCTCGCGCTGGTGCTGGGCAGCGGCTTTGAGCATGTGGTTCGGGAAATGGAAATGGCGGCCGAGATTCCCTATGCCCAACTGCCCGGTTTTCCCCTGGTGGGCGTGCCGGGCCATGCGGGAAAACTGTGCTTGGGCCGGCTGGCGGGTGTGCCGATATTAATATTGAGCGGGCGGGCGCATTATTACGAAGGCCATTCCCCGGAAACCATCACCCGGCCCATCCGGATTCTGGCCGAGTATGGCATCCGCGACTTGCTCCTGACCAACGCCGCCGGGGGGATCAACCGCCAGTTGCGCGCCGGGTCATTCATGCGGGTGACGGACCACATTAATATGATGGGATTTAACCCTTTGCGCGGCCCGCAACCCGCCGGCCGGCAGCGCTTTGTGGATATGACCACCGCGTATGACGTCCGGCTGGGCCAATGGTTGCAGCGGGCGGCCCGGCTGGCGCGGATTACGCTGCATCAGGGCGTTTACCTGGCGGTGAGCGGGCCGAGTTTTGAGACGCCGGCGGAGATTCGGGCCTTTGCCCGGCTGGGGGCGGATGCGGTGGGCATGAGTACGGTGCCGGAGGTCATTGTGGCCCGACAATGCGGGTTGAATGTGGCGGCGGTCTCATGCATCACCAATCTGGCGGCGGGCCGGAGCGGGACGGCGCTGTCGCATACGGAAGTTTTGGAGACGGCCCGGCGGGTTCGGCCGCAGGCGGCGTTAATGTTGCGTAAATTCGCCGCCATCTATGGCCAAAATCAGGAAAAGTAAGTTGAGGGCCGCCGCCGGGAGAGCCCGCTGAACCGAATCCGGGGTTTCCGGTCAAAGAACTGCCGCCGGCGTTTTTTTGGGGGAGGGCGTCTGTGGCTCAATGAATTTGTCTTTTTGATTGAGGAGTAATTGTTAATCTAGCTGGAGCGATGTCTGAATTGGGTTTCATCTTAAACGCCGCCACGTGGCCGGTGTTGCTGTTGGATGCAGAAGCCAGGATACGTCACGGGAATGTGGCGGCGGAGGATGTGTTCGGGGCCGGTCTGACGGCGGGCAATGTGGCTTTGGCCGACTTCTGGTCGCCGGAGAACCCGCAGCCGGCCAATTTTTTCCTGGGCGACTGGAAGACGGTGGCGTTGAAACCCACGCTGGTGCGGTTTCGGACTCGCGCGGGGACCCCGGCGGCCTTTCAGGTGGCGCTCTGCCGGTTCACCCACGAGGGCCGGGAGCTCTTTGTGCTGCAACTCCTGCCGCCGCCCATGGCCGAGGTGAAAAACCTCCCGCCCGCCGCCCCGGCGGCGCCTCCGGTGATTGAGGTGCATAAATCCGGCTCGGACACCGCCCTGGTGCACAAGCAAAAGCTGGAATGCGCCCTGCAACTGGCCCGCACCATGGCGCTGGACTTCAACAACGCGCTCACCAGCATTCTCGGCCACACTTCGCTGGTCCTGGGCCAGATGGAGCCGGACCACAAATGGCGGCAATCGCTCATGGAGGTGGAAAAATCCGCCGCCAAGGCCGCGGAAATCGCCAGCGACCTGGCCACGTTCAGCCGGCAGGATCGGGAGCCGCGCAGCCAGAATTCGGGCAACCTCAATCTGCTCCTCCAGCGGGTGACCGAGCTGTTTCAGAATTCCGCGCCGGACCGGAAGATCTGGCAGTTGCAACTGGCCCGCAAGCTTTACACGGCCAAGTTTGACGAGGCCAAGCTGCAGCAGGTGTTCGTCAAGATCATGGAAAACGCCGTGCAGGCGCTGGGGCCGCACGGGCGCATCACCGTGCAGTCGCGCAACCTGGACCTCACCGCCCCCACGCAGGACCGCAATGTGCAGCTCGCCGCCGGCAGCTATATCTGCGCCGAAATTACCGACACGGGCTGCGGGATCGAGTCGGACATTTTGCCGCGGATTTTCGAGCCGTTTTTCACCACCAAAAAAGCTCCGGAACATCGCGGGCTGGGGCTGGCCTGGGTGTACGGGGTGGTCACCAACCACGGCGGGGGTGTGGCGGTGTCCAGCCAGCCGGGGGTGGGCACTTCGGTGCGCGTGTATTTGCCGGCCGAGAACAAGTTCATCCAGGAAAATGGCCTCGACCCCGCCGAACTGCGCGGCAACGAAACCATCCTGATGGTGGATGATGAGGACCTGATGCTGACCATGGGGCAGGCGGTACTTTCCTCTTTTGGTTACACCGTGCTCACGGCCAACAGCGGCCACCGGGCGCTGGAGATTCTGGCCGATGCCGACCCCGTCATAACTTTGCTCATCACGGATCTGGTCATGCCCGGCATGAGCGGCCGGGAACTGGTGGAGCAGGCGCGGTTGCTCTCGCCCGAAACCCGCATCCTCTGCACCAGCGGCTATGTGTTCCCCAGCAGTGAGCGCAACGGCACGTCGTACCTGCAAAAGCCGTTCACCAGCCGCGAACTCGCGCTCAAGGTCCGCCAGGTGCTTTCCCTCGGACGCTGAATTCCGGCGGAAATTTCGTTGTCACCGGGCGGCAACCGGATAGCATTTCCGTTCCTGCGGCCCGCGGCCGGAGGGCGGATTACTCATGAAAAAATTCAACATTGCAGCGTTGGCCGGCGATGGCATCGGCCCGGAAGTCATGCGCGAGGCGATCCAGGTCCTGCGCGCCACGGAGAAAAAATTTGGATTTCAGCTCGAAATCACCGCAGCGCCCGTGGGGTGGGCGGGCATTGATGTCGCCGGCAAGGCCCTCCCGGACGCCACCCTGGCCCTCTGCAAAGAGTCGGATGCCATCCTGTTCGGTTCTGTCGGCCTGCCTGACCGCGACCCGACGATTCCGAAGGAGGAACGGCCCGAGCGCGCCGCGCTGTTGCGCATCCGCAAGGAATTTGGCCTGTTCGCCAACCTGCGCCCGGTGCGGTTGCCCAAGGCGCTGGCCCATGCCTGCCCGCTGCGCCCGGAACGCCAGGGCGACGGCATTGACATTTTGGTCGTGCGCGAACTGACCGGCGGCATGTATTTTGGCCAGCCCAAAAAGACCGAGGATCTCGGCGGCGGCAATGCCCGCGCGATCGACACGATGGTGTACACCACGCCGGAGATCGACCGCATCGCGCATGTGGCCTTCAAGGCCGCGCAACTGCGTCGCAAAAAACTCACGAGCATTGACAAGGCGAACGTCCTGGAAAACGGCATCCTGTGGCGCGAGGTCGTCACCCGCGTCGGCAAAAACTATCCTGACGTCGCGTTGGAACACATGTTCGTGGACAACGGATCCATGCAGCTCATGCTCCGGCCCACGCAATTTGACGTGCTGCTGTGCGAGAACATGTTTGGCGACATTCTCAGCGATGAAGCCGCGGCCCTGGCCGGATCGCTCGGCATGCTGCCCAGCGCCAGCCTGGGCGCCACGAGCGGCGGCAATACCTTTGGCTTTTACGAACCCGCCGGCGGCACCGCGCCGGACATCGCGGGCAAAGACCTGGCCAACCCCATCGCCCAGATCCTGTCGGCAGCACTGATGTTGCGGTACAGCTTTGGGTTGAATGAGGCGGCGGCGGCCATTGAAGGCGCGGTTACCCAGGCCATCAATGCCGGCCACCGGACCGGCGACATTTTCAGCGCCAGCGAAGCGAACGCCCGCAAGGTGGGCACGCGCGAGATGGGCGCGGCCATTGCCGCGGCAGTTTAACAGTGGTCGCGCGCGGGCGGCGGAAAATAATTTATGGATCCCTTCCTGCAAGCCGCCATTGAAGAGGCCCAAAAGGGCCGGGCCACCGGGGGCATCCCCATCGGCTCGGTGCTGGTGTTGGACGGCAAAATCATTGGCCGCGGCCATAACCAGCGCGTGCAGCAGGGCAGTGTCATTCACCATGCCGAGATGAACTGCCTGGAAAATGCCGGGCGGCTGCCGGCGGCGGTGTACCAACGCTGTACCCTTTATTCCACGCTGTCGCCGTGTCCCATGTGCAGCGGGGCGGCCTTGCTCTACAAAATTCCCCGGATTGTGGTGGGGGAAAACGTCACCTTCCAGGGCCCGGAAGCTTATGTCCGTTCGCAAGGCGTGTCGGTGGAAGTGTTGAATGATCCCGCATGTATCCGGCTTATGCGCGATTTCATCGCCGTCCGCCCGGAATTGTGGAACGAGGATATCGGGGTGTAGTGGCTGCGACTCAGTCGCAGGGCACGGTGCGGCTGGCGGCCCATTCGCGGGTGGCTTCCACCTTTTCCGCCATCACCACGGACAACGGCCGGGTTTGCTCCAGTTCCGCCAGCAGGTTTTCCTGGTTGAGCGGATGACCCTGCGCGTGGGCGGTGTACATGGCCGAGACAATGGCCTGTTCAATCTCCGAGCCGGAGAATCCTTCCGTCGTGGCTACCAGTTTTTCCAGATCAAAGTCCGCGGGTTTCAAGCCGCGTTTTTCCAGGTGAATGGAAAAGATTTCGCGCCGGTTTTCGGCAGACGGCAGGTCCACAAAAAAGATTTCATCAAACCGGCCCTTGCGCACCAGTTCCGGCGGCAGCCGCATGATGTCATTGGCGGTGGCGACAATAAAAACCGGTTTGCGGCGTTCGGACATCCAGGTGAGGAAAGTGCCCAGCACCCGGCGCGACAGCCCGTCGTCGTCATCCTGCACGGCCACGCCCTTCTCGATTTCGTCCATCCACAGCACGCAGGGCGACATCACCTCGGCGGTCTCCAGCGCCTTGCGGAGGTTGCGTTCGGTTTCGCCGTAGTATTTGTTGTAGAGCACTCCGAAATCGAGCCGCAGCAGCGGCACGCCGAGGATGCCGGCGGCGGCCTTGGCGGCGAGACTTTTGCCGCAGCCTTGCACGCCCAGCAGCAGCACGCCCCGCGGCGGGTCCAGCGGCGCAGTGGTTTCGCTCAGGAAAAAACTTTTGCGGACCTCCAGCCATTGCCGGAGCCGGCGCATGCCGCCAATCTCGGAAAACTGGGCGGTCTCATATTCAAACGACAGCACGGTGTCCCGGCCCAGCAGTTCGTACTTGGCGCGCATGACTTCGGGAATGTCGGATTCAGTTATCGCGCCGTCGTTGTCAATGACCTTGCGGGCCAGACGCCGGGCGTCGGTGGCGGTGAGCCCGGTGAGATTGCGCACCAGCAGGTCGAGCGCCTTGTTGGTGGTCTCCACGTCGCGCCGGCCATTTTCGGCGCCCCAGTCGGCGGCGACATCCAGCACAATGGCGCGCAATTCGCCCAGGCTGGGCAGAGGCAGCCGGAAAGATGCGGTGAAGGGCCGCAGCTCCTCCGGCACCTGCAGCGCGCAACCTACCAGCACGACCGTGGAATAATGCTGATTGTAGGTCAACGCGATGTCCTTGAGCTGGCGCACATGCACGGCGTCCTGCAAATAAGGATGAAAGTCCAGCAGCACAAACAGACAATGGGTGACGCCGGATTTGATATAGGTGAGCACCTCGTTGGACTTGAACACCGATTCCCGCGGCTGGTCGCAGACGTCAAAAGCCTGCAAGCCCTCGGTGACGGTCCAGCGAAAGGCCTTGACTTGCAGTTTGCGGCCGATTTCCCGCACCAGCCGGACAATTTGCGGCTCCTCGTTGCTTTCCACGGCGATCAGCGGCGTCCGGGAGCGAACGATGGCTTCCAGGTCGCGCAACGGACTTTCGGTGAGAAACGAGCCCGAGGTGATGGATTTGGCGGACGGTACGTTCATGCGGCTGGCTCACAGAACACGCGGAATAACCGGCGGGTTCAAGGAAAAAAATGTCAAGCGGTCAAAAATTCTTACCCGCGTTCCCGCGGGCTTCCGGCGCCGCCCCTTTTGGGCCGCCGGGACTACGCGGCCTCGGCGTTCTGCTTGCGGCGGATGAGTGGCTGGGCGTCCCCGCGGATGACGGCGCGGTTGACCTTGACGGTCATGATGTCGCCGGTGCTGGGGGCGTCGTACATGACGTCGAGCATGACTTTTTCCAGCAGGCTGCGCAGGGCGCGCACGCCGGTGCCCTTCTTGAGCGCCTGGGCGGCGAGTTCCCGCAGGGCGTTGGGCGTAAATTCCAGTTCCACCCCTTCCATGGCCATGAGCTTGGCGAACTGCTTGGTCAGGGCATTCTTGGTTTCGGCCAGTACGGCCACCAGTTGGGCCTCGGTGAGCTCCGCCAGCACGGTTACCATGGGCAGGCGGCCGACAAATTCGGGAATGAAACCGAAGCCCAGGAGGTCTTCCGGTTCCACGCGTTCGAGGAGTTCATGGCGCGCCACGGCGGCGGCGGAGCTGGCCTCGGTGATGGCGCCAAAGCCCATCACGTTCTTGCCCAGCCGGCGCTGGACAATTTTTTCCAGGCCCACAAACGCCCCGCCGCAAATGAACAGGATGTTGGAGGTGTCCACGCGGATGTATTCCTGTTGGGGATGCTTGCGCCCGCCCTGCGGGGGAACGCTGCACACGGTGCCTTCCAGAATTTTCAATAAACCCTGCTGCACGCCTTCGCCGGAAACGTCGCGGGTGATGGACACGTTCTCGGTCTTGCGCGCAATCTTGTCGATTTCATCCACGTAGATGATGCCGCGCTGGGCGCGTTTGACGTCGTAATCCGCATTTTGCAGCAGCCGCAGGATGATGTTCTCCACATCCTCGCCCACGTAGCCGGCCTCGGTGAGCGAGGTGGCGTCGGCAATGGCAAAGGGCACATCCAGGATTTGCGCGAGCGTGCGGGCTAGCAGCGTTTTGCCGGAGCCGGTCGGCCCGATCATCAGGATATTGCTCTTCTCAATCTCCACCTCGTGATGCCGGTCCAGCCGGGAGGAAGCCGCCGGGCTTTCGGTTCCGGCCTCAGTTTCCTCCGGATGTTGCAAAATCCGCTTGTAGTGATTGTGCACCGCCACGGCGAGGGTCTTCTTGGCATGGTCCTGGCCGATGCAAGCCGCGTCCAGCCGGCGCTTGATCTCAGCGGGTTTGGGCACGCCCAGCCGGGGTGCGGGCTTTTTGGTCTCGGCGAGCAGTTCCTTGTCGAGGACGTTTTTGCAGAGGATGACGCAGTTGTCGCAGATGTACACGCCCGGCCCGGCAATGAGCTTGCGCACCTCCGCGTGGGATTTCCCACAGAAGCTGCACATCGTCAGATTATTGGGTCGGGCCATGGCAATGCTGGGTTATCGGGCGACTCAGGGCACCACCGAGCTCTTGTCCGCGAGGGTGGGAATCTGCTTGCGCGATTCCACCACCTGGTCCACCAGGCCGTAGCTCTTGGCCTCGGCGGCGGTCATGAAGTTGTCGCGGTCGCAATCCTTTTCCACCTGTTCTATGGGCTTGCCGGTATGCTTGGCGATGATGCCGTTGAGGGTCTGCTTGAGCTTGAGCATGTGGCGCACGCGGATTTCCACGTCGCTGGCCTGGCCTTCCGCCCCGCCGAGCACCTGATGGATCATGATGTTGGAATTGGGCAGCGAGTAGCGCTTGCCCTTGGTGCCGGCGCAGAGCAGCACGGCGCCCATGCTCGCGGCCTGACCGATGCAGTAGGTGTTCACATCGCAGGTCAGGAACTGGATGGTGTCGTAAATGGCCAGTCCCGCCGTGACGCTGCCGCCCGGGGAATTGATGTAAAAATGCACGTCCTTCTTGGGATCGCTCATCTGGAGAAACAGCAACTGGGCGATGATGAGGTTGGCCACCATGTCGTCCACCGGCGTGCCGAGGAACACAATGCGGTCCACCAGCAGCCGGGAATAAATGTCATAACCGCGTTCCCCACGGCCCGTCTGCTCCACCACCATCGGCACCAGAAAGTTCTTAGCGTCATTCATGGTGAAATAGTTACTGCATAACCGGCAGAAGGTAAAGGCGTGAAACGGGAATCGAACAAAGACACCAAATTATTACAAATGAGCCATTCCGGCTCAAAATCGTGCCCCCGGGGTGGCGGTGAGGGAAGGGCTGCTAGGACCGGAAGCTGGCGGCTTGGAAGCGGTTCCAAATCAAAACAAAGGCGCGGGCGAAATCGCGCGGGCGCTCGGCCACCCAGCGGGTTACCTCCTCCGGGGTGAACCAGGCACCGGTCTCGATTTCCTCGGGATGCAGGGTGAAGGGCCCTTCGCTTTCGCAGCGGTACACCCAGCAAAATTCCCAGCCGGTCTCCGCGCTCGCGTCCACCTTGAACAGCCGCTGCGGCGGGGCGGGGACCACCAGCCCGATTTCCTCGTGCAACTCGCGCACCGCCGTGGCATCGTACTCCTCGCCGCTGTCCACGTGCCCGGATGAGGAGGAATCCCATTTGCCTTTGGCCGTGTCCTTGAGCATGGATCGCTTTTGCAGAAAAATTTCCCCCCGCGCATTGAAGACCAGCACATGCACCGCGCGATGCCACAGCCCCCGGGCATGCACCTCCTGGCGCGGCGCCTGTCCGATGACTTCGTCGCGTTCGTTGACCACATCAAAAATTTCGTCAGCCATAAATGGAGGTCAGATTAGGAGATATAGGGGAAAAGTTCACGCATCTTCGTGCGGAGTCGTTCCACCAGTTCGCCGTCCATGAATTCGTAATCGTCCGGGATGAACAGACACCGGCAGGTCTTTCCGGTCAGGGCTTCGGGATATTTCTGCTGCAGGCGTTCCTTGTGTTTTTTTTCCATCACCACAATGACATCGGCCCAGCCGAGGTGGCCGGCGGTGACTTTGATGCGCGCGCCGTCTTCCGTGCCCGCGGAGCGTACCTCCCAGGCCGGTTCGGATTGGAAGATGGTTTCGGCCGTGAGGCTGCGGCGGCGGTTGCGGCTGCAGATAAACAGAATCTTGATGCGCGCGGAGTTCAAGCGGTAAGCAATCGGGTCAGCTCGGCAAACTGTTCCAGACTCAATCGCTCCGCGCGTTCCTGCGGGGAGATATTTAGGGCGGCGAAGGCGGCTTCCAGTTTCTCCGCCGGCCAGTCCTGTTTCAACAGTTTAAACATCATCTTGCGCCGTTGCGAGAAGCCGCGTTTCACGATCTGTTCAAACGTGGCATGCCAGGCTTCGGGCAACAGCGGAGAGGCGCGGCGGCGCAAAACCACACAGGCCGAGTCCACATCGGGTGCGGGGAAAAAGCAGGCGGCGGGAATCTTGAACCATTCCAGCGGCTCGTAGCGCAATTGCAGCAGCAGGGTCAGCACGCCGTAGTCGTCGTCCGCCGGGGTGGCCATGAGCCGCTTGGCTACCTCCAGTTGCAGCGTGACCACCATCCGTTCCGGCCGTTGCGGTGACTGGGCCAGGTCCACCAGCAGCGGGGACGCCACGGAGTAGGGCAGGTTGGCCACCAGCTTCCAGCCGCTCCAGTCGCGGGCTTCCTGGCGCAGATAATCCAGCGCGTCGGCATGTAGCAACTGCAATTTGTCGGCAGCAAATCGTTCCCGCAAAAACTCCACCAGCCGACCGTCTTTCTCGATGGCCAGCACCGCGCCCGCCTGCACCAGTAACAACTCCGTAAGCGGACCGAGTCCCGGCCCGATCTCCAGCACGCGGTCAGTGACAGTCAGTTCCGCGGCGGTGACAATGCGCCTTAGCTGGTTGCCATCGTGCAGAAAATTCTGGCCGAGCGACTTGGTCAGTTGAAGCTGCCGCGCCGCCAGCAATTCGCGCATTTCAGAGAGGTTCATCAGGGGAAAATTTCAACCACGAATAGACACGAAGGAACACTAATGGAAAACAAAGCGAAGCAGCCATTTTTCTTGGAGCAGGTATTTGAGTCGGAGGGGCCGCTGGTTTCGTAAATTCGTGCTCATTTGTGTTCATTCGTGGTTAAGCACCCTTCTCAGTGCGGCGACGGCGTGGCGCAACTGGGCGGCGGTGATGGTCAGTGGCGGGGTGAAGCTGATAACGTGGCTGTGCTCGCCTTCCGGCAACAAAATAAAGCCGCGATGCAACAAAGTCTTGATGACCTCCAGTGCGATTTGCGTGGCGGGTCGGCCATCGGGCAGCGTGAGTTCCAGTCCCACCATCAAGCCCGTCCCGCGGACCCGGCAAATGACCGTGGACTTTGGGCTTTGGATTTTGGACAACTCGGCGAGCAACCGTTCCCCCAGCCGGGCGCTGCGCGCCACCAGCTTTTGCCGGTGAATTTCGCTGATTTGCGCCAGCGCCATGGCGCAGCCAACCGGATGACCGAGGAACGTGCTGGTGTGAATGGCCTCGCCGTTCGATGCCGGCCAGGCGGCGTCCATCACATCCGCCCGCCCCACGCAGGCCGAGAGCGGAAAGCCGCCGGTCAGGGCCTTGCCGAGGCAGATGAGGTCAGGGATGACGCCGGAGTGTTCGCAGGCGAACCATTTTCCGGTGCGGCCGAACCCGGTGTAAATTTCGTCGAGAATCAGCAGCGCCCCGTGCGCCTCACACTGCCGGCGGAGCAGCGGGAGAAATTCTGGTGGCGGCACGTTGCAACCGCCGCGGGCTTGGATGGGTTCCACGAGAATGGCGCCGATGCGTTCGCGCTTGAAGATTTTTTCCGCCGCCGTCTTCAATTGCTGCAATTGCGCTGCGCTGTTTGCGCTGGCCATCGGAAAAGGGAGGAAGTGTCCGAACTGTCGCAGTTGGTTGCGGAACGGGCCGCGAAAATGTGCGCGGTGCGTGGCGTTGAGCGCGCCGTAGCCGAGCCCGTGATACGCGCCCTGAAATGCAATGATGCCGCGGCGCCCCGTGGCCAGCCGGGCGGTTTTCAACGCGGACTCCACGGCTTCGAAACCGGAGTTGCTGAAGATGACCTTGCCGGTAATTCGGTGCCGGCGTGACCAGCGTTCAAAGGTGAGCCGGCTCAGTTCGCGGGCCAGCTCGGCTTTGCGCGCGTGGGGATGCACGTCGCCCATGGCGTGCAGCAACGTGGCCATCTGCCGCTGGCCGGCGCGGACCACCCGGGGGTTGGCGTGCCCGGCGGCGGCCACGCCGAAGGCGGCGGTGAGATCGAGATATTTTTTGCCGGCGGCATCCCACACGTGAACCCCGCGCGCGCGCTCCCAGACGATGGGCCACGAGCCATCCGGTTCGGTGAACAGGATGTTGCGCGATTCGTACTGCCGGAGCAGCGTGAGGGTGGCTTGGGTGCGGGAAGGGCGCGGTTTCATTTTTAAACGCCACGCTGTTCCGGCGGCCAGATGATTTTGTGCAGTTGGGCTTGGAAGCGCACCGGCAACGCATCGGCCACGATACGTTCCACCAAGGCCTGGCGTGTCAGTGGCGTCTGTCCCGTGGGGACGCGTTTCAGCGCGGGATGTTGTTGCTCCGGCGTCAATGGATGCACCCAGGACATCAATAACGGGCAAACCTTGGCGAGTTGGTGTGTCGTAATTTGCTCCTTGGCCCACTCGTAGTCTTCTGCCGTGCCGATGACGAACTTGATTTCGTCGGTGGCCTTGAGATGGGGCAGGTTGGCCCAACGGTTACGCGCTACTTCGCCGCTGGCGGGGCATTTCAGGTCCACAATACGCCGCACGCGCGGATCCACGGCGGCGATGTCATGCGCGCCGCTGGTTTCGAGGAGAACGGTGAAACCAGCGTCGCACAGTTGCTGCATCAGGGGCAGCGCGTTCTTTTGGAGCAACGGTTCGCCGCCCGTAAGCTCCACCAAGGGCAGTCCGGGAGTTTTCGCATAAGGTGACGCCAGCCGCTGGACTTCGGCGAGAGTGTCAGGCAGCGATATTTTTTTGCCCTCGGTGAAGGCGTAGGCGGTGTCGCAATAGGAGCACCGCAGATCGCACGCGGTGAGCCGGATAAAAATACACGGCAATCCCGCAAAGGTGCTTTCGCCTTGCAGGCTCACATAGATTTCATTGACGACCAAAGTATCGGACATCGCGAAGAGTGTACGCGGGCGCCGGGAAATAGTGAACCCCGAAGGCGTGGCTTGCCGGGGCATGATAAACCACCAAGGAACCAAGAAACAAAGATCGAGTTGCCGTAGAGATGCTGAGGGATGGAGAGAAAGTGGTTTGCCAGGGCTTGCCAAATCCGGACATTCCGCCCAACAATGGTCATACCGAGATATGCGCAAATTATCGCAAATCATTCCCTTGGGACTGGCGTTACTGGTGTTGGGTTTGGCCGGATGTAAAACGGAGTCCAAGTCGCCTGACTTCAAATCCGCCAGCACCGGGCCATTTTTGCAGGTGTACCAGGCGCGCGGCGTGGTGCGCGAACTGCCGGCTGACGGCCGGTCCGCGGTTATCCAGCACGAGGCCGTTCCCGGTTACATGCCGGCCATGACGATGTCGTTCGATGTGCGCGATACCAACGAGCTTGCCGGATTGCAGGTGGGCGATGCGGTGACCTTTCAGTTGGTGGTGGGCGAGAAAGAGGGCTGGATGCAGCACGTAAAGAAGGTGGGGGCGGCGCCGCTGCCAACGCCCACGGGCCAACTGCCGCCGTCGTTGCATATTGTGCGGGATGTGGAGCCGCTGGCGGTGGGGGACCTGCTGCCGGATTACCATTTCACCAACGAACTGGGCGCGCCGGTGCATCTGGGGCAATATCGCGGCCAAGTGCTGGCGCTCACCTTTATTTTCACGCGTTGCCCGTATCCCACCTACTGTCCGCAAATGTCCCGCGGGTTCATGGATGCCGCCGCCAAACTGAAGGAGCAGCCCGATGCGCCCCGGCAGTGGCATTTCTTCTCCATTTCGTTTGATCCGGAATATGACACCCCTGCACAGCTCAAAGTCTACGCGGGCGCGTTTGCATACGATCCCCGACAATGGAGTTTTCTGACCGGTGCGCTGGTGGACATCTATGCCATCACCGAACAGTTTGGCGTGCAATTTTGGCGGCCGGATGCCACCGCGCCCATAAACCACAATCTCCGCACCGTGGTGGTGGATGCCACGGGCCATATCCGGAAAATCATCCCCGGCAACAAGTGGACCAGCGACGAGCTGGTTGCGGAAATGGTGGCGGCGGGAAAATAATTTTTTCGAACGGCGCCGGAAATTTTTTGAACATTTCCGCATTTCGTTGTCCAACCTTTCATGAGTCCGGGCATCTTTCAATCCCGGCGGAAGGCATGATTCGGGTTGATAATTTGACAAAATTTTTCGGGACGAAATGCGCCGTGGACGGCATTTCGTTTAGTGTGGAGCGTGGCGAGGTGCTGGGTTTCCTGGGGCCCAACGGGGCGGGAAAATCCACCACCATGCGCATGATCACCGGCTTCATTCCGCCATCCGATGGCCGCATTACCGTGGGCGGTTTTGATGTCGTCCGGAATCCCATTGCCGCCAAAAAACTCATCGGCTACCTGCCCGAAAACGCCCCCGCCTACACGGACATGACGGTGGCGGGCTTTCTCAATTTTACCGCTGAAATCCGCGGTCTGCGCGGTGCGGCTAAGACCCGGGCGGTGCAGCGCGCGGTAGAGATGTGCTTCCTGGAATCCGTGCGGCATCAAAGCGTGGAAACCCTTTCCAAGGGCTACCGGCACCGCACCTGTTTCGCACAATCCATCATTCATGATCCCGACGTGCTGGTGCTCGACGAGCCCACTGACGGCCTGGATCCCAACCAGAAGCACGAGGTGCGCAATCTCATCCGCAGCATGGGCGAGAAGAAGGCGATTATTTTTTCCACGCACATTCTGGAGGAGGTGGACGCCGTGTGTTCGCGGGTGATCATCATTGACCGCGGCAAGGTGGTGGCCAACGGCACCAGCCGGGAGCTGCGCCAGAAATCCGAACTGGCCGGCGCGGTAACCCTGCGCGTGCGTGACGTGGCAGCCGGCACCGTGAGCGCCAAAATCGGCGCGTTGCCCTTGGTGCGGCGGGTGGAACTGCTGGAGGAAAAAAACAACCGCGTCACGGTGCGCGCTTTTCCCAAGGCCGGCGGCGTCAGCGATGGCGAACTGGCGCGGGCGGTAGCGGAATCAGTCCAGGGCTGGCGGCTGGAACAATTGCACACCGAGGAAGGCCGGCTCGATGAAGTTTTCCGGCGCATCACCCTGCCGGACACCCTGAAGGAGGCGGCCAAGTGAGTGCCTGGAGCAACATCAAGACCATTACCCGGCGGGAGTTGGCGGCCTATTTCACCTCGCCACTGGCGTACGTGTTCATCGTTATTTTTCTGCTGCTCTGCGGCTTCTTCACCTTCATGGTGGGGCGCTTTTTTGACGCGGGCGAAGCCTCGCTCGTGCATCCGTTTTTCGACTGGCATCCTTGGTTCTACCTCTTCCTGGTGCCCGCGGTGGGGATGCGGCTGTGGTCGGAAGAACGGCGCACCGGCACCATTGAACTGTTGCTGACCATGCCCATTACCACCTGGCAGGCTATCGTGGGAAAATTCCTCGCCTCGTGGCTGTTTCTCGGGCTCGCGCTGGCGTTGACCTTTCCCATGGTTATCACCGTGAATTATCTCGGCGCCCCGGACAACGGCGTAATCCTCTGCGGCTACATCGGCAGTTGGCTGATGGCCGGCGCGTACCTGGCCATCAGTTGCGCCACCTCGGCGCTGACGCGCACGCAGGTGGTGAGCTTTATCATCTCCGTGGTGGTGTGCCTGTTCCTGATTCTCGCGGGCTTTGCGCCGGTGGTGCGGTTTCTTTCCGGGCTGGGCAATCCCACGCTCGTCAATGCCGTGGCCGGATGCAGTGTCATCACCCATTTT
The DNA here is from genome assembly GCA_035492855.1 of Dongiaceae bacterium. Lineage (GTDB taxonomy): Bacteria > Verrucomicrobiota > Verrucomicrobiia > Limisphaerales > JAFMIX01 > JAFMIX01. Next base: position 2,202 of record DATJIU010000069.1, on the reverse strand, counting down.
CAAGGGTTTGAGAAGGGCATCCTGGATTCCCGGGATGTGTTGTTTTTCCTGTCGGTGACGGTGTTCTCATTGTTCACCACCAGCGTCATCTTGCGCAATCACCGGGCGGGTTGAGAATTTACGAAGCAGCGATGAAGCGAAAATCACTGGAAACCATGCTTTATTCCGCCGTGGGCGTTGCTGCCATGGCGGTCATCCTGGTGGCTCTCAATTTGGTGGGCGGCTCGGTCAAGGAGCGCATTGATCTCACCAAGGAAAAGGCCTACACGCTGTCCGCCGGCACCCGCGCCATCCTGGGCAAACTGGCCTCGCCCGTGACCATCCGGTTCTATTGCAGCCAGGGCGAAACGCCCACGCCGGAGACGGTGTACCTGAAAAATTACGCGCGGCGGGTGGATGATTTGCTGGAGGAATATCGCCAGGCCGCGCACGGCAAAATCATTCTCCAGCGCCTCGACCCGGAACCGGATTCCGATGCCGAAGATTCCGCGCGTCTCGACGGCGTCGAGGGCCAGATGCTGGACACCGGCGACAAGTTTTACCTCGGCATTGCCGTGAGCCGCCTGGATAACAAGCAGGCCGTGACCCTGGATCCCAGCCGCGAACGGCTGTTGGAATATGATTTGTCCCGCGCCATTTCCCGGGTGGTCACACCGACGAAACCGGTCATCGGCATCATGAGCGCACTGCCGCTTTCAGGTTCGCAAAGCAACCCGATGATGATGCAAATGGGCCAGCAAGGAACGCCGCCGTGGGCCATCTTCAGCGAACTGAAAGGCGATTTTGACGTGCGCGAGGTGCCGCTGGCCGCCGAGACGATTGATCCGGACATCAAGGTGCTGCTGGTGGTGCATCCCGCCGGCATCAGCGAGGGCGCCCAGTATGCGATTGATCAGTTTGTGTTGCGCGGCGGCAAGCTCATTGCCTTTGTAGACCCGCAGTGCCTCGCCGATACCAGCCGCCAGAATCCCATGATGGGCGGCATGTCCTCCTCGGCTTCGAGCCTGCCTAAATTATTCGCCGCCTGGGGACTGCAATTCTCCGAAAGCCAGGTAGTGGCGGACCGCAATTTCAAAATGGAATTGAACCGCGGCGATGGCACCACGCAGGAGGCGCCCGCATTCCTTTCCGTCACGCCGGAAGGCATCAACACCAACGACATCACCACCAGTGAACTCGACAACCTCTGGCTGCCGTTTGTGGGCGCGTTTACGGGCAAGCCCGCGGCGGGGCTAACTGAGACGGTACTGCTGCACAGCACCAAGGATTCCGAACTCACCGACGCCACTATGGCCAAGTTTTCCGGCGAATCCATTCTCACGGACTTCAAACCTTCGGGAGTGGAATATGCCTTGGCGGTGAAACTGACCGGCAAGTTTAAAACGGCCTTCCCCGACGGTCAACCCAAGGCGGAAGGAGCAGACGGCACCAACGCCGCGCCCGCTGCGCCGGAGTTGAAGGAAAGCGCGCAGACCAACGTGGTGGTGCTCGTGGGTGATGCTGATTTGCTGTACGACAATTTTGCCCTGCGCCGCATCCAGAGTCCCTTCGGGAACATGGCCATGGCCATGAATGCCAATCTGAATTTTGCGCAGAACGTGGTGGAACAACTGGCGGGCGACGACAACCTCATCACCGTGCGCAGCCGCGCGGTGCTCAACCGGCCATTCACCCGGGTCAAGGAGATGGAGGCCGCGGCCCAGGCGAAATTTGACAGCAAGATCAAGGACCTCCAGCAGAGCCAGGCCGACACGGAACAGCGGCTGCGCGAGTTGCAACAGAACAAGAGCACGGACGAGCGTTATATCCTCTCGCCGGAACAGCGCACCGAAATTGAAAAACTCCGGAAGCAGGAGGTGGAGGTGGCGCGGCAGCTCAAGCAGGTGCAGAAGGATTTGCGGCGCGAGGTGGTTGCCATGCAGAACCGGATTGAATGGCTCAACATCGCCGCCATGCCGGTGGTGGTGACTCTCTTTGGCGTGCTGCTGGCGTGGCGTCAACGGAAACGGACTTCGGCGAAATGAATCGCAAACAACTGATCCTGATGCTGGTTTTGGTGGTGGTGCTGGGCGGCCTGGCCCTGTTCCGCCAGAGCAAACAACGCGCGGCCTGGGACGCCGCCCGCCCCGGCGTCGGGCATAAGTTGCTCCCGGATTTTCCGGTGAACGACATCGCCGGCATTCACCTGCGCGCGGGCACGAA
>DATJIU010000068.1:0-18965 GCA_035492855.1 Dongiaceae bacterium | reverse complement strand
CGCTAAATTATTCCCTGAGTTGGAATGAAAAAAATACCACGCTGAATCTCGGCTACGCCCACAACTCAGACAGCGTTCGCGATGACAAATTTGTCTGGGAGGATAAAACGACGGACAACTTTCTGGTGGGGCTGACTCAGTTGCTCAGTCCGAACTCCTATCTGACCTTCAATTTTGTTTTCAACAATGACTCCGGCTACCTGTCGGATCCCTACCGGGGCGTCATGGCCCTGAACAATTATCTGCAATACAACCCTGCCGACCCGGCGCTGCTGCCGGAGGTGCGGCCCCGGCATCGCAGCAGCGAGGTGGCTTACATCGCCTACACCCGGTTCTTTGATCCGCTGAACGGCAGCCTGGAAACGAGCTACCGCTTCTTCCATGATTCCTGGGACATCTACTCGCACACCGTCACGCTCGACTGGCATCAGAAAATCGGCAAGCACCTGGTCGTCACGCCCACCTTTCGCTATACTTGGCAAAGCGCGGCCTTCTTTTATTACGAGCTGGTGCCGGATTACCAGCAGTTGCCGACCTATTACTCCTCGGATTATCGGCTGTCTCAGATGCAAACCTTTACCTTCGGCGTCAGCCTCACCTGGCGCGTGTCCAAGTGGGTTTCGCTGGATGCCAGCTATTACCGCTATGAATTAGAGGGGTTGGACGGAGTCACCTCGCAAAGCGCGTATCCGGCAGCGAATGTCGGAAGCATCGGCCTACGCATATGGTTCTAACTGAAAACAGCTCACTGCCCCAGGTGCGCGAACGGGTCCGGCGTTCGGCGCAGGTCACCGTGGATGCGGACTTTTACCGGTTGACGTTCACGGCCATGAGCACGGATTGCCGGGTGCATTTTCAGACGTCCGACGCGCAATTTGCTGCGCAGTTTACCGACTATGTTTTGAACTGGGTGGCGGCATTTGAAGCGAAGTATTCGCGATTTTTGCCGGACAGCCTGATCAGCCGCATCAATGCCGCCGCCGGTGAGCACTGGGTGGAAATTGATGCCGAAACCGAGGCGCTTTTCAGTTTGTGCCAGGACTTGCTGTTTTTCACCCGGGGTGTGTTCGACCCCACTGCGTTGCCGCTCATGCGCCTGTGGAACTGGAAGGCCGCACCGCCGGTCATTCCGTCGCCTGCGGAAATTAACGCCGCCCGTGAACTGGTGGGCTGGCGAAAGGTGCAGCGCCGGCCCGGCGGCATTTTTCTGCCAATTCCCGGCATGATGCTCGACCTGGGGGGGGTTGGCAAAGAATACGCCGTGGACCGAGTGCTAACGATGGGCCGGGAACAGGGGTTGACCAACATCCTTGTGGATTTTGGCCAGGACATCCGGGTGCATGGCCAATCGCCTCAAAAAACTCCCTGGTGTGTGGGTCTCGAGGACCCGCGCGCGCCGGGGAAATGCTGGACCGCATTGATGGTGAACAATCATGCGGTGGCCACTTCCGGCGACTATTTGCGTCATTTCATGTACCAGGGCCGGCGGTACGGCCACATCATTGATCCCCGGGACGGTTACCCCGCCAACACCGGGGTGCTGTCCGTTTCGGTGGTATCGCCGCATTGCACCTTTGCGGGAGTCGTTTCCACCGCCGCCGTGATTCTGGGCCCGAAACACGGGCTGGACATGCTTGCCTTTTGTCCGGGGGTGGAAGGCGCCATCATTACCGACAGTTCCCGGTTGCAAACCAAGGGATTCAACCAATACGCCATTCGCTGATGAAAACTTGCCCGCCATTGCCGAAATATTTTGGACCCATCCGGATGCTCTGCCTCATTGTGGCGGGTCTCGGTAGCGGGCTGCTCACCGGGTGTCAGACGGTACAACCCTGGGAGCGGGGCACCATGGCCGATTATACGATGCGCGGGGACCGCGATCCCATTGGCGAAGCGCAGGCGGATCACATTTTTTTCTCCCGCGAAATGGCTTCCGGCGGCAAGGGCGTGGGCGGGGGGGGCTGCGGCTGCAATTAGGGGGACTCGCCGCGACGCACTTAGTTTGAACTGACACTCATACCTTAAAGATATCATGAAAATAACCAACAAATACCTGGTAAGAACCTTGTCCTTGATGATGGCAGCGTTCCTACAGTTGATGCCCCTGGTCCGCTCCGCGCTGGTCACCGTGGATGAAATGTTGGCCCCTTCGAGTTGGGCCATCGTGTTTCGGTGGGCGGCCGTGGGCTCGGCCCTGTTCGGCTACGATGCTGTCTCCAAGGCGTCCAGCATCGCCATTTCCCCGGCCAATGCCGTTGTCGGCCAGCCATACGTCGGCATCATTACCTACTCGGGCGGGCATGCCGGCTCGGTCAGTTCCATGTCGTTCTCCAACACCTGCCTGGCAGCCTCCACCACATTTGTTGACGGGCTGACGATTGTTTATTCCGGGGGCAACACCGCCACGGTCACGGGAACTCCGACCAGTGCCGGGACCTTTGCCTTTACCCTGCGAATATTTGATGGTTCGACTTGTGGCAGTGGCAATTCCGACAGCCGATCCACCAGCCTCGTCGTTGGTACCGGCGGCGGCGGCGGGGTGACCCCCATGATCACCTCGCCTCCGGAAGGAGTCACCGCCCAGGTGGGGGCTGGCGCCCTGTTAAGTGCGGGGGCTTCCGGCAACCCGGCGCCCAATTATTATTGGTACCGTGGCTTGCCCAACATCCCGTCCAACTTGATCGGCACCAATGCCGCGCTGGAGTTTGCTACGGTGCAACTGTCGGATGCGGGGCTTTACACCGTGGTGGCTTCCAATGCCTCCGGCTCGGCCAGTGCGCCGGCCTACCTGAGCATTGTGGTCACACCGGGCACCAACCAACTGGCCTTAAACTATACCAATTACGCGCTGCAAGGACAGGCGTTGACCATGTACAGTTACCTAACGAACGTTCCCACCGGAGTCAACAGCTACAAATGGCAGTTCAACTCGGTGGATGTGACGGCGTTCAGTACCAACGGGAATGCGTTTTCACTGACGCCCATCCAAGTGGTGCCAACCAAGAGCGGCAAATATGGGGTGGTATTCAACAGCGTGGTGGGCGCTACCACCGTGGTGAACCAGCAGTTATATTATTCGTACTGGGCTTTTGGCCTGCCGCCAGAAATCTCCGGGGCGCCTGGCGGCACCAATGTCAGCAGCGGCAGCGATGCGGTCCTAACGGCTACCGCCACCAATATTTCCGTGCCGCCGATAACCCCGAGCCTGAACGCCTACGGCACCAACACGCCGCTGACTTTCCAATGGTTTTTTAATGGCACGAACCTGCTGGCCACCCAGGTTACCAACGGACTGGAAGCCACGGAAAGCTTCACGTTGCATGCGGTCACCGCCGCTGCCGCGGGCGAGTACACGGTGGTGGTCAGCAATTATTGGGGCGCGGTGACCAGCAGTCCGGCGCTGTTGAATCTGGCCGCGGGGGGAAACCCTCCCATCATCGCGTTGCAACCTTCGGGCCGGGCAGTGCTGGCCGGGCAGAACGCCACCTTCGCCGTGACAGCCACGGGGGATGACCCGAAGACTTACCAATGGCTATGGAATAACACGGCACTCACCAACAATGCGGTTTACGCCGGGGTGAATTCGAGTTCGCTCACCTTGACTGGCGTTGGGCCGGGTAATGCCGGCACTTATTCCGTGGCCATCACCAATGCGGCTGGATACACCAATAGCATCGGCGTGCCGCTGGATGTGAATTTGCCCCCCACCATAACTCCAAAGCTGGGGCCCGGAGGACTACTTTGGACGGTCAACACCGTGACCGGGCTGACGTATGTGGTGCAGACCACCACCAATCTTACCGGAATCTGGACCTCCATCGCCACCAATGCGGTGACGGATACCGGATTGCTGTCGTTCACCAACACGCCGACCAACTCCCGGCAATTTTTCCGGCTGATGTTTCCCTGAGCTGGACAACCAGAACGATTCAAAGCCAAATCTCTGATTATGAAAACTGCATTAAGAAACTCCCGCTGGGCAGGTGTCCTGACCGGGCTGCTGCTCAGTGTTACGCTGGTGCACGCGGCCTTGCCCCAGCCGGGCGAAACGTTCCCCAACTTAAACAACTTCGGTCTGGAAGGCGCGGTGCCGGACCTGACCAACAAAGTGGTGTTGGTGGACTTCTTTGCCTCCTGGTGCGGTCCCTGCCAGGAATCCTTTCCGGTCATGGAACGGCTCTATCAGCAATATGGCAAAGAGGGGTTGGTGGTAGTGGCCATCAACCTCGACAAGAAAAAGGAGGACATGCAGGATTTTCTGAAGGCACACCCCGTCACCTTCGTAGTCTTGCGCGATGGCTCCTTCAGCCTGGCCAAGCAGTTGAAAATTCCCACCATGCCGACCTCCTTTCTGCTGGACCGGTCGGGCAGGGTGCATAGCATCCATCAAGGTTTCAAAGGCGGCAAGACGGCGGACCAATACACCCAGGAAATTGGGTTGCTGCTGAAAACCCCCCGGCCCAGTTCGCCATGATCCGGTTTTTTCTCCAACGCGGGAGCCCGTTTATTGGCGCATTGTTGCTGCTTGTAGCTGCGGTTGCGGGCGCGCAGGAGGCCAGCCCCATCCGCATTATGCCGGAAATCCGGCCGTCAGGTTCCGGCCCGCAATTGCTGCTGCATTTCCAGGTGCCGCCACACAATCATTTGTATGCGGACCGGCTATCCCTGGAATTGGCCGGCCAGGCCGTGAAGGCGGACCTGCCGCCGCCCACCATGGAACGTGATCCGCATGAAAACAAGATGGTGGGCACCTACCTGAAGGATTTTACCGTTACGGTGCCATTGCCTCTTCTTACCAACGACCTCCGGCTGGGCGTCAATCTTCAAGGCTGCGACGACGCCCAATGTTATTTTCCGGAACAGCGCGAGTGGATCATTCATCCCGATCAAACCGTGGTGGCGGTAACTGAACCGGACACCCCCACGGCGGCCCCGGCAGAGGCCTCCGCCTGGCTCAATGGATTTACAATTACTGGACGCGCCACTGGATTCCTGGGTGAGAACAAGTTTTTGGCGTTTCTCAATAATAATGATGGTTCGGCGGTCTCGGGTTCCTCCGCTTCCGGCTTCGGCAATTTGGGCGTGTGGGCCACCGTCGGACTCATCTTGTTGGGCGGGCTGGCACTGAATCTGACGCCCTGTGTGCTGCCAATGATTCCCATCAACCTCGCCATTCTTGGCGCCGGAGTCAACGGAGGTAACCGGCGGCGGGGCGTGGCCTTGGGCGGAGCGTACGGACTGGGCATGGCGCTGGCCTATGGTGGTCTGGGCCTGGGCGTGGTGCTCACCGGCGCCAAGTTCGGCACTCTCAATGCCTCGCCTTGGTTCAACTTTGCCATTGCCGGCGTGTTTGTGGTGCTGGGACTGGCCATGTTTGACCGGATTGCGATTGATTTTTCCCGCTTTCAACGGGCCGGCGGCCCGCAAAAAAGCGGCAACATGGCCTTCGCCAGCGCGGCCATCATGGGTGCGGTTTCCGCGCTCCTGGCCGGGGCTTGCGTGGCCCCCGTGGTCATTTCCGTGTTGCTGCTGGCCACCACCAGTTATCAGCAGGGCAATCTGTTGGGGTTGCTGTATCCGTTTGTTTTGGGCCTGGGAATGGCCTTGCCCTGGCCGTTCGCAGCCGGGGGACTTTCCTTCCTGCCTAAACCCGGTCGCTGGATGACTCGGGTGAAGTACGCGTTTGGGCTGGTAATTTTTGCCTTCGCCTTCTGGTACGGCTGGCTGGGATGGGGTTTGATTCATCCTGCCACCGGCACTTCCCGATTGGCCGGAGACAGCCGGCCCAGTCTCGACGCCTTGCGCACCGCGCTGGCCACTTCGCGGTCCACGGGCCAGCCGGTATTTGTGGATTTCTGGGCCGGTTGGTGCAAAAACTGCGAAGCCATGGAGCTGGATACGTTTCCCAAAGCCAAAGTGCGGGAGCGCCTGAATGATTTTCTGGTGGTGCGCTTCCAGGCCGACCGATTGGATGATGTCGCCATCAAGCCCGTGCTTGATGAATTTGGAGTCCTGGGTTTGCCCACCTTTGTCTTAGTGCGCCCGGAAAGCGCTCCCGCCGTCGCTACCCGGACAATTCAACCGCAGTCCCCTGTTAGTGCCCAAAAATAAGTATTTAAGACCTGATTGCCGGGTAATGAAAACTACGGCCATGCCCTAACTCTGGCCGAGACAGGTACTCAATGTTGATTAATTGCTGAAGACGAGGGGTGGGAACGCTCGATGGACGCCTGCTTTTTCAAGGTAATGCCCCGTTAGCGCACAATCCCAGCTAATCCAACCTAATTCGTTGTAATTATTTGCAATCACTTTGATGTTCGGTTTCCGTCTTTCGTGAACGGTGTAACTTTAGGATTTTGGTGTTCGTTTTTTGCGATGTAATCCGACCCTCGCCCAAATAGTCCGTCCGTTAGACAGAGTGCTATGATTATATTCCACTGGCGAGGAACGGGTGAGAATCACCTAATCCAGCGCTTAACGCGAGTGCAGTTGCAGAATTGATGGATGCAATTTCAGGACGTCCCATGCCTCAAATCAGTCTCACGATCTGGTCGTTAGGACAGAATTGCTCATTAATTCCTGGGTGACTGTACCAATGGCAATTGTGGACATGAATACCCACTGGTTGGTGCAAACCAATATGCCGACCGAATCGGCGATGGGATTTTGCCGGGCCCAAACAACTCCCGTGCCTGGCATTTCTCCACCTTGGCCCCCGCAATAGACTCGCCTATTTCCCCATCCCCTGTTTCATGGTTTCTAGGAGGTTCAGTTGCTGCTCCTGCCATTTCTGGTAGGCGGTGAACTGGTCCGGGGTGAGCACGCCGCGCAGGGCCTCGGCCTTGCGCTCCATCTGGCCGCGAAAATCCAGGGCGGCTTCCACGTTGGTCTGGCTGCCGGAAATTTGATTGCGGGTCTGGTCCACGAGCACAGTGAACACCTTGTCCTGCTGTGCCTGGTCCAGTTGCAGCACATTCTGGATTTGCATCAATTCCATGTTGGCCATCAACCGGGCATTGCGGGTTTCCTCCTCCGTTTTATAGGTGTCATAGGCGGTGGCCTGGTCCGGGGTCAGCAACGCTTTGATCTGTTCGTCGGTGGAGAGCGGGTTGCTCATGGCTGCGGCGAGTTCATTGGTGTTGAGCCCGCCGTTGAACATCTTTTGAGCGATCTCGGTACCATGTGCGGCTTCTTTCTTTAAAATGTCACGAATGGCTGCTTCCTGTTCCGGGGTTAAATTCAGCTTGGTTTTCAACGCGGCCATTTTGGCATCTACCTGCTGCTCCATGGCGGACTGCATCATTTTGCCCATGGCGGCAGACATGCCATTGGTGCCGTTGCCGCCAAACAGACCGGCCAGGCCATTCGATTCGCCTTCCGCCGGGGTGGCTGCCGGGGGCGCACCGGCGGCCTGCCGCTTGAGGAGTTCCTGGACCTTTGCCACCAGCGCATCATTGTTCGTGTTGGCCTCCGCAAGCTGGTTGCGGGCGCTGGTCAGGCGTGCCGACAGCTCGGCCACCTGGTTGGAATACGTGATTTGCTGGTTTTGCAGGTATTCCATGTCGCCGCGCAACTCGCTGGCTTCCCGCGCTTCGTAAAGGCTCACCCCGATGGCGGCACCGACGGCAACAATAAGTAACCCGCTGAAAAATTTGGACATGGCTATTGCGAATGGGCTGCCCCGTGAAAGTCAATGAAGCCGAAGCACAAATGCCCCGGTCATCTTCCATCGGGCCTGACATACCTTAGGACCATGCCGGGCCGGAAGCAAGGGGATGTTGGGTGGCTCGCGGCGGGAGGCCGGTTTTATATTTGGGGAATACCACCGCCCCGGAGGCATCAAATGAAAACATTGGTGCCCAAGCCACTTCCCAGCAATGGCCGTCCGGGTCGGCGAAAATGCCGCTGTGGCCGCCCCAGAAAACATCCTGGGCCGGTTTCAGGATTTTGCCCCCGGCCCGGGCCGCCTGTTCCAGGACCGCCGCCACTTCTTCCCGACGGCGCACAAAATGGTCCAGGGTAAACCCGCCAAAGCCAGGTTGGATCGGGCCGGCCGGAACGCCCACATAGGCCGCGAGCTGTTCCCGCGGATACAAGGAGAGCCGGACGCCGGCGGTGGTGAAAAAAGCGATGGGCGCGCCGGCTTCCACCGTCGTAGGGAAGCCCAGACCGTCGCGATAAAACGCAATGGCCCGGGGCAGGTCGTGGACGCCGAGAGTGATGGAGTGGATGCGGGATTCCATAAGTGAACCGGGCTGGATAATTTTGGACTATTGTCCCGCGGCGGCGGCGTGACGCAAGGCGATATCAAAGCCGCGCATCAACAGGTCGTCGCCGAGCACCACGCGCCAGCCATCGTCAAAATGATGCAGGTTCACCTGGTTTTGCCGAACACGGCCATCCTCATATTCGTGTTGTTCCACCAGGGTGCCGGAGTCGCCGCTGGTGTTTTCCGAGACTACGGCGTAACCGCTCATCGGTGGCAGATGGGATAGCAGCGCATAGACTACGCCATCAATGGAACCAAATTTCTGCCGGACGGCCTCCGGGGCGGCATTGAACAATTCTTCCGCCTTCGCCTGGGCCGCGGGGTCCCACGCCAGCGCCTGGGCAAAGGCATTGGTGTCGTGCTGGGCCAGCGCCCAGTGAAAGGTTTCCAGGGAGGCATTGGGTGTGGCCCGGCCGGCATTGACCCACTGGCTGGAAGGCGTCAGTGCCACGGTGGGGCTGTCCAATACGGTGGCTAGGGATTTGGCCGCTGCCGGAGCGGCTTGGTTCGCGGCTGTTTCAGTCTCGGCGCCCGTTTTGGAGTGGGCCCGGGCGGGAGTTGTTTTGGCCTGATGTCCCAGTTGGCCCTGGAGCAAATCGGCGCGGCTCCGGGCCTGGGCCAGCAGGTTGGACAGTTGTTGGTTCGCGGCAGTGAGTTCGTTCAAGTAAGCCAGCCGTGCGGCCAGAGCTTGGTTTTGCGCGCGCAGTTTGGCGTTGGTGTGATGTTGTGCCACCACCCCGGTTGCCAGGGCGGCAACCACGAGGGCGCTGATCAGGCCGAGTTTGAGTTTGGTCACGGTGATGATTTTTAAAAGAGTAATGGTGCCGCCTCCGGCCACGCCGGTCAGGGCGGTGGTGGCCATGGTGGCGGCGAGGCCCACGGGAGCGGCCTGGACCGCATGCAAGGGCAGGGCAACGGCCAACGCCGTGGCGGTAGTGGTAATGCCGCGCTGCTGCAAGAGGCCCTGCAATTTTTCGAGGGCGCGGTTCACGCGCATGCGGGCGGCATCTTCACTGCGGCCAATGGCCGAGCCGACCGCCGGGAAATCGCGTTGCTCGTAAAAGCGCAGCAGGATGACCGTGCGGTCCGTTTCATCAAGCTCATTGATGGCGGCATCGAGCAGCGGTGCCACCGGGGTGAAATCTGTTTCGGGAGAGGAGTTGATCTGGTTCATTTCTGCCGCCTGCCTTTCACGCCATTGCCGCCGGCGCTCGCCGCGCAATACATGCGCCGCCACAAAACAGGTATGCCGGTGCAGCCAGCCGCCAAGCTGGACATCGGCGGGCAGTTTGCCGGCCTGACGGGCGAGGTCGCTGAAGACGATTTGCGCCACATCCTCCGCCTGATGTGAGGCGCCATCAACCAGCCGGAGCGCCGTGGAATAAACCAGGTTCACGTAGCGCCCGACCAGTTCGCGGAAGGCGGCATCCGCCCCGGTACGGACATATTCGGCGAGCAACTCCTGGCTGTCGGTCATCTTCAAGCACCAGTAAAGACCCGCCGGGCAGTGAAACCGAACAAAAATATTTGCGGCAAATTCAGCCCGTGGCAGCCCTGGCCTTAGGGTTTGCCGATTGTGGCTTGCACCCGTTGCCACGCGGCCTGGGCGTCAGGGGTTTTAAGGTAAGGTTGCAAATCAGAGGGATTTTGGGGATACGCGCCCGCATGGGCCTTGGTGTATTCGGCCAGAGCCGCAAAAACAACCTGTTCGTCGGCAAAAAATTGTTTGCCCGCCACTTCGTTCTGGGCCACGGCCTGATCCTGCTGTTTTCCCAGTTCAACCAACCGGGCCACGGCCGTTTTTTCGGCAGCGTTTTGCAGATAAGGTTTAATATCGGAAAGCCCTTCGGGCTGCTTTCCCCCGTGGGCGTCTTGATAAGCCTGAATCGGACCGGCGAGGAGCTTCATTTCCGCGGAAACATCGGGTTCCGGAGGCGGGGGTGACTGCCAGCTTTGCAATTGCGTCACCCATGCGGGCGCATCAAATCCGGACGAATTGATTTCCTGGCCGCTGTCGCCATCGCCCGCGGTCCCGGCCTTGACCCACCAGTAACCGCGCGTGCCAATTTTGAACAGGCTGTCCCATGTGAAAGCGGTGTCGGGCGGAGCCTTTTCGGCGATGGCGGGTTGTTCGGGATTCAAGGTTCCCGACTGGATCATTTCGTAGCGTTGCAGCAGGGCCGGATCCAGGTCGGCGCCCAGGTAGGCCTGGAGTTGGGAGACATTGTCCGGGGCTTGATTGTTATTGGCCTGCGCGTATTGACGCAGGGCCGCCTCGAGTTGCGTGGCAAAGTTTTTCTTGGCCTGGAGTCGCAGTTGATAGAACGCCTTGTCCAGACTGTAGGCATTGGTCAGGTTCACGTGACGGGCGGCATCCAGCCAGTCCTGGTCCGTCAGATAAGCCAGCTCGGGGATTTGCTGTTTGGGCGTGGCTTCGAGGCGCTGCTTGAGTTTGTTGACCCGGGCGAGCCAGGCCTGGGCTTCCGTGGGGCTGGCCGTCGGTTGGGTGGCCTGAAGAAGTTCCATTTGCAGGCGCGAGACATCGCCACGCAGCTTCAGCAACTCCAGCGGATTTTGCTTCACCTTCCGGTTCTCTTCGAGCAGGTCGGCGAGTTGATTGGAAGTGGTTTCCAGGGATTGCTGCAGCCGCTCGATTTGCGCGGTCAGAGCGGTGTTTTTCTGCTGTGCAGATTGTGCTTCCGAACGGGCCATGGCGCTCTGCCGGGCTTCATAAATGCCGGTACCCGCCAGCGCGGCAACTGTGACGGTGACAATAATTTTTTGCAAGGTAGTCATGGCTATGGCTTTCGTGGCGGCAGTTGTGACAGTGAGGGTGGTTGCCGTACCGCCAACAGCAGCGGCAGCAGTGATGGTCGTGGCGAGTGCGACGGGAGCGGCGGAGACGGCATTGGCAGAAATGGCGAGGGTCAGCCCGCCGGTGCCGACGGTGACGCCATGCTTGCCGAAATACTCGCGCAACCGTTCCACGGCGCGGCTGGTACGCTTCTGGGCGGCATCGTCGCTGATGCTCAATGGTGCCCCGACAGTCCGGAAATCCAGATTCTTGAAATATCGGAGCAGCAGGGCTTCGCGGTCAGCGTCGTCGAGGCTGTCCAGGGCTTCGTCAAGTACGGGGTGGATTTGTTCCCAATCCGCGGCGGGTTCAGCGCGGGCTAACAGTTGTTCCATGGCCTGGGATTCGTTGAGGCGACGCCGGCGAGTGTCGCGCAGGTGGTTCAGAGCGGCATATCGGGTGGCCCGATGCAGCCAGCCGGCCAGGCTGGACGCCGGAGTTTGAGCTTGGCTTAACGTGCCCGCCTTGCGGGCGAGGTCCAAAAAAACGCCTTGGGTAATATCTGCTGCCGCATCCGTGGCCTCCACCTGGCGCAGGGCAGCGGAATACACCAAATCGGTGTAACGGACGACGAGTTCGCGAAAGGCGGCTTCCCGGCCATGCTCGGCGTAATCCCGCAGCAGTTGGATGTCGGACATCTCAGGCATCTCACCTATTAAACAACCGGAAGCGGGAAAATCCGACAAAGATTGTTCCAAATGGTTCATAGGACAGAGCCTTTACAGGACAATGTTGGGTGAGAGTTTTATTACCAATGTTGGGCGGTGGTGCGGTTAATTCTTTAAGGTATGCCGCATTTGATGGCACTACCTCGCTCCAAAACTGCATCGGTTTGCCCTTCTGCCAAAGAAGCTTCGATTCTGGCCGACCTCAATTTTCCTGCGGTGACCCCGGAATTTTACAATTTTGCCCATGACGTCATGGACCGGTGGGCGGAAGCGCGTCCGGACGCTCCGGCTTTGTGGTGTGTGGATGCAGCCTCGGGCCAGGAGCAAAAATTTTCCTTCCAACAACTGGCGCAATTGAGCCGTCAGGCCGCCAATTTTTTTCAGGCCGCCGGCATCCGGCGCGGCGATGCCGTGCTGGTCATGTTGCCCCGGGTCTGGCAATGGTGGGTGGCCATGTTGGGGCTTATCCGGCTGGGGGCGGTGCCCGTGCCCGCCACGCTGTTGTTGACCCGGCGGGACGTGGCTTACCGGCTCGAGGCGGCCCAGATTCATGCTGTGATAACCAATGCCGAGGGAGCCGCCAAGGTCGATGATTTCCACGGCATCCAAATGATTGTGGGCTCCAGGCCGGAGGGCGGGCTTGATTTTGATGCCGGAGTTCAGCAAGCGCCCGCCGACTTTCCCGATGCGCCGACCCGCGGCGATGACCCCGGCATTATTTATTTTACCAGCGCCACCACAGGCGATCCCAAGATGGTATTGCACACCCAGGCCAGTTATGCCCTTGGACATCGGCTTACTGGCGGACTGTGGCTGGATTGCCGGCCGGAAGATTTGCACTGGAACATTTCCGATCTCGGCTGGGGCAAGGCGGCGTGGTCCAGTTTTTACGGGCCCTGGCAGATGGGCGCCTGTGTGTTTGCATTGGACGTACATGCCAAATTCGATCCGGTGCAAATGCTCGACATATTGGCGCGGTATCCCATCACCACCTGGTGCGCCCCGCCCACGGCGCTGCGGTTGGTGGTACGCCAAAATTTGGCGCGGTGGAAATTTCCGCACTTGCGGCACTGCGTCACTGCGGGCGAACCGTTGAATCCCGAGGTGTTGAAACTTTGGCAGGCCGCCACCGGCCTCACCCTTTACGAAGCTTACGGCCAGACGGAAACGGTCGTGTTGATCGGCAACTTCCGGTCGCTGGGCCATGAAGTGCGGCCCGGTTCGATGGGCCGGGCCACCCCGGGTTTCACTGTGGTCCTGCTGGATGAGCATCTGAATGAAGTGCCCGCCGGTGTGGAAGGCGAGGTCGCCGTGCGCTTGAAGCCGCAGCGGCCATTGGGGCTGTTCCGGGAATATCGCGCGAACCCGGCGGAAATGGCCGCGCATTTCCGGGGTGACTGGTATCTCACCGGCGACCGTGCGGTGCGCGATGCCGATGGTTATTTCTGGTTCGTCGGGCGCAAGGATGACGTCATCAAGAGCTCGGGTTACCGCATCGGGCCGTTCGAGGTGGAAAGCGCATTGCTGGAGCACGACGCGGTTCTTGATGTGGCCGTGGTCGGGCAGCCGGATGAGCTGCGCGGCCAGCTTGTGAAAGCGTTTGTGGTCTTGCGACCGGAAGTGCCGGCGAGCGATGAATTGCGCCGGGAATTGCAGCGGCATTGCAAGCAAACTGCCGCGCCGTACAAATATCCCCGGGAAATCGAATTTGTTTCCAGCCTGCCAAAAACCACTAGCGGCAAGACCCGCCGGGTGGAGTTGCGGGCCAGCATGTCGGCGCGGGTCGCTTGAGCCGGTCTCCTGCGGCGAAGCTGTTTTGATTGCAGACAAGTCGTTCCTGCTGTCCCTGTGCGGGTGGCTGTGAAATATATTGGCAAAGTATTGAGTCTGACCCATCTTCTCTGACCTGTATCCAACGTCACTAACGTATCGCCTATGAAATATCGAAGTCTCCTGGCCGCCGTCGTGGGAATCTGTCTGTTTGCCGCTCCTGCTTTTGCCGATGCTCCCTTGGCGGGGCTGCCGCTGGTCGGCACGGGAGGACACGGTCACGCTTATCCCGGCGCCACCGTGCCCTTTGGCATGGTGCAACTCAGTCCAGACACGCCCATCGAAGGCTGGGACGGCTGCTCGGGATATCATTACTCCGACTCGGTCATTAACGGATTCAGCCACACGCATCTGAGCGGCACGGGTTGCGGCTGCCTGGGTGACGTACTGCTGATGCCCACGGTGGGTGAGGTGCATTTGGACGCCGGCAAGCCGGGCGCCGGCTATGCTTCGCGGTTTTCCCATCAGCAGGAGGAAGCCGTGCCCGGTTACTACCGGGTTTACCTGCAGGACCCGCAGGTGACAGCGGAACTCACGGCCACGCCCCGTTGCGGTTTTCATAAATACACCTTCCCCGCCACGGACCAGGCGCACGTCATTTTGGATCTGGTGCATGGCATTGGCAACGATGTGGTGGACGCCGAGATCAAAGTGGAAGGTGCGGATACGATCAGCGGCTACCGGATTTCCGACGGCTGGGGTGGCCGCCGGGCGGTTTATTTCGTGATGCAATTCTCCAAGCCGTTCGCCAGTTTTGGCATCGAGGAAAACGGCACGCGGCTGGCGGCGGACAAGTCGGAAGCCCACGCGCGGCATCTCAAGGCGTTCGTGAACTACCAGACCACCGCTGGGGAGGCGATTTTGGTGAAGGTCGGGATTTCCGGTACGGGCGTGGACGGCGCCCGCAAGAATTTGCAGGCTGAAATCGGCGGGTGGGATTTTGCCGCGGCCAGCACGGCGGCGGAAGCCCAATGGCAGCGGGTGTTTGACAAGGTGGAGATCACCGCGCTGAATCCGCAGGACCGCGCCACCTTTTACGCCAACCTGTATCTCACCTGCCTGGCGCCGGTGCTGTTCAACGACGTGGACGGTTCCTATCGCGGCATGGACCACAAGAATCATCCCGGTACCTTCCAGAATTACACCACCTTTTCCATCTGGGACATTTACCGCGCCGAATGGCCATTGATGACCTTGCTGCATCCGGACCGGGTGGACGACATGGTGCAGTCCCTGCTGGCCGAATATGACGAGCTGGGCCAGCACACCACGCCCATCTGGCCGCTGTGGGGCAATGAAACCTGGTGCATGATTGGCTACCATTCCGTGGACATGATTTCCGAGGCTTACCTGGAAGGCTTCCGCGGCTTCGATGCCGAACGGGCGTTCGCGGCCATCAAGGATACCGCCATGCAAGACCGCAATGGACTGAAGGCATACAAGGAGTTGGGTTACGTGGCGTCGCGACCGGGTGACCAAGCTACTTCCAAAACCATTGAATATACGTTTGACGACTGGAGCATTGCCCGCATGGCCGCGGCGCTGGGGCACCAGGAAGATGCCCGGCAGTTCTACCAACGCTCCGCCAATTATCGCAATCTGTTCGACACCACAACCCGGTTCTTCCGCGGCCGCAAGGCCAATGGCGACTGGCGCTATCCGTTTGTGGCCAACGCGCTCGTGGGTGATGAGTACACCGAGGCCGATGCGTGGCAATACGCCTTCGGCGTGCAGCACGATGTGCCCGGCATGATTGCGCTGTACGGAGGCGAAGCTGGATTCATCGAAAAACTCGACGCCCTTTTCACCCAGGATTCCACCATCCTGACCGGCATTCCCGACATTACCGGCTTGATCGGCCAGTATTCGCAAGGTGACGAACAATGCCACCATGTGGCCTACCTCTACGATTATGTGGGGCAGCCCTACAAGACCCAGCAACGGGTGCGGCAGGCGTTGACCACGTTGTTCAATGACACCCCCGAAGGCCAGTGCGGCAATGTGGATTGCGGCCAGATGTCCGCCTGCTACGTGTTTGGCGCGATTGGCTTGTATCCCATGAATCCGCTCAGCGGCATCTACGCCATCGGCAGCCCGCTGGTCAGCCGGGCGGTGATCCATCTCGACCAGGATAAATACCACGGTCACACCTTCACCGTGGAGGCGAAGAACAACAGCACGGAAAACATTTACATCCAGTCCGCGACGTTGAACGGCCAGCCGCTCAACCGCCCCTGGCTCACCCGCGATGAAATCATCGGCGGCGGCACGCTGACGTTGGACATGGGCCCGAAACCCAATCCCAACTGGGGCAGCGCCACGGCGGACCGTCCTCCCGCCACCATGCCGGCGGATTTCAAATACGCCGCTCTGCCCGCGCCCGCTTCCACCAACATCATTCCGCTGCCATTCCCCATCCGCGTCATTTGCGGGGGTGAGGCGGTCGGTGGGTTTGTGCCCGATCCAAACTTGATCACCGGCGGCACGAGCCATTCCGACCACGAGGTGGACACCCGGGGCGTGGCCCATGCCGCGCCGGAAGAGGTTTACCAGGGCGAAGCTTACGGACAGGACTTCACCTACACCTTTGCGGTGCCGCCTGGCGGGTCGTATCTGGTGCGCCTGCACTTTGCGGAAATGTTCGATGGCGATCCCGGCATGCGGATTGAAAACGTGGACATCAATGGCCAGCCGGTGCTGACCAATTTCGAGGTCTTTGCCGCGGCGGGCGGCATGTACAAGGCCGTGGTCCGGGAATTCCCCGATATCACCCCGGACGCCAAGGGCGATGTGACCATCCGGATCTACACGAAGGAAAACAGCCCGGACCGCAACGCCAAGATCAGTGGCATTGAAATCCTGAAGGCGGACACTGCCGCCGCCGCCGCAGGGCCGTTCGAGATGAAAACAGCCGATGGCCAATGCACTTTTACCATTGATACCTCCGGCGCGCCAAATTTGAAGGAATGGGCGGAGACAAAACTCGCGCCAGTGCTCGCGGAGTGGTATCCCAAGTTTGTTGGCATGATGGGCAGCGATGGCTTCACTGCGCCGACCAATTTTTCGGTCACCATCAAGCCGGTGCGCGGCGTGGCCTTTACCAGTGGCACGGCCATCACCGGCAACTCCGAATGGCTGGAGTCCCAACTCAAGGGCGAGGCGGTGGGTTCCCTGGTGCATGAAATGGTGCATGTCATCCAGCAATATGGCTGGGGGCGCCGGCACAATCCGGATGCCACCCGTTCCCCCGGTTGGCTCGTGGAGGGCCTCACCGATTACATGCGTTGGTTCAAGTATGAACCGGAAAGCCACGGGGCTGATCTGGTGTGGTTGAAGCGTCAGCGCGAGCCCAAGTTCCAATACGATGGCAGTTACCGGATCACCGCCAACTTCCTGAACTGGGTGGTAAATCATTACGACGCCGATCTCATCACGAAACTGAATACCGCCATGCGCGAAGGCCGTTACGACGAATCCATCTGGCAGAAGGCTACCGGGAAACCGGTGCAAGAACTCGCCGCCGAATGGCAGAAGAACACCGAAGCCGAGCTGCACCCGGCGGAAGCCGGCAAGTAAGACCTTCGAATGGTCGCCAGACGGGTCGAGTTGCTCCACACAAGGGAGCCAATGCCCCGCAGCCCCCCAAAACGAAGCCAAACGAACCCAAATTGGTTTGGTGTCATAAATTGATGCAAGTCATTTTCCAATAGTTAAATGCGAAATAGTTTCGCTCCAAAAAAATTGGGTTCGTTTGGTAATTTGACCTTTGCAGACGGCCAAAAGAATTGCGGAATTCGGATTGGGGACAGGCCTGACCAGGCCAAGCTTGGTAGGCCCGCGCAATCGAGTGGGCAAAGCTGTGATATTTTCGGAGCGCGCCGGCGCGTCCGCGAGTCCGTAAAGCTGCGGAGCAACGTGCGATAGTAGCCCACAGCGCCAGCCGGGGGGTGGGCCAATCCAACTCGCCAAACCCCAGTCGGGGCGAACGAATCATCGTGCATGATTGCGCAATCGGAGTGCGAAGTCCGGAGTGCGACACGATGCGGTTCTTTGTTCTGCATCCCGCCTCCCGCGTTCCTTTCCTCTCGGCCCGCAGGCCGGCTCTGGCTGCGCTTTTTCGCATCCCACCGGGCATTCTATCACGGTCCAAAAAACCATGTGGTTTAATGGTGAACCCAATTTTTGGAGGCAAATAACGAGGGTTTAAAAGTTTAAACTGACTGCGGGAAAACGATTTGTAAAAATGTAAATTCGAAAAATCGCAAAATCATTGTTAAAACAAAATACAGGGAAAACCATCAAGAAAACCAAGGCGGAATGATGGCGCTGATGACCGGAGTGCGCCGGGACTCGGGCTTGGCAGCAGCTGGTTTGCAACCACTCGAACAGGGCTGGGCGTTCTGCTCTTTCAGAGCTTGAGGTGAGTATTATTGTAATGATTGACAAGAGATGGCTTGCCCGGTGTGCGGTGGATTGAATTATAATGTTCGCCTGAGCCATGAACCTCGTAAAAAGACTGGGTCGGATCATTTTGGCACTTTGTTGGGGGGCTTTGCCAGGGAAAGCCGACCTGCTTCCATTTCCATTAAAGGCAAACCAGCACGGATTGGTTTATTGCCTGGAGAATCCGACGATACACTATGACGTCTTGTTGCCGGCAGGATATTCAACCAACGGCCCGCCGCTGCCGATTTTATACACCTTCAGTCCGGTTGGAGGTGGAATGGTGAACGACCTGGGGCTCCAGTGTAACCAGCTCAAAGTCATTTGCATTGGTATTACGGAATCGCAGAACGATGTCGGTTGGTATCCCGTCATGCGCGAGTGTGCCGCAGTGACCCGGGATATCCGACGCAGGGTGCTGTTTGACCCCACGGCAGAATTTGCGGCCGGGTTTTCCGGTGGCGGCCTGGTTTCGTATATGTTCAGCCGGTTTCGGGCGCAGCAAGTGGCGGGAATCTTTACCATGGCGGGATGGTTGGGCCGCGGAGCCGGGTACCCCGACTACCAAACTACAGATCGTGTGTTGACGAACCTGCTGGTGGCGCGCGCGCGAGGCGATACGGATGGAGGTAATTGGGTCATGACACCTGACAGCAACTATCTGGCAACCTTCTCGGTGAACATACA
Organism: Dongiaceae bacterium; assembly: GCA_035492855.1. Lineage (GTDB taxonomy): Bacteria > Verrucomicrobiota > Verrucomicrobiia > Limisphaerales > JAFMIX01 > JAFMIX01. The sequence goes on along the minus strand of DATJIU010000068.1, from coordinate 214 downwards.
TGACGTGGTCTTTTCTGGTGGGCATGAAATCCCGCCTGCTGGCGTGAAATCCAATTGTCTCGCCTGGTTGATTAGTCAGCGGGTTCCGGCGGCGCCCGGAGATCAAACCAACGCTGTGGCCCAGGCGGACGACTGGCGGACCCGCATCGCCGGGGGCGACCGGGAAATTGTGCTCCGCGAATGTGTCCGTGCATTGCTCGATCATCCCCGCTCC
>DATJIU010000067.1:0-16877 GCA_035492855.1 Dongiaceae bacterium | reverse complement strand
TGATGCGCAGGTCACCCGTTTCATGGGCGGGCCGCGAAAATTCGAAGAGGTCTGCGCGTCCTTGCGGAGTGATCTGATCATGCCGCCGGACCCGTATGATCTCTGGCCGGTGGTGGAACTGGGTACGGAAACGGTGGTGGGCCATTGCGGCCTGCTGCCCAAGACGGTTAACGGCCAGAAGGAAATAGAGCTGGTGTATGTTATCGCCGCCGATCACTGGGGACGCGGGTATGCCACGGAGACGGCGGCGGCCATCCGCGATCACGCCTTCCGGGACTTGGGGTTGCCGCGGCTGGTTTCGCTGATTGATCCGGAGCATGCGGCGTCCGGGCGGGTGGCTTTGAAGCTCGGCATGAAATACGAAACGGATACGGTGCGGTCCCATGGCCGGACACTGCGCGTGTATGCGATGAACGCCGTCCGGACGGTGGCCTGAAAATGAAGCTAATCGCGCCATCATGGAGTTTACGTGTTTTCGCAATGGTTCTGATGACGCTCGGGCTCGTTGGCCCGTACCGGTGTCTGGCCGGAGGCCAGGCTTTGGCGCCGCCCAATGCGCCGAAGTTTGAGCGCATTATTATTGATCCAACCGCCGAGGCCAACGCGCACAAGCCGAAGGTGCTGGCGCGGTTTTCCCGGGAGGGTGGCAATGATCTCGGCAGTCTGGACCGGCAGGGGTTCAAGCTCTACCGCGCCCAGGAAAATTGGAAGGCGTACATCATTTTCGAACCGGGCGACCCCGGCGGCTTTGAAGATGCCGCAGTTGCCGATATCAATCGTGATGGTTGGAATGATATCTTGCTGGGCGGCTGGGGCAATCGAACCCTGTGGGCCGAGAACCCCGCCGGTCAGGGCCGGGACCCGTACACCAACCGTTGGCCGGTGCATGTGGTTGACAGCTCCCGGTTCTCCCACGAAATCTGCGCGGCGGATATGGACCGTGATGGCCGGTGCGACATCATCACCACATCGGGGATTTATTTTCAGGGCGCCACGCCCGATGCCTGGATCTTTATTAGCATCGGCCGGGGCGGGCAGGGTACCCAGGTGGGCAACCTGCTGGGGAATCGCGACGGATACAATGACGTGATTGCGGTGGGGCAAACCAATGGCGGCAATCAGATTGTCTGGTTTGAAAATCCCGGACATGCGGGCGGGGATCCCATCCGCGGACATTGGATCGCGCATGTGATTGATGCCACTCCGGGAGCGGCGGAAAACGCCAATCGCGATATGAATGAAATGGCGTTCGCGCTCGGCGATATCAATGGCGACGGCCGGCCGGACGTGGTGGCCGCCAGCATGGGCGAAGGACCGGATGCGATGGATGACCCGCATCAGGTCGGCGACGGGTTGGTTTGGTACGAGTCGCCCCGGGATCCGCGCCGAGATGTCTGGCTCAAGCACGTCATCGCTCCGGGCGTGGCCTGGGTGCATGCCTCCTCCATCCAACTGGCGGACTTTGACGGCGATGGTCACCTGGACATCTGTTTCGCCGAGCAGGACCAGAGCAGCCGCCGGAAGGATGGCCAGCCCAGCCGCCAGTTGGGCATTTGCTACAACGTGAGGGGGGATGCGAAAACTTGGAAGCTGCAAATCCTGAGCCAGTATCCGGCTGCCGGCGCCGGAGGGTTTAATTCCAAGGTGGGGCTCATTGGTTCGGACCGGTTGCCCAGCATTTTCACCTCCCTACACGGTTACTTTGGCGATGCCAATCCGCTGATTCTCTGGCGTAACCAGGGAATGGCCGGAAATCAGGACTCGTCGCGGTCACAGCGATAATTCATGCCCGCTGGTGACAGCCATTTGGTGTCCGACTGCGAGCTTTACACGGGAAATGCCGGTTCGCATACTTGCGTCGTGGCGACAGCTACAACTTTGAAAACACATTTGGCCGGCGGAACTCCGTCGGACGACGTACCGGTGGAGGCGCTGGCAGCAGCGATCCAGCGGTCGCAAGACTTTCTCTTGCAGGAGCAAAAGCCGGAAGGCTATTGGGTGGGCGAACTGATCGTGGATTCCACCCTGGTTTCCGACATGATGGTGTATCACCACTGGGATCGTTCGGTGGACCGGGAATGGGAGCGCAAGGCGGTTAACCACCTGTTTTCCATGCAGTTATCGGACGGCGGCTGGGATATTTACACCGGCGGTCCGGCGGAGGTAAATGCCACCATCAAGGCCTATCTGGCCTTGAAACTGGCCGGGGTGCCGGTGACCGACCCGCGCATGTTGCGGGCGCGGGAAATGGCGTTGAACCTCGGCGGGGTGCCGCGGATGAACACCTTTTCCAAGCTGTACCTCGCCCTCATCGGCTTGTATCCGTGGCGCCACGTCCCCACGATTCCGTCCGAAATCATCCTCATTGGCAATTGGTTTCACGTGAATTTCTGGGAGATGAGCAACTGGTCGCGGGGCATGCTGGTGCCGCTCTCCATCATCAACCATTTCAAGCCCACCCGCCCGGTGGCGGTGAACCTGAACGAGCTGTTCCCCGCCGGCGTGAACGAACGCGATCTCGCGCTGGCGCGGGATCCCGGATTTTTTACCTGGCGCAACTTCTTCATTGCCCTGGACCGGTTGCACAAGTTTGCCGAACGGTTCGCCCGGCGGGGGGTGCATCCGTTCCGCAAGCGCGCCTTGAAAAAGGCCGAGGCCTGGATGCTGGAACGGTTTGAAGGCAGTGACGGGCTGGCAGCCATTTTCCCCGCGATGCTTAACTCGCTCATCGCCCTCAAGTCTTTGGGGTATCCCAACGATCATCCGCAGGTGGTCCGGGCGTGGCATGAGTTGAAGCGACTCCAGCACGAGACCGAACATGACGTGCGGATTGAGCCGTGTTTTTCGCCGGTGTGGGACACCGCCATCGTCAACATCTGCCTGCGCGAATCCGGGCTGCCGGCGGACCATCCCGCAATGAAGCGGTCCACCGAGTGGCTGATGGAAAAAGAAATCCGCTTTGCCGGTGACTGGACGCACAAGAACCCGGCCAAGGTGGAGCCCAGCGGCTGGGTGTTTGAGTACAACAACAAGTGGAATCCCGACGTGGACGACACCGCGATGGTGCTACTGGCACTGCGCCAGGTTCCGACTGACAACCGGCAGCGCCGTGACGAATGTTTCCAGCGCGGCCTGAACTGGATGATGACCTTCCAGTGCAAGGACGGCGGTTGGGCGGCGTTTGACAAGGATTGCACCAAGAACATTTTGGAGAAGGTGCCTTTCGCCGACCATAACGCCATGCTCGATCCCGAATGCGCCGACATCACCGCGCGCATTCTGGAACTGCTCGGGTACGAAGGCTGGAAGCCGGATCATCCGCAGATCAAGGACGCGCTCCGGTTCCTCCGCGATAAGCAGGAGGAGGACGGTTCGTGGTATGGCCGGTGGGGCGTGAATTATATTTATGGCACCTGGCAGGTGCTGCGCGGCCTGCGCGCTTTAAACCTGGACATGAACCAGCCGTGGATTGTGCGCGGTCGTGACTGGCTGGAGAGCGTACAGCACACCGACGGCGGCTGGGGCGAGCGCTGCAACACCTACGACGATCCGGTCTTCAAGGGCCGCGGGCCGAGCACGGCGTCGCAGACCGCGTGGGCGATAATGGGCTTGTGCGCCATGGGCGACCCCTACCGGCCGAGCATCCAGCGCGGCATCGAGTACCTCATCCGCCAGCAGAATCCCGACGGTTCCTGGACGGAAGACGAGGTTACCGGCACCGGTTTCCCGAAGGTGTATTATCTCAAGTACGACATGTACCGGAACAGCTGGCCGTTGCTGGCGCTGGCCACGTATCGCAAGCTGCTGGCTCCGCAACCGGTGAACGGTCAGACCCGCCATCTGCCCGAAGACTCCTTGAAAGCTGCCATCCCGTGACCACTGCCGCCGCGCCCGCCCTGCGGGAACAAACCGTCTCCATTGTCGCCAACGACCGCGACACCGACCAGTATTACCGGCTGGAGGTGCGCGCCCCTGAAATTGCCCCGCTGGTGCAGCCCGGGCAATTTGCCCACGTGCGCATCCTGCCGCTGAAAGAGGCGCTGCTGCGCCGGCCCTTCAGCATTTTCCAAGTCACGACCGATACGTTTTCCATCCTCTATAAAAATGTGGGGCGGGGGACGGACGTGCTCTCGCGCATGCGGTCCGGCGAGGAACTCAGCGTCATCGCGCCACTGGGCCATGGCTTCACCGTGCCGGCACCCGGCGCGGAAGTGCCGTTGCTGGTGGCGGGCGGTTACGGCATGGCGGCGATGTATCTGCTGGCCCAACGCTCACCGCAAAAAGGCATCGTGTTTGTCGGCGGCCGGCGCCGCGTGGACATCCTGTGCGAAAAAGAATTTGCCGCCCTCGGCTGGGAAGTGCGCGCCACCACCGAAGACGGCAGCCACGGGGAAAAAGGCTTGGTCACACACCCGTTGATCGCCGAATTGAAGCGTGGCGCGGCAGGCAAGAAACTGTTCGCCTGTGGGCCCACCCCGATGCTGAAAGCAGTGGCCAAGCTCGCCGCGGATTTTAATCTGCCCGCCGAACTTTCCATGGATGAACACATGTGCTGTGGCACGGGTGTTTGCCTGACGTGCGTCATTCCGATCAAAACTGCGGACGGCTGGGAATACCAGCGGACCTGCACCGAAGGCCCGGTGTTTGACCGGGAACAAATTCTCTGGGAGGTGCCGCAATGAATCTCGCCGTACAAATCGGAACAATGCGGATGCCGAACCCGGTGACGGTGGCTTCGGGCACGTTTGGCTATGGCGTGGAGTATTCGCGCCTGATTGACTTAAACCAGCTCGGAGCGGTGACCGTGAAGGGCATCCGGCTGAACCCGGTGCGGGGCAACCCCACGCCGCGCACGGCTGAAGTGGCTAGCGGCATGCTGAACGCCATCGGCTTGCAAGGTCCCGGAGTGGATGGTTTTATCAAAAAATACTGGCCGTTCCTCCGCGAATTGAAAGTGCCCACCATTATTAACATCTGGGGCACCACGGTGGAGGAATATGCCGAGGTGGCCCGGCGGTTTGACGCCTTGGGAGGGGTGGGGGCGCTGGAACTCAATGTGTCTTGCCCCAACATCAAGGAAGGTGGGGCGCAGTTTGGTACGGATGTAAAACTGTTGGCCCAAGTGGTGGCCGCCTGCCGCAAGGCTACCTCCCTGCCGCTCATTACCAAAATGAGCCCCAATGTGCCTAATATTGCGCCATTTGCGCGAGCGGCCGAGGAGTCCGGCAGTGATGCCTTGGCGGTGACCAACAGCTTCCCGGCCATGGCCATTGACATCCGGACCCGGCGGCCCAAGCTGGCCAATATTACCGGCGGCCTGACCGGTCCGGCCATCAAACCCATTGCGGTTAAACTGGTTTGGGAGGCTGCCAAGGCGGTAAAGATCCCCATTATTGGCATGGGCGGCATCCAGACTGCGGCGGATGCCATCGAATTTATGATGGCCGGAGCCGCAGCCGTGGCGGTCGGCACAGCTAATTTCTACGAGCCCCAAACTCCCCTTTATGTGGTCGCTGGCATTCGGGAGTATATGGAACAGCAGAAGTTTACGGAGGTCGGCCAGATCACTGGCAGCATTAAGTTTTCTTAGAGCCTGCCGATAAGGTATTCACTGATAGTCAGCAACAAATTGGGCAAAACTTTCTCAATGATTAAGGGGAATTGATGGAGCTTATTCGATTCCTTGCTTGACCGTTGGTGACGCGAGAGTTATAACCGTAGCAAGCAGTGGGGATTACTAATAACCAACCAACCTGGAGATTAATATGACAAAACGTGACTTAGTCATTCGCATTAGTAATGAAACCGGTCTGGTGCAACAGCAAGTTCTCGATGTAATCCAAAAGACCCTTGATTACATTTCGGAAGCTTTGTCCAAGGGGAAAACCGTCGAACTGCGAAATTTTGGAGTTTTCGAAGTCAAGACGCGCAAAGCCCGCGTGGGCCGCAATCCGAACGCTCCCGAAACGGACGTACCTATTCCGGCGCGCTCGGTGGTGAAGTTCAAGGCCGGCAAAGAAATGCGCGAGGAAGTCCTCAAGTTGCCGCCCGAAGCCATCAAGTAAGTTTCCGGCGGCGAGACGCCCCGGGCAAATTGGATTTCATGGCCGCACTCATGAAAGGGTGCGGTTTTTTTGTTTGGTCCGGCCGCCGCGGTCGCGCTTTTGACTTTTACCTTTGGTCCGGCCCTTTTACCTTGGCAGCATGGCTTTGGAACGTTTGCCCGGTTTTCGTGATTTTTACCCCGAACCGCTCCCGCACCCTGACGTGTGGAGCGCGGATGCCCGTCAGTACATCTTTAACCAATGGCGCACCTGCGCCCGGCGCTATGGCTTCCGGGAATACGACGGCCCGCCGCTCGAACCCCTGGAGCTCTTTACCACCAAAAGCGGGGAGGAGATCGTCAAACAGCTTTTTGACTTTGTGGACAAAGGCGACCGCCACGTGGCGTTGCGGCCCGAAATGACCCCCACACTCGCCCGCATGGTGGCGGCCCACGAACGCAACTACAAGAAGCCCGTCAAATGGTTCGCCCTGCCGCAGTTGTTCCGGTACGAGAAGCAGCAGAAGGGCCGGTTGCGTGAGCACTTTCAATTCAATGCCGACATCTTTGGCGAGAACGACCCGGCGGCCGACGCGGAGCTGATCGCGCTGCTGATTGACACCCTGCGCTCGTTTGGCCTGACCAGCGCGGATTTTGTGATTCGCCTCAGCAGCCGCAATGCCTGGCAGGAGTTTTATCAGCAGGGCGGGGGTGATGCCGCGCGCGAATACGATTTCTTCCAGGTCATTGACAAGCTGGAACGCACCAGCACCGAGGAGAACGAAAAGAAGTTGGCCGACCTCGGCTTCTCGCTGGCGGCCGTGACGGCCTTCATTCAGGCGGGCAAGCCCACGACGGAGTTGCAGGGCATTATCGCCAACCTGACCGCGCGCGGGCTGGGGGATTTTGTGAAGGTGGACTACCAGGTCATCCGCGGCCTGGCGTATTACACCGGCGTGGTATTCGAGGCGTTCGACCGCAAGGGCGAGTTCCGCGCCATTGCCGGGGGCGGCCGCTACAATAACCTGGTCAAGCTCATCAGCGGCGGCAAGGTGGACCTGCCCGCGCTGGGTTTTGGCATGGGTGACGTGGTGCTGCTGGAATTGCTCAAGGAGCGGAAGCTGTTGCCCAAGTTCGACGCCGGCGTGGAAGTGTTCTGCCTGGTGGAAGACGAAACCCTGCGGCCTGAGACCTTGAAGCTGATCGCCGATTTGCGCAATGCCGGTCTGGCGGTGGAATACTCGCTCACACCCGCCAAGTCGGACAAACAATTCAAGCGCGCCTTGGAACTCAACGCCCGTTTTACCGCGCGGCTGGAACGGACCGACGGCGGTTTGATGGTGAAGCTCAAAAATCTCAAGACGCGTGAGGAAAAGCTGGTGGCCCCGGCGGAAGCGACCGGTCTCATGGCGGGATGAGGTCGCGTAAATTGAATCTGTTACTGGGCCGATTTGAACTTGCCGGGCACTGCTCCCTTACATGAAGACAGCATCCCAAATGCCCGTGGTACTCACCATCGCCGGTTCGGACAGTGGCGGCGGCGCCGGCATCCAAGCGGACCTGAAAACGTTTGCCGCGCTCGGCGTGCATGGCGCCAGCGCCATCACCTGCCTGACCGCGCAGAACCCGGCCCGCGTGAGTGGCATCGAGGCGGCATCGCCACGTATCGTCCGCCAGCAAATGGAGGCCGTGCTCACCGGCCTGCCGCCTGCTGCCGTTAAAACCGGCATGTTGTACTCGGCGGAGATTATTCGCGCCGTGGCGCGATCGTTCCGTTCGCCCACCCGCCCGCCATTGGTTGTGGATCCGGTCATGGTGTCCACGAGCGGTGCCCGGTTGTTGCAACCGGCCGCCATCCGGGAACTGACCGGCAAACTGTTTCCCCTGGCCACGCTCATCACGCCCAATCTGGACGAAGCCGCCGTGTTGCTGGGCCGCAAGCCAGCCACCTTGGAGGCGATGCGCACTGCGGCGCGGGAATTGCACCTCCGTTTTGGATGCGCGGTGCTGATGAAGGGCGGTCACCTGCGCGGCCAGCGCGAAGCTGCCGACATTTTTTTTGACGGCCAGACCGAATTGTTGCTGCTGGCGCCGTTCATCCGCGGGCTGCATTTGCACGGCACCGGGTGCACATATTCAGCGGCCATAGCCGGATATTTGGCGCGCGGCAGTGAGTTGGCCGTGGCGGTCACGCAGGCCAAGGAATTCATCACCCGCGCCATTGCCGGCAGCCGGAGCATTGGCAAACACACCGCACTTGTGCCATCCTGAACCTGTGGAAGCTGCCCCCAAACATCGCTGGCCCTGGTTGGCGCTGCTGTTTTTCGTGCTGGCTTGCCTGCTCGCGGTGGCCTGGATGACGGTAGCCGTCAAACGCACCGAATTCATCCGGCAAATCAATCTCCCCACGCCCGCCAGTACCAATTCGCCGGGGCAGGTCAATGTGGTTGAAATATTGAAGGCGGCGCAATCCTATGCCAAGGATCTGCGTTCGCGGGGAGTCACCGCGCCGGCCTTGGCGCCGTTATCCAATCTCGTGCAGCAAGGTTGGCTGTCCTACAAGGATGTAAGCGCCTTTGCCGGGATGGACGTTTGGATTTCTCTGCAAGGGGCCGGTGAAACCAACCTGCAGGCCGTGCTGCTGGAAATCCGGCACGCGGATGGCAGCAAGACGGTGACGCTGCGGGACGGCAGCGTGCAGCAAGTCGCCAGGCCCTAGCGGCGTAACTGCGCGGCCAGACTTTCACCCAGTTCCCGCGCCTCGTTCACCGGGCGCTCCCCTGTGGCCCGCCGGCAGGTGCCGCCCACAAAGGACACCACCCGCAGCCGGAGCTGGTTGCCGACGATTTCCGTGGTCACGCCCACCGGACTGGCGCAGCCGCCGCCCATGGCCGCGAGGAACGCGCGTTCTGCCGTCACGCATTGCTGCGTGGGAGAATGATTGAGCCGCGCGCAGACGGCGGCAATGCGCGCGTCGCCGGCGCGGATTTCTATGCCCAGCGCCGCCTGGCCCACGCACGGGAGCATGACGTCCGCCGGCAATACTACCGCCCGCAAACCGGCAGGCACGGATTCGCCCCGCAATTGGCCTTCCGGCGTGACCTGGCAATGCAGTCGGTTTAGCCCCGCCAGGGCCAGCAGCATGGCATCAAATCCCGGCTGCGTGGCGAGCTTTTGCATGCGTGTGATGATGTTGCCGCGCACCTCCACAAATTTGAGATCGGGCCGCTGGTCGAGCAGCTGGGCCTTGCGCCGGGTGCTGCTGGTGGCCACCACCGCGTTCGGAGGCAAAGCGGCCAGGGTGAGGCCGGCCGGGAAACCGCGCAGGCCCGGGGGCAAAGCAGCGGCGGCATCACGGTAAATCAGCACGTCGCGCACATCGGCACGTTCGCCCACCGCGCCGAGCGTCAAACCCGGCGGCAGCTCCGTGGGCAGGTCCTTGAGACTGTGTACCGCCAGATCGGCACGCTGCTCCAGCAAGGCCACTTCGAGTTCCTTGGTGAAAAGCCCCTTGGGCAGGTCCGCGCTCGGATTCGCCAGCGACGCCGTCAGCAGCTTGTCGCCGGTGGTTTTCATCACCTTCAGTTCAAAGGCCAGTTCGGGAAACGCGGCGCGGCACTGGGCCAGCACCATGTTGGCCTGGGCCAGGGCCAGCGCGCTGCCGCGGGTGCAAATGATGACAGGTTTTTCAGGCATGAGAAATCAGGTTGCGGCGGTTGCGCCCGGCCACCGGCGGGCCAGCAGTTCGCGGACTTTTTCGATGATGATCTGTTCGCAATGCGCGATCTCCTTCTGACGTTGCTTGAGATAATCGGCGGCGATCGCCTGGAGATCGTCAATGTTATACACGTACACGTTCTCCATCAGGTTCACCTCGGGTTCGATGTCGCGCGGCACGGCGATGTCAATGAGCAGCAGGGGCCGGTTCTTGCGCAGTTTCATAAGTGGCGCGAGTTTGACGCGGTCAATGACGTAATCCGGCGCCGAGGTGCTGCTGATGGCGATGTCAATGTCGGCGAACTCGCTGGCCCAGTCGTCAAAGCGTACGGCCCGGCCGCCGAGTTCGGTCGCCAGCGCCACCGCCTTGTCGTGGGAGCGGTTGGTGACGATGATGCTCTTGGCACCGCGCGAGAGCAGGGAGCGCGCGGTTTTTTCGCTGGTGTCGCCGGCGCCGATGACGAGCACGTTGCGGTCGGTCAGGGTGGTAAAGATTTTCTCCGCCAGCTCCACGGCCACCGAGCCGACGGAAATGCTGCCGCGCTGGATGTTGGTGTCGGTGCGGATGTGTTTGGCCACGTTGAAGGCCTTTTGAAAAGCCTTGTTCAACCGGCCGCCGGTGTGGTTGTGTTTGAGCGCAAGATCGTAGGCCTGCTTGAGCTGGCCCAGGATTTCCGTCTCGCCCAGCACCATGGAATCGAGCCCGCTGGCCACCTTGAACAAATGCTCCACGCTGTGCGGTTCCGCCAGCCGGTAAATCTCGTCGTTGATCGGATCGCGGTAATCGTGCGTGGTAATCAGGAACTGGTAGAGTTCGGCAAAGGCCTGGGCCGGCTCCAGGCTGGTGGCGGCGTAAATTTCCACGCGGTTGCAGGTGGAGAGAATCACCGCCTCGTCCACAATGCGCGAGTCGCGCAGCACCTGCAGCGTGGCCGGGATGCGGGCGTGGTCAAAGGCAAACCGCTCCCGCAACGTGACCGGTGCGGTGCGATGGCTCAAACCGATGGCAACAATGCTCATGCGCAGGAAAGGGGAAATCCAAAACAAAAAATGAAAACCGCCGGACCGCCCGACGGCGCCGCGACCGCTCTGCTGGATGGCGATGATTTCATTGATGATGGATGGGCGACAGCAACGTGCTGCCCCAGAAAGTCAGCAAGAGAAAGGCAAACACGATCACCGCGCCCCAGGCAAATCGCCGGCCCCCGCGGGAGAATTTTACCCGCATGATCAGCAAGGCCAGATAGAGCGCCCAGACCAGAATGGACCAGAGCACCTTGACATCGGTGAAATATTCGCCGCCATGTTTTTCCAGCACTACGGTGCCGATGCCCAGCCCCAGGGTGAGCAATAGAAAGCCGTTGCGCAACAGCCGGAAGGTGATGACGTCCAGCCGCTGCAGCGGCGGCAGCAGCGACAGCATGGCCTGCAGTTTGTTGAATTTCAGGTTGTGTTCCTGGATGAGATACATGAGGCCCGCCACCGCGCTGAGGCCGAACGCGCCATACGCCTGCAAGATCAAGGCCGCATGCACGCTCACGCCCGCGCCGGAGAATTCGGGCTTGGGGCCGTGCGGCGGATCCAGCGCCGGCATGAGAGCGAAAACGCCCAGAAAGAACAGCACCGGCGAGACGAAGGCCCCCAGGAACCGCAACCGCGCCACCAGCCCGATGATGAGATAGGCGGTGACGATGGCCCAGCCCACGAACATGGTGGCTTCAAAGAGATTGTTGACCGGGCAATGCTTCAGCGAAAAGCCGCGCAGGCCCATGGCGGTGATGTGCAGGCAGAACCCCGCCAACAGCAGGAAATAATTGATCCGGTTGTCTTCGCGAAATCCTTTGCGCCAGAGGGAAACCGAATAAGCCGTGCTGGCGCCGTACAGGAGTACGGCCAGCAGAAAAAGATGACGATCAGTGAACCAAGTCACAAGAGAAGGTTAATAAGAGTGGGCGGTCCGGCAAGCCAAAGCTTTTGGGCCGGGGTGGGCGGAGCCGGGGCCAAAGCGGCCGCCGGAGAAGGTTCGCGGGTTACTTGATGCCCATCAGCCGGTCCCGCCACATCTGATAGAGCAGGACGGTGGCCCGGACGTCGCGCAGGCAATATTCGGCGATTTCACGATAGTGGCCCGCTGCCAGCAGAGTGTTCACGTCCATGCCGGTCACGCCATGGCTTTTGGGGGATTCAATGCCAAAGGCCTTGCAATAGAAATCCAGGTTGAACCGGCGTGCCGCACCTTCGCGCCCGCTGACGCCGTAAAAAGTGAGTTGCTCGGCCAGGTCGCAGTGCGGTTCCACCTGGTAACGGTAGCCCAGCCAGTTTTTGCGGGAAATGGGTACGTTGAGCAGCGCGGAGCGCAGGTAGAGGAACGGCACGTCAAACCCGCGGCCATTGAAAGTCACGACTTCGTCATAATGCTTCGCCACGTCCCAGAAGGCGGTGAGCAGTTCGGTTTCATCGGCGCAGGGCACAAATTCCACCGGGCCGTCGGCGGCGTCCTCCTCGAAATCATCGGCCAGGAACAGCACCTGTCCGCGCGCCGTGTCGGCGTTCAACATGGCAATGCACACCGCCTGGGCGGTGAAGGGCCACAGGTTGAACTGGCGGAGAATTTCCTCGTGCCGGGCGGTGCGGGCGGTTTCGTCGGCAATTTTTTCCGCGTCGCGGAAGAGGTATTCCTGCTGGGCCTCGTCAAACATTTCCAGCGGGAGGGCGGAGGTCTCAATATCGAAGACGAGTTTGGCCATGCGGGACGGGGAAGGTTTGGCCGGGATGGGAAGTCCGTCGCAACGACCGGATTTCCCATCCCGACGGAGGTGAGTTATTTCTTCTTCTTGCTTGCAGTTTTCTTAGCAGGTTTCTTAGCAACTTTTTTCTTGGCGGCCACGCATATCACCTCCCTTCAAAATTTTTTTCGACATATATGTTTGGGATAAGTCGAATGCGTTAATGATGCTTCCGTCACCACAAGAAACTTTTTTGTGAAAACATGCAAACATTTTTTTTGTGGCAGGACTCCGGTCGCGGGCGGAAATGGAATCAAAATTTTCCGCGGCTCCCGCGTTGGAAAATTTTTTGCGCAATGTTTGCCGGGGTGGGATGAGGTTTTTGAAAAATAAAAAACCGCCGCATCCAGGTGAATGCGGCGGGGTGATGTTGTTGAAATATTTTTCGGTTACGCGCCGAACTTGTCGAACATTTTTGCATTGGCCTGCATGAGGCGGATCAAAAACTTCGCGGGAAACACGCCGAGCGAGCCGGAGTTGGCGCCGGTTTCGGTGAAGCGTTCCAGCTTGTCCCAGCCCGAGCATGCCGAGGTGAGCAGCAGCGGTTGCGGATGCCACGAGTGGCCCTTGAGCGCGCACGGGGTGGAGTGGTCGCCGGTGATGGCGATGACGTCGGGCGCCTGCTTCAGCAGGATGGGCAGCGCGGCGTCGAATTCCTCAATCGCCTTTTTCTTGGCGGCAAAATTGCCGTCTTCACCCGCCTTGTCCGTGTATTTGTAGTGGATGAAGAAGAAGTCGTAGTTGTTGTATTCCACGAGGTAGCGTTCAAACTGCTCGCGGATGGTCTGCGGCCCTTCAATCTTCGTCATGCCGACGAGTTGGGCCAGCCCCTTGTACATGGGATACACCGCCAGGCACGCGGGTTTGAGCAGGTAGCGTTCTTCGAACAGCGGAATCTCCGGCTGGTGCGCGATGCCGCGCATGAGGAAACCGTTCGCCGGCTTTTCCTTGGCGATGACCGGCAGCGCCGCCTTGTAGAAGTCGGCGATGAGCCTGGCCATTTTTTTCTGCTTCGCGGATTTCGGATCGCGCGGCTGTACGGCGGGAATTTTGAACCCTTCGCGGTTCGGATCGGCATCGGTGAGCGGGCCTTCCAGCCCCTTGCCGCGGAAGATGACCACGAAGCGGTGTTCCTTGCCGGCCTTGATGATTACCTGGGTCTCGCCGATTTTCTTCACCTTGGCGGCGAGCATGGCGCACAGTTTTTCGCAGGTCTCAGTGGGAATGCGGCCGGCGCGGCGGTCGGTGACAATGCCGTTGCTGTCGAGCGTGGCGAAGTTGGCGCGGGCGCAAACGTCGCCGGGCTTGAGTTCCAGGCCGAGGCCGAGTGCCTCGATCACGCCCCGGCCCACCTGGAATTCCAGCGGGTCATAACCGAACAGGCCGAGGTGCCCGGGACCGCTGCCGGGGGTGATGCCCGGGGCCGCGGGAATCATGCGGCCCTGCGCGGCGTTCTTGGCCAGCGCGTCGAGGTTGGGCGTGTGCGCGGCTTCCAGCGGCGTGAGATAGTTTTGTTCCTTGGTGGCGATGTCCCCGAGGCCGTCGAGGACAATCAGCGCGAGTTTGGCTTTTGTTTTGAGCGTAAGTTCGGAGTACAAGGCGTCGAGATTCATAAGCAACAATTCAATTGGTTCAATTGACAGTGGCAGCGGTAAAACGGAGTGTCCGCCCCCGCCACTATCAAGGAGAAATTATGCCGGGGAATTCCGCGCAACGTCAACGGCATATTCACCGCAAAGCAGTGCGGCGCCGGGTCAGCAGGTCGGAAAGTTCCCGGGCGGCAGGCACTTGAAACAGCAAAGCCAGCAGCCAATACAACATGCCGGCAGTGATGGCCGGGGCAAACACCGCCCCGGCCTTAAGGATAAAGGTCGCGTGGCCCATCAGGTTTTCCCATTGATAAGTACCCCACCAGGCCGCGCCGCCGGCCAGTACGCTTGCCACCAGCAGCAGCGGCAGCTTGGCCCACAGCGAATCCATTTCCAGCCGGCCCATCTTGCGCTTCAAGGCAACGAACAGCAGGGTCACGTTGCAGAGCGAGGTGATGGTATTGGCCAGGCCCAGCCCGGCCTGCCGGTACGGATGGATTAATGCGGCGGCCAGTGCCACGTTCAATGCCAGGCAGCCCAGGCTGATTTGCATCGGCGTTTTGGTGTCGCCCAGCGCGTAAAAGGCGCGCGCCAGCACGTTCACCGCGGAAAATGCCGCCAGTCCCGGCGCCAGGCAAATGAGGGCCCGGGACACGTTCGTAGTGGATTCCGCCGTGAACTGGCCGCGTTCAAACAGCAGCCGTACGATAGGTTCGCCCAGCGCCACCAGCAAGGCCGCGGCAATCAGGTTCAGAAGCACGAGCAGGTTCAACCCATGGTGTAGCGTGGCACGGAAATCGGAGTGGCGTTTTTCCGCCGCCAGCCCGGAGAGCGTGGGCAGCAGATAGGTGGCCAGGGAGATGCCAAACACTCCCTGCGGCAGTTCCATCAGCCGCACGGCGTAGTTGAATGAAGCCACAATCTGCGGGCTGACCCAGAAGGCAATGGATTGCGTGAGCAGCACATTGATTTGAAACGCCGCCACGCCTATGGTTCCGGGCACCATCAGGCGCACCACGCGGCCCACGGTGGCGTCGCGCCAGGGCGAAACCCAGCGGTAGCGAAAGCCTTCGCGCCGCAACCAGGGCAGTTGGAACGCCGCCTGCGCCACCCCCGCCGCCAGTACCCCGATGGCCAGCGCGAAAACCTTTTCCTCCAGCCCGTGGCCCATATGCGGTGCCAGCCACAGGACTGCGGCAATCATCACCACGTTGAGCATGGTGGCACCCATGGCGGGAATGAAGAAATGCCCGCGGGCATTGAGCATGCCCATGAACAGCGCGGCCAGGCACACCATCAGCATGTAAGGAAACATCACCCGCAACAGCCGCAGCATTAGCTCGGTTTTCAGCTCAAAATGATGGCTCGCCAGGGCCACGGAAACGCCGAACAGCACCAACGCCACGAGAACGGCCGCCGCCGTCACCAGACCGGAAATGACCGCGTTGGCGGCGCGCCACATTTCCGCCTCGCCCTGCGTCTTTTCCTTTTCCTTGAAGACGGGGATGAATGCCGCAGTGAGCGCGCCTTCGCCGAGCAACCGGCGGAACAGGTTGGGGATGGTGAAAGCCAGTTGAAATGCCCCGGCCACCCAGCCGTCCCCCATGAATCGGGCATAAACGATTTCGCGCACCATCCCCAGCAAACGGCTGGTCAAGGTGGCGGCGGCCATCGAACCCGACGATTTCAACATTTTTGACATCGGCGTGAGTCTAAAGACCATCCGGCGGCGGCAAAGTTCAAAGTGAGCAGAAATTATTGGCGCGGAGGCCGCCGCTGGAATCAGGCCGGGCGGGCGCGGTAGTGCAGAATTTTGAATTCCGGCGTGTCGCGAAGCTCCCCGGCTAGCTCAAACTGCTCCTCGAATGGCGGGAAAAAGGCGTCGCCGGTCACCTCTCGTTTAACCAGCGTGAGAAACAGGTCTGAGCACAGCGGCAGCGCCTCCTGGTAAATCTGCGCCCCGCCGCAGATGAACACCTTCCGTCCTGCCGCCAGCGGCGCCAGTTCCTCCAGGCTGCCAATGGTGGTCACGCCGGGATGCGCCCAGCCCGCGCGACTCAGGACGATCGTGGTGCGGTTGGGCAACGGGCGACCAATGGATTCAAAAGTCTTCCGGCCCATCACAATCACGTGTCCCGTGGTGGTGGCCTTGAACCATTTGAAATCCTCGGGCAGATGCCAGGGAATCTGATTGCCCGCGCCAATCACGCGGTTCAAAGACATGGCAGCAATGGCTTGGTAGGGCCGCATAAATTATTTCCGCACTCGGGGTAAAACTTTTTTCAATACGCCGGCCAGCCGTTCGTATTGCGGCAGGGAGTTGTACAGTTGCGCCGCTATGCGCAAAATCCGCTGCGGTTTTTTGGGCCAGTACATGATGGGTACTTCGATGTGAAATTCCCGGAGCAGCCGGTCTTGCAGCGGGTCCAGGAACAACGGGGACCTGGCGCGGGGCCGCGGCGGAGCGTCCGGCAACGAGATGGTGGCCAGCGAGCCTATCATTTCATCCGGACAGGGTGCGGGGATGTTGAGGGCTGCACAGATGAGGCGGCGCGCGGCCACGGCCAGGTCGTGATTGTGTTGCATGATTTCTGGCCAGCCGCCCGGTCGCAGGGTGGCCAGATAGGCCAGCGCATCCGCCACGCAGAGCGCCGGCGAGGGATCCCAGGTGCCGGTCCAGGCGAATTCAATTTGAAAGCGGGAGCGGTCGGTGCGCGGGGAATTGGCGCCGTGGCTGATGGC
>DATJIU010000066.1:0-5200 GCA_035492855.1 Dongiaceae bacterium | reverse complement strand
CGGTGTCAGTTCCGGATGATCTTTCATGGGCCCCAGTTCCCAGCTTCCCGTTTGGGCCGCCAGCGAGGCGAAGAAAGCAAACAGCGCCAGCGTGGCCGCATGCGAGGCGACCAAATACAACCAGCCGGCAGCCCGCACTTCAGATTGCTGGCGGTTCAAGGTGATCAGGAAGTATGCGCTGATGGCGAAAATTTCCCACGCGATGAGAAAATGCAGTCCGTTGGCGGTCAGTAACACGTTGCCCAGACTCAGCAGCAGAACGCTCCACCACATCCGGCCGGCGCGGGCGGAGTTGGGGTGTTCCGCCCCGGTCCAATAGCGGGATCCGTACCATGCACCAGTGCCGCCGATGACACATAACAATGCCATGAAAAAAGCGCTGAGGCCATCCAACTGCAAATGCAACGGCTGTCCCCCCAGGGAAAACGAGCTGCGCCAGTCCCAAGCGGCGCCGCCAGCCAGCACGCTACCGGCGGCAGCCAGGGCCGCAAGTGCGGCGCCCAACGTGACCCCCAGCCACAGGCGGGGCGCGAAGCGTCCGAGCAGAATGCCCAGGGCCGTTCCAACGGCGGCAACCAAAAGCAGTGGGGCGGGTGTCATGGCAGGAACTGGAGCCAGGCTGCAGTGGCGGCGCGAAAAAGAATGGGGGGCAGCCCCTGGGAAAACCAAGGCGGCAAGTTGACGCAGGAATGGTGCATATCAGACCCGTCGGGCCAGGGGCGGACGGGCCATCGGGGCGTTAAATGCACCTAGCCGGAAGTGCTGCGGGAGGGCTTCGGCCAGACCGGAACAAGACGAAAAGCGTGTTTTCATCGGATGCGCCAGGTAAAGACTATTCCTGACTGCTGGAGGGTGTTAAAATTACCCGAAACTGTCCAGCCGGAAACCGGCGAAGGCAGCGAAAGCAAAATCAGGGCAATCCGTGACAAATCCGGGTTAGCCGATACCATTGTTGCCATTAGATTTGGCGCAGTCGCAATCCAATGAAGTGACTGAAATCGAAATTAACAAACTATGAATCAATCACCGAACAAAGCACTCAACGCCTGGGTGGAGGAAATGGCCAAATTATGTCAGCCGGACAGCATCCACTGGTGTGACGGGTCGGACGCCGAAAATCAAAAACTCTGCGACCTCATGGTCCAGGCCGGCACTTTTACCAAGCTCAACGAAAAATTGCGACCCGGGTGCTATCTGGCCCGCTCCCATCCCAGCGATGTGGCCCGCGTGGAAGACCGTACGTTCATCTGCTCCAAGACCGCGGCCGAAGCCGGCCCCACCAACAACTGGGCGGATCCGGTGGAGATGAAAAAGACGATGCTGGAGCGGTTCAAGGGTTGCATGAAAGGCCGCACGCTGTATGTCATTCCTTTCGCCATGGGGCCGCTGGACTCGCCCATTTGCAAGATTGGCATTGAGCTCACCGATTCCCCTTATGTCGTGGCCAACATGCGCATCATGACCCGGATGGGCAAAACCGTGTTGGACAAGTTGGGCACTGACGGCAAGTTCATTCCCTGCATGCACTCCGTGGGCGCGCCGTTGGCGCCCGGCCAGAAAGATGTGGCCTGGCCCTGCGAACCGGACCCGAAGAAGAAGTATATTGTGCATTTCCCCGACGAACCTTCGATCTGGTCCTACGGTTCCGGTTACGGCGGCAATGCGTTGCTGGGCAAGAAATGTCTGGCCCTGCGCATCGCCTCCACGGTGGCCCAGCGCGAAGGCTGGATGGCCGAGCATATGCTCATCCTGTGCCTCACCTCGCCGGCTGGCAAGAAGCACTATGTCGCTGCCGCGTTTCCCAGTGCCTGCGGCAAGACCAATCTGGCCATGATGCAGCCCTCGCTGCCCGGCTGGAAGGTTACCACCCTTGGCGACGACATTGCCTGGATCCGCGTCGGCAAAGACGGCCGCCTGTACGCCATGAATCCGGAAACCGGATTCTTCGGTGTGGCCCCGGGGACTTCAAAGAAGTCCAACCCCAACGCGCTGACCTCCTGTGCCAAAAACACCATTTTCACCAATGTCGTGCTCACGCCCGAAGGTGACATCTGGTGGGAAGACATGGGCGTGCCCGCGCCGGCCAAGGGCATTGATTGGGAAGGTAACGAATGGACGCCCGCTTCCGGCAAGAAAGGGGCGCATCCCAATTCGCGCTTCACCGCACCGGCCGCGCAATGCCCGGTCATTGACCCCGACTGGCAGAATCCCGAAGGGGTGCCGCTCGCGGCCATCCTGTTCGGCGGCCGCCGGCCCAGCACCATTCCGCTGGTAAACGAGGCGTTCGACTGGGAACACGGCGTGTTCATGGGCTCGGCCTGCGGTTCGGAAACCACCGCCGCCGCGCTCGGCCAGGCCGGCGTGCTCCGCCGCGATCCGTTCGCCATGCTGCCGTTCTGCGGCTATCACATGGGCGATTACTTCGCGCACTGGCTCTCCTTTGCCAAGAAGACCGACCGCAGTAAGCTGCCCAAGGTTTATTTTGTGAACTGGTTCCGCCGGAGCCCCGAAGGCAAATTCCTCTGGCCCGGCTACGGCGAAAACAGCCGCGTGCTCAAGTGGATTTGCGAACGCGTGGAAGGCACCGGCAAGGCGCAGAAAACGCCCATCGGCTTCCTGCCCACGCCGGATGCGCTGGACCTGACCGGCCTGAATATGCCCGCCGCCGACCTGCAACAGTTGCTGGCGGTGGACAAGGAAGGCTGGAAAAATGAAATCGCCGACGTGGCCGCCAACTACGCCAAGTTCGACGGCAAGATTCCGGCGGCGTTGAACGCCCAGCTCGATGGGCTGAAGCAACGCCTCGGTTGACCGACAAGTTAGTGTGATGCGAGGGCGCGCTGTTCGCAGCGCGCCCTTTTTGTTTTCCGCACTGGCTTTGCGGGCCGTTCGTGTTACCATGCGCGTCCGTTAATGAACAAAACGTTCTACATCACCACGGCCATTGATTATGTCAACGGTCAGCCGCACCTCGGACACGCCTATGAAAAGGTGGTCACCGACGTGATCGCCCGATCACGTCGCAGCCTAGGCGCGGATGTGTTTTTTCTGACCGGGCTGGATGAGCATGGGCAGAAGGTGCAGCAGGCCGCGCAAGCACGTAATCAAAGCCCCCAGGCCTATTGCGATGCGCTCGCCGCCGACTGGCAGGCCTTTGCCCAAAAGCTGGAGCTGACCAACAACGATTTTGTTCGCACCACCTCGGAACGTCACAAGCGCGTGGTGCAGGCCATCCTCGCCAAACTGCATGCCGCGGGGCATTTTTATAAAAAGGCCTACGTTGGCTATTACTCCACCAAGGAGGAAACTTTCCTCACAGAAAAAGACCGGCGCGAGGACGGCACATTCGATCCCAGTTATGGCGAGGTGGTGGAGTTACAGGAGGAAAACTGGTACTTCAAACTGGGCGAACAACAACAGTGGCTCATTGATTACATTGAAGCACATCCGGGTTTTATCGCGCCCGATTACCGCCGCAACGAGGTCCTTGGCTTCTTAAAAAACAACACACTGGAGGACCTGTGCATCACGCGGCCGGCGGCGCGGCTGAACTGGGGCATCCCCCTTCCGTTCGATTCCAATTTTGTCACTTATGTGTGGTTCGATGCGCTGGTCAATTATGTCAGCATCCCCGCTGCGCACGGCGATGCCACGGTGTTGGCCGCCATCGGTCAGCCGCAGCCGGCTGCCGGCGCATCCGCGCAACTTTGGCCGGCTGATGTTCACGTGATCGGCAAGGACATCCTGAAATTTCACGCCGTTTATTGGCCCATTATGCTCAAGGCCATGGGCCTGCCGCTGCCGAAACAACTGCTGGTTCACGGCTGGTGGCAGAAGGACGGCGCCAAGATCAGCAAAAGCACCGGCAACATCGTGGACCCTATCGCGGTCATCAACGAATGGGGGCTGGATGCGTTTCGCTTTTACGTCATTCGTGAACTCGACATCGGCCCCGACGGCAACTGGACCGATGCCGGATTCCAGGCGCGCTATGCCGCCGAGCTGGCCAACGGCCTCGGCAACCTGGTCAACCGCTCGCTTTCGATGCTGAAACGGTACCGCAACGGCACCGTGCCCGCGCGGCAGGATGAACTGGCGGCCGACGCCGCCCGCGTGGTGGCCGAGACGCGCGAGTTGCTGGCGCAAAACCGTCTTCAGGCCGCGCTACAAAGCATCTGGACGCTCGTCACCCGCGCCAATCAATACGTGGACCAGACCGCGCCGTTCAAGCTGGCCAAGGATCCGGCGCAGGCCCAACGGCTCGACGAAGTGCTCTACAATCTCGCGGAAACCTGCCGTGTGTTGGCGGTGTTGCTCTGGCCGTTTTTGCCGGCGACCGCCGGGAAAATTTACGCCCAGTTGGGGCTTCCCGGCACCCCGGACCAACTGGCCGCGGCCGCGTGGGGCGGGTTGGCCGCCGGGCACGCCATTGGCGATCCCGCCGCCTTGTTTCCGCGCAAAGACCAGCCGAAGAAATAAAGCCCGCCGAAGCCCATGCGTAACAGGCGCATCGGCCCCACCGCCGAGTCCGGGCTTATATCTGGCGGCAAGTTGTGGCATATTTAGGTTGCTCCCGCCAGCGAAGCCTTCCGCTGCGGGGCGCTGGCCATGAACTCATCCGGTGACAATGATTTTGCCGCCGCGCGGCAACGCATGGTACGGGAGCAGTTGGCGAAATTTCCCGCGCGCATCACCGTGGTCATGAACCGGGTGCCGCGCCATGAATTCATTCCGGAGGAAACCCGGCCGCTGGCCTATACGAATGCCGCCGTAGCCATCGGTTTTGGACAGACCATTTCCCAACCCTACATCGTGGCGCTCATGACCACGCAACTTCAGCCCCAACCTGGTGACCGGATACTGGAGATCGGCACCGGTTCTGGTTACCAAGCCGCAGTGCTCGCGGAACTGGGAGCCGAGGTTTATTCCATCGAAATAATCGTGGCACTGGCCGAGCGCGCCAAGGAAACCCTGGAGCGCTGGAGCTGGGCCAAGGTTCATCTGCGTGTCAGCGACGGTGCAGCCGGGTGGCCCGAAGCCGCGCCGTTTGCCGGCATCCTCGTTACCTGCGCCCCCGAGGCAGTGCCGCCGGCACTGGTGGATCAATTACAGGAAGGCGGACGCATGCTAATTCCCGTCGGGGCGGGCGAACAGTTTTTGCTGGTGCTGCAAAAACAGAACGGGCAGTTGCGGGAACGGT
>DATJIU010000065.1:0-16871 GCA_035492855.1 Dongiaceae bacterium | reverse complement strand
GAAGGGATAACCCAGCCGCTGGCCGTTGCGCAAAAAGGTGAACCCGCTGATTTTCACCGGAAAAGTTTAGCGAAGTGCCGGGGACTGGACAGCGGAAAGTTGTCCCGGATTTGGCGGCGGTTGTTCAGCGGAAAATCACGGTTCCACCCGAATGTTCTTCGCGCAAGGTATGGCCGTGCCGCCGGTGTTCATGCCACCGCCACCAGGCTTCGAGGCTTTTCCGCTGCACCCGCTGCCAGCGCCGTTGCCACCAGCCGATTTTCCATTTGGCCCGGTAATAGGCGATGGTTTCGGCGCGGTGCGAGCCTTTTTCGGCGACTACCGCCTTTTGCGTCATGTTGCCGAAATGATGCAAATAGCTGGCGCCCGTCACCGCCAGCCGGAAGCCCGCCAACCGGGCCCGCCGGTAGAAATCGTCGTCCTCGTTGCCGCCTTTTTTGAAATTCTCGTCGAAGCCGCCCACGGCGGCGAAGACCTTGCGGTGCACCAGAAAGGCCGCCCCGTAGGCGGTGCCATTGCGCCGGACTTCCTTCATTTGCGTGGTAAAATCCGCGGCGTAACGGTGCAAATCATAATCCAACTCCCCCTCGCCCAGAGCCGGGCTGGCCACGGCCACATCATGCTGTTCCGCGAAGGCTACCAGTTGCTCCACACAATGAGCCGGCACCATGATGTCGTTGTTCAAAAAGAACGTCCAGGTTGTGGTGCTGGCCTGAAACCCCTGGTTCCATGCAGCGGCGCACGCCCGATTCTCCGGGTTGGTGATAACCCGCAGCCCTGGCCGTCCGGCCAGAAATTCCGCCGTGCCGTCCGTGGAGGCATTGTTGACCAGGACGATCATTTCATCCGGATAACCCGCCGCATTCAGGCTTTCCAGGCACTGCCGGGTGTAATGCAGTTGGTTGTAAACCGGGATGACCAGGGTGGTATTCATTTCCATTCGGTTTTCGACTCAAAGGGGCATTATGGTTCGCCGGTGGCCAAATGTCCAAATAATGGTTGCCTTCGGCGGGCGGGTTATTGAATCTTTTTGGCACATGAATCCGACCTTGCCCCCCAACCATCTTGATCTAGGCTGCGGGCTCAACCCGAGAAATCCCTACCGCCGCCAGAACTTGTACGGCATTGATATTCGGGCGGACTCGGCCCAGGTCACCCGCCCCAATTGCCAGATCGTCACCGGCAATGTCGCGCTTTCTCCCATTCCCTTTGCCGACAACTTCATGGGTTCCATGTCGGCGTTTGATTTTTTCGAACACGTTCCCCGGCAGTTGTACCGGGAAAGCACGAATGAAATTTTTTGCCCGTTTGTCAACCTGATGAGTGAAATCTGGCGGGTGTTGGCCCCGGGCGGCCGGTTGCTGGCGGTGACTCCGGCCTACCCGCACACTTCGGCCTTTATTGACCCGACGCACGTCAACATTATCACTGCCGAGAGCCACACTTATTTCTGCGGTGAAAAACCTGCCGGGGCCATCTATGGGTTCAAGGGACGGTTCCGCCCGCTTATGGTCAAGTTTACCACTCTGTCAAACGTGGAGACTCTGCCCTACCGGCCCGTTCGCAGTTGGTTTCGCGATTGTCACCGCCGGCTCTTCCGCAACGGGGTGCACCATCTCGTTTGGGAACTGGAAGCGGTCAAATAACCCGCCTCAATCCGTCCATGGAAGCAGTTGTTTCGCGTCTATGCCGGAGACGGGTTCGGCAGTTGTCGTCGCTGCCAGCCGCCCGTGGGCGAGGATTTGCTCGTAATACGCCAGATACTTTCGCGCCATGTCCGTGTGGGTGAATCCGTGATTCAGCACCCGGTTGCGGCAGGTCTGGGGTGAAAAGCGCTGCGGCTGCCGCACCGCCTCGGCCAGTTCCGCACCCTTGGCGCATAATACGCCGACGTCGGGCGTCACGATTTCCGGCAGCGACCCATAGGGCGTGCCCACCACGAACGCCCCGCTGACGAGCGCCTCGGTGAGGGCAATGCCAAAGGGTTCCTCCCAGCGCACCGGGAAGATCAGACACCGCGCCCGGGCTAGCAAATCCCGCTTTTCCGCCCCGCCCAGCATGCCGTAGTAGCGCACGCCCCGAAGGGCTGGCAGCCAGCGTTGCAGGTTGAGCGGCCAGTTGCGCGAGCCGAGCACCCGCAACTCCACCCCGGCCTGGCGGGCCACGGCGATGGCACCCGACAGGTTTTTCACCGCCCACCGGGCCTTGGCCAGGAACACCGCGTAATCCCCGCGCTTTTCGGCACAGGCGTACTCGGCCGGGTCAATGCCATTGTGGACAAAATGCACCGCTCCATGATTGGCGGCGTGCTTGCGGGAGACGAATATGGTGTTTGGATGAAAGCGTTCGCCCGGTTTGCCGTTGCCTTCGATGGTCACCACGAAAGGCTTGGGGGATTGCGGTTGCCCGGTATCCCAGAGGTGTACCAGGTCCGTCGTGTCCGGGATCAGCTTTTGCCAGGCGTGGGGATCCGCTTCCCGGGCCGCCACCGGACGCAATTCCGCGCCCGGGATGTGGCTCTGGTCATTGGCGATCAAGGTGACTTGATGGCCCAGTTCCACCAGCGCCTTGCCCAGCCAGTAGATGATGCGTTCCGTGCCGCCGTATAACGTGGGCGGGATCGGGACGCGGCCGGGTTTGTAGAGCGTGATGTGCATGTTCAGGGCAGCGCCAGCACGTACCGGATGCCGTAGCGTTGCAATTCCGCGGGCAACCGCCGTTCCTTGAGGATGGTCCCCCAGTCCCGTTGCGGGGGCGGTCCGGCAATGATCGCCGCGGGCTGGAAGTCATACCGGCTGCCGAGCAGTGGTGCGGTCTCGGCCTCCGGTACCAGCAACGCGGCAAACCCGGTCACATTTTTGGGGTCCAGATGTTCGGTTCGCACCAACTGGCGGTCCTTGCCCAGGAACAGCCGGATGCCGCTTGCCATGGCGGGCTTGCCCACAAACAAAACCGGCTGCGCCGGATTGAGCGAGGCCCGCTGCACCGCCGCGGCCATCTGTTCGCAGGGATCGGGCAACACGACTTTGTTGAGGGCAAAAAACAGGATGGGAAAGGTCAGCAGCAACAGCAGGCCCACGCTTTCCGCCGGCGTGAACCAGGCGGGTTTCCCCGCGCCCCACGCCAACAGCGCCACCACGGCCAGCAACAACCCGCCCAGCAGGAGCGCGGTGAAATCGAAGGGCCACTGGAGGTTGAGACCCAGCGCTCCAAGCCCCAGCACGCCCAGCAGACCGGCCAGAAACCAGGAAATGCGCCGCAGGGAAAAAATCAGCTTCAATTCCGCCGCCTGCACCACCCAGTCCGCCACCACAATGGCCATCAGTGGCGTGGCCGGCAGCAGGTAGCGCAGCGAGATGTTGCTGCCGAGTGAAAAGCCTATGATCAAAATTCCGGCCCAGGCCAGGATGAACCGGCGCGCGATTTGCCAGGCGGGGTTTGCCGGATGGTCTGGTAACTGCCGGGAGCTTTTGCCCAAGAGCCGGCGCAGGCCCGCTTCGGCCGCCGGCAGAGTCCACGGCAGGAAATTGACCCCCAGCACCAGGGCATACACGGGCACGCGTGCGACGGGCGCCCACCACGCGCCGTGCATGTTGCCGCTGACCTGGTCGTCAAAAAACGTGTGCCAGGCCCCGGCGCCGTACCGGTGAAAAATATAGGCAAACCACGCCACCACCAGCAGCAGGCCGAGGCCCAGGCTGGGGAGGTGGATCAGGCGCAGCAAGGCGCCGCGTTTGCGTTCCCGCAGTTGAAAAAACACCCAGGCAAACAGCACAATGCCCGCGCCCAGCAGCCCCTTGCTCAACGCTGCGCCTGCCGCCCCGCCGTAAGCCATCCAGTAGGCGCCACTGGTGAATTCCTGAAACGCGATCAGCCGCAAAAAACCATACGCGCTCAGCACGACAAAAAAGGTTAGCAAGGAATCCGGGATGGACCGGGTGGCGGCAAAGGCGAATTGCGGATGCGACAACAACACCAGCGCGGCGATGTGCGCGGTGGTGGCGTTGCCGGTCAGCTTGCGGGCGAGCTGCCAGGTGAGCAGCAACGTGGCGCAACCGGCCAGCAAAAAAGGCAGCCGCGCCGTTAGCACGTTGGTGCCGCCGGCGGCGAAGCTCGCCGCCACGGCCCAGTAGGCCAGGGGCGGCTTGTGAAAGCGCGGCAGCCAGGCGGCGGTGCCGTCCTGCGGCGTCTGGGGCACCAGCCAGTCATGATCGCGCAGCATCTGCATGGCGCCGTCCGTGTAGTGGCGTTCATCAGGGTAGGGCAGCAGGAAAGTGGCGGCCAGGGGCAGCAGGCCGAGAAAGAAAATGGCGAGCAGATGGCCGATTTTCAGGCGCGATTTCATTCCGCCGCGGCTCCGTTCGTTTTGCGGGCCTGCCGTTGTTCGGCAAAAAATTCTTTCAACAACGCCCGGCATTCCTCCAGGCGCACCCCGCCAGTGATGTCGCAGTGATGATTCAGGCCGGGAAATTGCAGCAGGTTCAGCGCGCCGCCTGCCGCTCCGCCCTTGGGATCGCCCACGCCAAACACCACCCGGCCAAATCGGACGTGGACCATTGCCCCGGCGCACATGGGGCACGGCTCCTTGGTCACGTAGAGAGTGCAGTCGTTCAGCCGCCAGTCGCCCACGGCTTCCTGCGCCTGGGTGATGGCGAGCATCTCGGCGTGCGCGGTGGCGTCCTTGAGCAGTTCCACCTGGTTGCCGGCCCGGGCGATGATGCGGCCCGCGCGCACCACCACGGCGCCCACGGGCACTTCCTCGGCTTCGTAGGCACGCATGGCCTGCCGCAGCGCCTCGCCCATGAAATAGGCGTCGCTTTGCAGGTCAATCACCGGTTCGTCCATGTGGGTTAGCATGAAGAAGGCGGCTTGAAGAATGAAGAAAGAAATTATAAACGGTTGGAAAAGGTTAAACCCCGACCCGCAGGCCGCCGGGTAGCTGTCCCAGGTTTTAAGACTGTTAAGGCTTTTTCCGTGATTCGGTTTTCCTGGGCGCACTTGCCTCCAGTCCACCTTTCCCAGGGATCGCCGGGTGCCGGGTCAGCTCTTGCGCCCTTCTTCCAGCGTCCAGTCGTTGTGGCCATCGGGACGGCAGTGGCAGTGGGCGGCAAAGAAGCCGCCGCGATAATCCCAAATCCACGGCCAGATTTGCTCGCGGTCCGTCTGCGGAATCTTCAGTCCCGCCAGCGCGGCACGGGGGAAGAACTCAAACCGGCCTTCGCTCATGGGTGGCGGCAGGGCTTTGAGTTTCGGCTTCAATTCAAACAAGAACATCAGCCAATGCGCCTGCCCCTGGAAACCATGCTCGCTGACCAGCCCCGCCAGGTGAAAGTCGGACGGCGCAAACTGCACGCCCAACTCCTCGTGCGCCTCCCGCGCCGCGCAGACATAAGGCGATTCGCCAAGATCCGTCTTGAGTTTGCCGCCACAGGGACTCCACAGGCCGCGATTCGGTTCCTGCGCGCGCTCCAGCAGCAGGATGTCATCGCGTTCGTTGAAGCAGTACAACAGGGTTGCAACTTTGTAAGGTAAGGTCATGGGCTAAATCCGGGCATGTCGTCAACGTTTCGTCGGAGATTCTGGCAGCACCGGGCGGCGCGTCAATTCGTGAAATGGCACCGGGTTTGGCCTGCGTTCGCGACTCGACATGTGAGCCAGTTCGGGCCACGCTCGGGGCGATGTCGAACGAACCGGAAAATCCGCTTGATCAGTTGTGGAAGGAATATGCCCGGGCGTTTCATGATTTCGATGACCTCACGCTCGCCCGCTGGCTGGCGCAGACGCTCGGCCAGTTGAAGGGCAAAACCTGGCGGTTATCTCACCCACTCTTGGGCGCGTATCGGTTGGCGGCCCAACTCGGCCATGAACGGCAGGTCTGGCTCAAACGGCTGGCCAGCACGCCGCCGCCCTATATTGAATCCCCCTGCTGCCGCGCGCCATCACTGCCGCTCGTCACCCGCGACGTCCGCGAGTCCGGCCTCATCTGCCAGCATTGCAGCGAAACCCTCGTGCCGTTTGAAGACATCCCGGCCGCCTTGCAGCCGGAACTCTCCGCCTGGGCCGCAGCCTATGCGCCTGTCCATCAAGTGGCGCATTGGGATGACAACCAGCGGCGCACCGCGCGGAACTACAACCAGGCGTGCGAATCTGCCGCGCAGGAGGCGGAACGGCTGCTGGCCCAGCTTGGCGGGCATATCGCGCCCAAACTGCTGGAATTTTATCCTGCCGTCGTCTGGGAAGACCAGGATGAGTGTTTGGAAGTTCGGCCCGAGGACATCCCCGTGTAGGCCGGTGTCGTGTCGGGCCTGTGGCCCGGTGTTCGAAGAGATCAGCAAACCGCCTTTCAAATATTTCCGCTTTCCGTCTCGCCTACCCAATCCCGGCCTTGGTTTCTTGGTTGTTTGCTTCTCCCTCGCCCCAAAACTTTCCCGTTTTCCGTTGAACCTTTGCTCGCCTTTGGCATTCCACTGGTTGTAAATGCTGGTGGTGGCCGCATCTGAACAACTACCTGTGGCCCAGGCGCGAACCGGGGAACCGGAAGCTTGGGACACGCTGTTCCGCCGTTACCAGTTGCCGCTTTACACTTATGTGTTTGAACTGGTTCATCGCGAACAGGTCACCCTGGACATCGTCCAGGAAACCTTCATTGCCGCCACCCGGCACATCGGCGGGCTGCGCGAGGATGGCCGGTTCGGCAGTTGGCTTTTTGGCATTGCCCACCAAAAATGCATCCAACACTGGCGGCGCGACGGGCGCGATAGCACATTGCGGGAGGAACTCGGCCATCTGCCTGAAGCAATGGCCAGCGGTCCGGACGACTGGCTCATCCGGCGCGAAGCGGAGGCGGATTTTATGAGGCTGCTGCAACAACTGACCCCGCCGCATCGGGCCGTGCTGCTGTTGCATTTCATCGAGGATTTTTCCCTCGAAGAAATTGGCCAGATTACCGGCGCCGCGCCGGGCACGGTCAAGTCGCGCCTGCATTACGCCAAACAGGCCCTGCGCAAACTCTGGGAGGAAAAACATGAAGACCCCACGTGAAATCTTGCTGCAGCGGCATCGGGCCGCCGCGCCCCAACTGGATGCCATCCGTGAAGCCGTGGTGCGGGAACTGAACCCTCCGGCCGCCACGCCAGCGCCGGTTCCGGTCCACTTGGTTTCCTGGTTTCGGGACGGCGCTTCCACCCTCTGGCGCGAACTGTTTTGGTCCTGTCGCCGCACCTGGGCGGGTCTGGCGGCCGTGTGGCTGGGGCTGCTGGTCTTTAATGCCCTCCAAACCGGGCCAGCGGCACCGGTGCTGGCCCAGGCGGCTCCGGCGGCGGATGTTCGCCTGGCTTTTTTGGAACAGCAGAAACTGCTCGCGGAACTGGCTGGCCCCCGCCTGCCCGTGCCGGTGGCCGAACCGCCCCGGCGGCAAGAGAAACCGCGCAGCGAAAACCAGCCGGTCTTCATGACGGTCTGATTTTCGCGCCAGTTGCCATCCCAAACTCACGGCAAAAACCTTTATGAAACCATTGTCTGAAAATGTTCCCCAACCCTCCCGCGTTACTTCATTGGGAAAACTTTGGCTGAAACTGTTCCTTATCATTCTCGCCGTGATGGCGGTGGCGTTGTTTACCACCAACGCCTCGTTGGGCCTGCCATATGTGCTGGCCAGCCTGATCGCCGGCGTGGTAGGGGCCACGGTGCTGGCGGGCATTTGGTTGTTCATCCGCTGGTTATGCTGCTGGCGCAACCTGCGGCGCGCCCTGATCGGGTTGGCCGGTTTGGTCACTCTGATTGCGGTGCTCTATGCGGAAGAAAACTGGCGCGGCCGGCATGCCTGGGAGCAATTTCAACGGCAGGAGGAGATCCGGGGACTGAAGCTGGATCTTGCTGCATGCGTCCCGCCACCGGTGCCGGATGAGCAGAATTTTGCCTTCGCTCCCGTTTGGATGGAGTTAATCAAGACGGCCATGGGACCGCAACGAACCCGGGAGTGGTATGGCGCGAAATTTTCCGATGACGGCAACACCAATTTTGTTCCGGCTTTCCGGTTGAATATTTTGCATGATTATTCTCCGCCCGACTCCCCCGCGTTCGGCCATTGGCAGCAAGCAGAATTCCTCAATCTGCAAGCCTGGCAGGAATATTATCGGGCGTCCCATACGCCGCAGTCCAAGGGGCCCGAAGGCGCCCCGTTGCCCGCGACAAATGATTTCCCCGTCGCGGCCCAACCTCAAACTCCCGCAGCGGATGTGTTGCTCGCCTTGAGCAAATATGATGCAACCATTGAAGCGCTACGGGAGGCCAGCCATCGGTCGGAATCACGCTTTCCAGTGAGTTACTATGATGCCAATCCCAACGGTATTTTGCTGCCACATCTCGCCTGTCTCAAGCGGGGCAGCCAGGTGTTGCACCTGCGGGCGCTGGCGGAATTGCAGCAAGGCGCCACCAACCAGGCCGCCGCGGATGTGCAACTGGCCTTTTATCTGATGCAGGCCTGCCACACCGAACCTTTCATGATTTCGCATCTGGTCCGGCTGGCCATGTTGCAGATTATCCTCCAACCTATCTGGGAAGGTCTGGCCGAACATCGCTGGTCCGAGGCGCAACTGGCCGCCTTCGAGACGCGCCTTGCTGACATTCATTTGCTGGCCGACTACGAATCCGTTCAACGGAGTGATGAGGCTTTTTTCTCGAAGGCCATGAATTACTGGCGGCAAAGCCGTAATGCGGAATATTTGTTTTACGAAAATGAAAGCGCCAAAGCCCGGCTGTCTCCAGATGACCGGTTGCTGCTGTTCGTATTTCAACAGGGTCCCGCCGGCTGGTTTTATCAGAATCAGCTCCGGTACTGCCGTTTCACTTTGCAGAATTACCTCCCGGTAATGGATGCTTCCCGGCAGTTGGCCTTTCCCGCGAAGGCCAAGGAGGCCGAGGCTGCCCGGCAACGTGAAGCGTCTCCGTTTCGGCCCTATTCCTTCATTGAGAACAAAATTCTCTTTCCCATCTATTCCTGGAGTCAACCCGACACTCAGGCCGAGAAATTTGTGTACGGCCAGACCACGGTAAATCTGGCGCGTGTGGCCATTGCCCTGGAGCGCTACCGGTTGGCGCAGGGTGAATGTCCCGCCACCCTCGAACTGCTTGCGCCGCGCTATCTGGCAACCGTTCCGCATGACCTCATCGGCGGTCAACCCCTGCATTATCAACGCACTGCCGGCGGAACGTTCCGGCTCTATTCCATCGGCTGGAACGAAACAGATGATGCGGGCCAGGTGGCGCCGCCCAAGCAAGGCGTTCCCGACTGGGACGCGGCCGATTGGGTGTGGCCCGGTCCGGTCCGGTGACAGCGCGGAGAGTTTTTTGGTGCGAGGGAGCGGCGGCTTCGACTCTTTCCGACGTCAAAATTAATTCAACACGCTATTGAATTCCCTGTGGGGCGTCTTATAGTGCGCTCGTTTGAATTCATCAAAATGAGCAATTCAACCGAGGCACCGCTGCCGCCCTGGAATATCCAGCAGGCGCGCAGCCTGTACAACATCCAGCGTTGGGGGGCGAAGTATTTTGACATCAACGATGCCGGCCACGTTGTGGTCACACCGCAGCATGAGGTCGGCGCGACGGTGGACCTGACGGACGTGATCGAGGAGGCCAAGGCGCGCGGACTGAAATTTCCCGTGCTGATCCGGTTTCAAGACATCCTCCGGCACCGCGTCGAGGCGATCAACCAGGCGTTCCGCAACGCGATCACGGAATACAATTACACCGGCAGCTACCGCGGCGTATTCCCGATCAAGGTCAACCAGCTGCGTGAGGTAGTGGAGGAAATCCTGGATGCCGGCAAGCCGTTCAATTTCGGGCTGGAAGTCGGCAGCAAGCCGGAGCTGTTTGCCGGGCTGGCGTTGCAAAGCCAGATGGGCAGTCTCATCATCTGCAACGGCTACAAGGACGCGGGCTTCATCAAGATGGCGTTGCTGGGCATCAAGCTCGGCAAGAAAGTCATCATGGTGGTGGAGAAACTGGAGGAACTGCGAAACATCGTCACCATCTCCAAACAGTTGGGCGTGGAGCCGCTTATCGGCATCCGGGCCCGGTTGTCCAGCAAGGGCGCTGGCAAGTGGGCGGAGAGCGGTGGCGAAAACGCCAAATTTGGCCTCAGTACGGTGGAATTGCTGGCGGCCACAGAGTTGCTCCAGGCGGAAAACCTGACCTCCTGCCTCAAGCTGCTGCATTTTCATATCGGCTCCCAGGTGCCGGACATTCTCACGGTTAAGAAAGCGGTGCAGGAGGCTTCGCGGTTTTACGCCAAGCTGCACCAGATGGGTTTTGCCATTGAATACCTCGACGTCGGTGGCGGGCTGGGCGTGGATTATGACGGCAGCCGGTCGGCTTTCGACAGCTCCACCAATTATTCGTTGCAGGAATACGCCAACGACATCGTTTATTACATCGCCGATGTTTGCACGGCGGAGAAGGTGCCGCATCCCACCATCATCAGCGAAAGCGGCCGGGCCATCGTGGCGCATCACAGCGTGCTCATTGTGGAAGTGTTTGGGGCGATCGAAAAAATCCGGCCCGGAGTCAGCTTCACTTACGGCGAAACCGAGCACGCGCTGGTTCGCGAGCTGCTCGACATCCGGAAAAATCTGGAAAAACTGAACCCGCTGGAGGCGTTCCACGATGCCCAGGAACGCAAGGAAGACGCGCACCAGATGTTCACGCTCGGCCTGCTCGGGCTGCCGGACAAGGCCAAGATTGAAAACCTCTACTGGGAAATCAGCGCCGCCGTGGTGGCGCATTTCAAGGGCCAGGCCTATGTGCCGGAGGAAATCCGCAAGCTGGAAGACAGCCTCGGGGATCAATACCTCTGCAATTTCTCCGTGTTCCAGTCGTTGCTGGATCATTGGGCGCTGGGCCAGTTGTTCCCCATCATGCCCGTCGGCCGGCTCAATGAAGCCCCCACCCGCGAAGGCACGCTGGTGGACATCACCTGCGATTCCGACGGCCAGGTGAACAAGTTTATTGACCTGCGCGACGTGCGCGACACGCTGCCCCTGCATCAGCTAAACAGCAACGGCAATGGCATGCCCGAGCCCTATTATCTGGGCTTTTTCCTGATGGGCGCCTATCAGGACATCATGGGCGACCTGCACAACCTCTTTGGCCGGGTCAATGAGGTGCATGTGTTCCTCGATCCCGACGAGCCGGCCGGTTATTACATCGAGGAAATTATCGAGGGCGCCACCATCGTGCAATCGCTCGCCGCCGTGCAATATGACGAGAATGAATTGAAGCGCCAGATGAAGGCCCAGATGGATGAGGCCATCCGCTCCGACCGCATGAAGCCTTCCGAAGCCATGCGCCTGCTGGACGACTACGAACGCGGCCTCAAGGAGTACACCTACCTTAGTTTTTAGAATGACGCATGACAAAAGCAGGATGATCAGGCCAGACCGGGAAGGAGACACCGGACGTACTCTCATTTTGCATTCCGCATGGTTCCTTCTACCATCCCCTCATGCCTGATCCCGCCCCGAATTCCCAACTGATTCCTTCGCTGGGCCGGCTGGTGCGCGGGTTGTCCTCGCTGTTTTGGGGATTGCCCCTGACGTTGCTGGTGTGCGTGCAAACGGCACGGACAGACCTGTTCCACACCTTCAACCTGTTTCCCCCGGTGCTGTTCATTGCCTGGCTGTTGTACGGCCTGTGGCAATTGGGATATTTCCAGCGCCAGGAACGCATCTGGCTGCGAGCGCTGGACCGCACCCGGATGCTGGGCCTCATCAGCCTGGGGCTCGCCCCGTTTCTGTATTGGTGGAACCAGGTGCCATACAATGCATTTTTCAGCCAGATGGTCATGTTGCTGACCGTCATGGCCGTGCTGTTTCTTTCCGAACTGAACCTCGTGCTGCGGCGGCTGGGGGCGATGCTCCCCGATGAAACTCTGCGGCTGGAAACCCGGCAGTTCACCACGCTCAACCGCACCCTGCTGCTGCTGCTGCTGCTCTTGATGGCGGGATATTTTGTGCTGAACCAGTTTTCCATCCTGCCGTTGTGGGTGCAGCTTTCCCTGAACACCATCAGCCGGCAAGGGCTCTGGGTGCTGGTCTTCCTGGTGTTGCTGCCGCTGGCCATGACCATGGCATTGTTGTGGAAAATCAAGGAAGTCATCCTGGCCAGCATCTTCGGGACAAAAATTTGAATTGAGCGCCGCCGCCGGTTTTCGCAGGCTGGAGGAACGGCACT
Organism: Dongiaceae bacterium; assembly: GCA_035492855.1. GTDB lineage: Bacteria > Verrucomicrobiota > Verrucomicrobiia > Limisphaerales > JAFMIX01 > JAFMIX01. Next base: position 4,640 of record DATJIU010000065.1, on the reverse strand, counting down.
TGTTTTGATTGATGAAGACCTCCCCCCGTTTCCGCAGCCCCGCGTGGCAGATATTTCTGCTGCTGTTCGGCTACCTGGCCTTGCAGGTTCTCTTGCGGGCGGTCATCGCCGGCAGCGTGGAACTGGACGAATCGGAGCAGCTGGTCATGACCCAGGAATGGCGTTGGGGCTACGGCGTACAACCGCCGCTGTACACGTGGTTGCAGATCATTTTCTTCAACGTTTTTGGCCTCAATGTTTTTGCCCTGGCCCTGCTGAAAAATCTCTGTTTGGGCGGCACGTTTGTCTTTACCTACCGGACCGTCAAGGAACTGGCGGGCGATGTCCGGGCTGCGCTGGTGGCCATGACTTCGCTGGTTTTGCTGCCGCAAATCATCTGGGAATCCCAGCGCGACCAGACCCAGTCCGTGCTGGCCACCATGTGCGCGGCGGCGGCCCTCTATTTGTTTTTGCGGCAGGCCCGAAACCGCTCATGGCTCACGGCGGCCCTGTTTGGCTTGGTGGCCCTGCTGGGCTGCCTGAGCAAATACAATTACGCGGTGTTCCTCGCTGCATTGCTGCTGACGGCGGCCTCGCTGAAGGAGTATCGCCCGGCCCTGGTCAACCGGCGGATGCTGCTGGCACTGGCGGTGTTTGTGGGGCTGGGATGGCCGCACATCCGGTGGATGCTCACCAATTCGGAGGCGGTGCTGGCGCGGGCCAACGAGGTGCATGAACATGCCGCCAACCTGGGGCTGGAATATGTTGATAGTCTGGGCAGCATGGTCACAGCTTTCATTGCATTCTCCGGCATTGCCGCGGCGGTGTTCGCGGCCGTCTTTTTCCGCGCGGCGCCAGTCAATGAAATTTCCCCGGCAGTGCGCGGACTCCGGCAATTCATAGACCGCTTGATGATCATGGGGGTACTGGTTTGCCTGGCGCTGGTGCTGGTTTCGCAGGCGCATTTCAAGGACCGCTGGATGCAGCCGCTGTTATTTGTCACGCCGCTCTGGCTGACTTTTCGCTATTACCGGCGCTTGGAAGCACGGCGGGTGAAGGCCCTGTTGTGGCTCAACGCCGTGGTGGCGGGAGTGGCCTTTGTTGTCTTAAATGCCACGCCGCCTTGGGCGGTGGCCACCGGCCAATATCGGTATTTGTATTCGGACTATGCCAATCTGGCGGCCCAACTGAAAGCCCACGGATTCGAGCACGGCGTGGTGGTGGCCATCAACCGGCGGGTGGGCGGCAACCTGCGGTTCACCTTTCAGGACAGCACCATTCTGGCGCCGGAATGCCCGCGGTTTGCCGCCGCCAAGGCTGCGCCGTGGGTGGTGGTCTGGAGCGCGGTCAATGACAGCGAAATTGCGCCGCCACCAATCCTGACCAATATGGTGTGGAATTTACGGGGCACGGACCTGAGCGCGGCGCAGCCCGTGCTGGCGGCGGTGCCCTATGAACACGCACCGACGCAAACCAAACGGTTTGCCTTCCTGTACCTGCCCGCACCGCCGGTCAATTGATGCGCTCGGCCACCTGGTATTTGAACATGCGCTTCTTCATCCAGCGCACCGCGAGCAGGTCGTAAAACGAGGCAAACAGCCGGTTCCACACGCCGTAATTGCTCTGGCCGGCAAACCGCGGGTTGTTGCTCACCTCAATTTCCGTGACAGTATGCCCCTCAATTTTGAACAGCGTGGGCAGAAACCGGTGCATGCCCTTGAAGAACTTCAGATTCTCAATGCACTCGCGCTTGAAGGCGCGGTAGGTGCAGCCGGCGTCGGAAATCTTTTCGCCACTCAGCTTGTTCCGCACCCAGTTGGCGATGCGCGAGGAGGCCACGCGGATGAAATTGTCGCCCTCGCCGCGCACCTTCACGCGGGTGCCGCACACGCAGTCGTAATGCTTCAACTGTTCCAGGAATTTCGGCAAATCCTTGGGGTCGTTTTGCAGGTCGGCGTCCAGCGTGAAAAGATATTTGCCCCGGGCGGCCTTGAGTCCGGCAAAGCTCGCGGCGCTTTCGCCGCAGTTGAACGCGAATTTCTGCACCCGGATGCGTGGATCGGCCGCCGCAAGTTCCTTCAGGATTTCCCACGACCTGTCCTTGCTGCAATCGTCGGTGATGACGACTTCGTAGGCCAGTTGGAGCGGTTCCACCGCGGCGCGGATGGCTTTGATGAGTTCGCGCAGGTTGCCTTCCTCGTTGTAACAGGGAATGACCAGGCTGATTTCAGGGGTGTCGGCGTTCATCGGTGGGAAATGAAAACATGAATTTTGGTAACTGCCATCAAATTCTTTGGGCGGCCAAATGAGAAACCCCCGCTCGAACGAACGGGGGTTCTCATTGGAAGCCTGGTCCTATTTCTTCCCGTAGAACTCGGCGATGGCGTCGCACACCTTGTCCGCCGTTTCCACGGACATTTCGCCGTGAACGGGCAGCGACAGGATTTCCTTCACCGCCTGCTCGGTCTTCGGGAGCTTCGGAATGTACGGGAATAAACCGACCACCGCCGGCTGCAGGTGGTTGGGTTTGGGATAGTGAATGCCGGTATCAATGCCCTTTTCCTTGAGGAACTTCTGCAATTCATCGCGCTTCTGGGCGCGGATGACGTACATGTGATACACCGGCGTGGCCCATTCGCGCACCGGCGGAGGCGTCACGATGCCCGCCAGCCGTTCGGTGTACCGGGCGGCAATCTTGCGGCGCTGTTCATTGAAACCGTCGAGGTGCTTCAGCATCACGCGGCCGATGGCGGCGTTGATTTCGTTGAAGCGCACGTTGTAACCGGTGAATTCGTGGTCGTATTTGCCCTGGCGGCCGTGGTTGCGGAGCATCCGCAGCCGGTCGGCGTAGTCCGCCTTGTTCGTGGTGATGCAGCCGCCGTCGCCGAGGACGGTGAGGTTTTTGGACGGGAAAAAGCTGAACGCACCGAAGTCGCCCATGCTGCCCACGGTTTTGCCCTTGTACTTGGCGCCCTGCGCCTGCGCGCAGTCTTCGATGACCCACAGATGATGCTTCTTGGCGATGGCCAGCAGGCGGTCGTTATCAATCGGATGCCCGTACAGGTGCACGCCAATGATGCCCACCGTGCGCGGCGTGATGAGTGATTCCACGTGGTCGAGATCCATCACGAAGGTGTCGTCAATGTCGGCAAACACCGGCTTCGCGCCGAGGTGAATCAGCGGTTCCATGGTGGGGAACGCCGTATGGCTGGGTACGATGATCTCGTCGCCCGGGCCCACGCCCTGGAGCTGGTGCAGGCAATACACGATCATCGTCCAGGAACTGCCGAGCACACACTGGGTGGTGCCGGTGTGGGCGGCGAGTTCGGCTTCAAACGCCTTGCTCTCCGCCGCCAGGATGTACTGCCCGGAACGGATGGCCCGCAACGCGGCTTCCTCCACTTCCGGACTCACGAAACATTTGGATAACGAGATTTTGCTCATAAAAGGTTAAACAGTCTTAAAAAGCGACGGGATGCGTCACACCGCAAAAATTTGCGGATCTATTTCAGTTCCACGGCCTTGCCGGTTTTCACCGACTCCAATGCGGCGTTCAGCACCCGCACCGAATCATAACCGGACCAGCCATCGGCGCGCGGGGTGGCGCGGGTCTGGATGGAATCAATGAACGCGCGCAATTCCGCCTGCAACGGCTCTTCCGGCGGGGTTTCGATTTGCGTCACCACGCCTTCGGTGGCCTTGAAATCGTTGCCGCCGGCGGGCGTGTGCACGTTGGCGTAGGTCTTGATCTTATACTGCGCGACATTGTAATCGCACACCGCGCTCAGCTTGTCGCCGCAGATGATGACCTCCCGGAACTTGCCGGGGATGAAATAATCGTTTTCCACGGTGGCCCAGGTTTTGCCCGCCTTGGTGTTGTACTCCAGCGAAACCAGCGAGACATCGTCCATGCCGCGGCCCATGAAATCGTGATGGATGGCCGTCACGCTCTGGGGCAGACCGCCCAGGATGAAATTGAACAAGTCCACAAAGTGGATGCCATCGGCGAACATCACGCCGCTGTCGTTGCGCGGACGCTTGAAACCGCCGAAATGGCCGCGGATCATGTGCACCTTGCCGAAATCGCCGTTCTGGATGGCATCGCGCAACCAGAGCGTGGCCGGGTCAAACCGCAGAATGTGGCCCACCTGCAAAATCCGTTTGTGCTTTTCGGCCAGTTCCGCCAGCGCCTTGGATTCCGCGTCAGTCAACGTCAGCGGTTTTTCCACAAACACGTCCTTGCCGGCCTCCAGAAACTCCTTGCACAGAGGGAAATGGGTTTGTGCGGGGGTGACCACCACTACGCCGTCCACCTTGGCGATAAAATCCTTGTAATTGGTGGTCAGCCGTTCCGCTGGCAGCCCGATTTTCCGCGCGGGTTCCAACTGTTTGTCGCCGACTTCGGCCACATACAGCTCGATGGGCAGGTTGTTGAGATTGCGCAAATGGTTGGCGCCCCAGCGGCCCAAGCCCAGCAAAAGAACTTTCGTCATCGGAACAATTATCGCGCGTCTGATGGTTGCGGTCCGGCGGAAACAGACGCATTCATGGCCGGCACCTCGCCCGGCAGTGCGCCAAGCGGTGGATGATTTTTTCCGAAATCCCCCCCTGCGGCAAGTGAAAACGGGCTTGCAGAACGGCTCACCTTCGCCAGAACCAAC
>DATJIU010000064.1:0-26463 GCA_035492855.1 Dongiaceae bacterium | reverse complement strand
CGGCGAACAATGCCGCCATCGCCATGAGCACCCTACTCCGTCATCCGGCCCGGTCCCGGCGGCCGCAACGCCTCCGCCAACCCGGCCTCACCCTGTTGTTCAGCCTGCTGCTCATCTGCCTGGCACCCGCGCTGCCAGCGCAACCTCTGCCACCCTATAGGGATTCCAGTCGGCCGGTAGAAGCCCGGGTGGCCGACCTGCTCGCCCGCATGACTCCGGAAGAAAAGGCGCGCCAGCTCGATATGTACTTCGGCTGCGAGTCCCTGCTGCCTCCCAGCCAGCAGATCAACAAAACCCATGCCCGGCCGGATGCGGTGCTCGATGCCGCCATGGCGGAAAAAAACTAGGGCTCGCTGGGTGTGGGCAGTGTTCACGACCTGTTTCCCCGCGCCCGGCTCTACAACGAGGTGCAGGGTTGGATCATGAAGTCCAACCGGCTGGGCATTCCGGCATTGTTTCTGGAGGAAGGGCTGCACGGCTATATGGATTTTGATGAGGTCGTGTTTCCCCAAAGCATCAACCTGGCCACGGCTTGGAATCCCGACCTGGCCCGACGTACCGGCGCCGCCATTGCCGCGCAAGCTCGGGCCAACGGCGTGGCCATGGTGCTCGGGCCCGTGCTCGATGTGGCCCGCGATCCCCGGTGGGGCCGGGTGGAGGAGGATTTTGGCGAAGACCCTTACCTCACCGGGCAGCTTGGCCTGGCCGTGGTGCAAGGTCTGCAAGGGGATTCCCTGAACAGCGACCACACGGTGATCGCCGAGCCCAAACATTTTGCCGGGCACGGCAGCCCGGAGAGCGGACTGAACACCTCGCCCGTTCATGCCGGGGAGCGCGAGGTGCGGACGGTGATGCTCAAATCCTTTGAACCCGCCGTGCGCACCGGCGGCGCCATGGGCATCATGGCCGCATACCATGACATTGATGGCGTGCCCTGCACCGGCAATCCCTGGCTGCTGAACGAAGTCCTGCGCAACGAATGGGGCTTCCGCGGCTTGGTGTTGTCGGACCTCGGCGCCATCCGCCGGTTGTATGATACCCATCACGTGGCCGCTACTCCCGCCGCCGCTGTGTGGCTGGCGCTCAATTCCGGGGTGGACATGCAGTTCTATGATTTTGACCATGACGTCTTCCAAAATGCCGTGGTCTCCGGGTTAAAGAATGGCCAACTGCCTGCCGCCACCCTGGACCGCGCGGTGGCCCGGGTATTGCGGGTTAAGTTTAAACTCGGGTTGTTCGACCATCCGTTTGTGGATGAAAAGTTGGATGCCACCGTGCGTCACTCCGCTGCGCAGACCGCACTCGCGCTGGAATCCGCCCGCCAGTCCATGTGCCTGCTCCAAAATGAAAATGACCTGTTGCCGCTTGCAAAAAATCTGAAGTACCTTGCGGTCATCGGCCCCAATGCCGAACTGCCGTGCCTGGGCGATTATTCCGATGCCGCCCGCGAAGACGCCGCGCAAGGCCTGCTGGCCCAAATCCGGCGGCTCGTGGCTACAGAAACCGAAGTGACCTTTGACCCCGGCACCAACATTGACGCCGCCGTGGCTGTGGCCCGTCAGGCCGACGTGGCGATTCTCGCGTTGGGTGAACGGCACGGCATTTCGGGCGAAGGCTCTGACCGTTCCGAACTCGGCCTGCCGGAGAATCAGGAGGCCCTGCTCGAAGCCGTGGCCGCCACTGGCAAACCCGTGGTGCTGGTATTGCAAAACGGCCGGCCGCTGGCCCTGCCGTGGGCGGCGGCCCACGTCCCCGCCATCCTTGAAGCATGGTATCCCGGTGAGTTTGGTGGCCGGGCCATTGCGGAAACGCTCTTCGGCGACAACAATCCCGCCGGGCGTTTACCCATTTCCTTTCCCCGCAGCGTGGGCCAACTGCCCGTGTTCTACAATTATTTCCCGTCCAAAAAAGACGGTTATGTGGACGGGCCCAGTTCGCCGCAATTCGTCTTCGGCCACGGACTCAGTTACACCACCTTCAAATACGACGACCTGACGGCCAGCGTGACAACGCAACCGGAAGGCGACATTGCGGTGTCTGTCAAAATCACCAACACCGGTGCCCGCGCCGGCGATGAGGTGGCGCAACTTTACATCCGCCAGACCACCGCCAGCGTGGCCACGCCCATTCGCGCGTTGAAAGGCTTTTCCCGGATTCACCTGCAACCGGGCGAAACCAAAACCGTCACCTTCGCTTTGAAACGTTCGGAACTGGCGGTCTGGGGCACCACCGGTCAGTGGCAGGTGGAGCCGGGCGAATATCTGGTGTATGTGGGCGGCAGCTCCCGGGCAGACCTCAGCACGCGGTTCACCCTGAACCCGCCGGCTCAGTAATATTCCGCCTTGTGCTTGGCCACCGCCTCCAGGCGGCTGCGCACGTGCATTTTCTGGCAGATATTTTTGACGTAGGTCCGCACGGTCTCAGTGCCGATGTTCAACTGGTCGCCAATTTCCTTGTAAATGAATCCCGAGGCCAGCAGTTCCAGCACCTCGCGTTCGCGCGGTGAAAGATTTTCCGATTCCGTGGGCGAATTGCCGATAAGATGGAAATGGCGCACCACCTTGTTGGCGATGTGGCTGGACATCGGGGCGCCGCCGGTGGAGACGTCGCGGATGGCGGCGAGCAATTGTTCCGGCGGGCTGGATTTGACAAGGTAGCCGTTCGCTCCCGCCTTCAGCGCGCGGAAGATGCGCTCGCTGTCCTCGTACACCGTCACCATGATGATCTGCATGGCCGGCAACACCTTTTTTACCTCCGCCACGCATTGGATGCCCGACATGCCCGGCAGTTTGATGTCCATGAGCACCACGTCGGGATTCCGCTCCAGAATCCGCGGCAGGGCCTCCTCGGCCGAGGCGAACGCCGCCAGACACTTGATGTCCGGCGCGGTCTCCAAAATCTGCACCAACTGCTCCCGCAACCCGCGGTCATCCTCCACCACCACAACTGTTTTTTTCATGTCAATGCTTCCCCTTCCGGCGCCGGTTTCAGGCGGTCTGTTCCAAAGGCCGCACCAGCAACCGCAACCGCACGGTGGTGCCCCGGCCCGGCTGGCTCTCAATGGCGCAGGTGCCGCCAATCTTCGCCAGCCGCTGTTTCATGTTCGTCAATCCATGTCCTTCGCCCGGGTGCGGCGGGGCAAAACCCACGCCGTCGTCCGCGATGGAGATGTTCAAAAATCCGCCGCTGAACTCCATGCGCACCGCCACCTCCTTGGCCCGGGCATGCTTGATGACGTTATGCACCGCCTCTTTTACCGCCATGCTCAGGTTATGCCGCGTCTGGCTGGAAATCTGCACCTCGTGCGGCAGGTCCAGCACGTGAAACCGGCAGCGCAGCGGCGTGCGCTCGCAAAGCTTGTTCACCATCTGGCACAGGTAATTGCCTTGCGCCTCCAGGTTGTCGTTCTCGGGGTTTACCGCCCACACGGTTTCGTACAACGCCGCCACGAGTTCACGCGACATCATGGAAATCTTGTCAAAATCCGCCCGCGCCTTTTCGGGCAGCGCGGGATTGTCCTGCGCCATGGCGCTCAACAGCGAAATCTGCGTCACGCGCGCGCCCAAATCATCGTGAATGTCGTGGGCAATGCGCAACCGCTCCTGCTCCAGCGCCCGCTGGTGTTTGAGCCGGATCATTTCCTGCCGCATGCGATGCCACACAAAATAGCGGCTGATGCCCAGCATCAAGGCCGTCAGCCCGAGCACCGCGCCGCCCCAAAACCACGGGGTCTTCCAGAAGGGTTGGGCCACAAAAACCGCCACGGAAGCCTCGGCGTCTGTCAGCCGGCCCATCACATCCACGCCCCGCACCTCGAATTTGTAATTGCCGGGCGGCAGCCGGTCATAATGCGCCTCGCGCAGGTCGCCCGGCCCCATGCTGTACATCTCGTTCCACTCCACCACCAGGTTGTCGCCCGGCGCCACCACGGGGGACGACTCAAAAATATTGTGCCACTCCCCGTGGCTCGCCTGGTCCTCGTCCAGAATGGCGAACGCCTTGGTTTGCGGGTCCTGACCGAATTTCACAATCCGCGCCATGCTGGGCCGGGTGCCGTCGTGCATCCAGTTCACCGGCGGGTCGCTGTTCGTCAGGTCCTCCAGCTCAGTGTCGAACGGCGATTGCAACAGCACCCCGCTGCCCGCGCTGCCGGAGGACCGGGACACCACCAGGTTGGCCACCACATAAATGCCCACGGTATCCGGCGGGCCGGCGGACGATATGACCACCAACAGCCGGGCCGCCCCGGGCGGCACCACCAAAGTCTCGCGCCGGTGGGTGAGCGAAGAGGTTTTTAAGGACCCCGTCCAGCCGGTGCTCTCTCCGTGAACGCGGTAAATGCTCTGGCCAATCTGGTCACCGGAGTTGTTGTAGAACCGGACCGTCAGCCCCATTTCCCCTTCGCCTTCGTGCCATTCATGGTCGTAACCATCCAGGAAATAACGCAGGCGCAACGGCGAGCGGTTGGTGCCCGCGCCCCGGCCGAAACCGAACACGACATTTTCGGGCGACGGCCCCAGCCCCACATTGTCCTTGCCGTGGAAGGGCAGCGCCTTGCCATTCACGCTCACCGCCTGGATTTGCAGCAGGTTGGCGGTGTTCGTGGTTTCGGCCCGCGCCGCCCCGGCCAGCAAACCGGCCGCCAGCCCCAGCCCAACCAAACTCCGACGCCACGCCATCAGCGTAATGCCGACAGCGGCCCCACCGGCGCGATGATCATGACATGGTTGGCCCATTGAATGCGAATCCGTGAGGTTCGTGGTGTGTTCCCAACTGATAACGGGATCCCGCCCGGGTCGCAAAGAAATTCCCCGCGCGCCCGCATTTAAAAGGTCATTCGGCATGAATGGTTACGGGCACCCGCAACCGGATGTCGTCCGAAGCCGCCCCGACCTGCAGCTCATATTGCCCCGGTTCCACGGCGTACTGATGGCGGGACACCTCCCAGTAGCGGAATCGTTGCACGGGAATTTCCACCGTCACCCGGGCGGAAGCACCCCGAGGCAAGGTCACCCGGGTGAAGCCGCACAACTCCTGCCGGGGCTGCGGCTCCCAGGAATGGATGTGACGGAAATAAACCTGCGCCACTTCATCGCCGTCCCGCGCGCCCGCGTTCTCCAGCGTGAAACTGAGCCGGATGGTTTCGTTGGTTCGGTAGGCGGACGCAGCCGTCTTGGCATCGCGATAGGCAAACTTCGTGTAGCTCAGGCCATGACCGAAGGCGAATAACGGTTGGCCGCTGAAATAGCGGTAGGTGCGGTTGGCCATGGAGTAATCTTCAAACGCGGGCAGGTCGTCCGTGGACCGGTAGAACGTGACCGGCAGCCGCCCGGCCGGATTCACCGTGCCAAACAAAACCTCCGCCACCGCCTGGCCGCCCTGCTCCCCGGGATACCACGCCTGCACAATGGCGGGCAGATGCGCCGCCGCCCACGGCATGGCCACGGCACTGCCGCTGCAATTGATGTAGATGACCGGCTTGCCGGTGGCTTGCAACGCCTGCAGCATTTTTTCCTGCACCGGCGGCAGTTCGATGCGGATGCGGTCGCCGCCGGCAAAACCGGCATAGGGACTCTGCCCGCCGAACTCCTCGCCTTCCAAATCCGAGCTGATGCCGCCCACATAAATCACCACATCGGCTGCCCGCGCGGCCGCCACGGCCTCATCCAGTATTTGCACGGAAGGCGCGTTGGCGCCGTCCTTGCGTACCACCAACGGGCAACCCGGATTATAGGTAACGGAGATATCCGGTCCGGCCACCGTGCGGATGCCATTGAGGATGGTCACCGGCCGGGCGGGATCGCCGTTGTAATTGCCAAGCAGCATGGGCACGGAATCGGCATTGGCGCCGATGACGGCGATGCGCTTGATTTGCCCGCGTTGCAGCGGCAACACACCGTCGTTCTTGAGCAGCACGATGGATTTCTCCGCGGCCTGAAGCGCCAGCGCCTCGTGCTCCGGCGTGTCGTTGGCGGCGATGGTGATTTTGGAATAGGGGTCTTGTCCCGGCGGGTCGAATAGCCCGAGCCGGAACCGGCTCGTCAGCGCATACGTCAACGCGGTGTCAATGTCGGCCTCGGAGACCAAGCCCTGTTGCAGTGCTTTGAGGAGGGCGTTGTAGTCGCTGCCGCAGCAAATGTCGCATCCCGCCTTCACTGCGTCCGCCGCGGCGGCCTCCGGCGTGGGCGCAAAATGATGGTGGGCGAAGATGTCTTCGATGGCGCCGCAGTCGGACACAATGTAACCGTTAAAATCCCACTGGCCGCGCAGAATATCGGAGAGCAGCCGGGTATTGGCGCAAGCGGGCGTGCCATCCACCCGGTTGTACGCGCCCATCACGCCGCCGACATGACCCTCGCGAACGGCCATTTCAAATTGCGGCAGATAGGTTTCGTACAGGTCGCGCTCGGAAGGTTCGGCATTGAACCGGTGGCGCTCGGATTCCGGGCCGCTGTGCACGGCAAAGTGCTTGGCACAGGCCATGGCCTTGAGGTGCTCCGGGTCGTCGCCCTGGACGCCCCGGATGAAGGCCACGCCGATCTGGCCGGTGAGAAATGGGTCTTCGCCGTAGGTTTCCTGGCCCCGGCCCCAGCGGGGATCGCGAAAGATGTTAATGTTGGGCGACCAGAAGGTCAGGCCGGTGCAGTTGCGGCTGTCGCCGTTATGGGTGCGGGTAAATTCATTGAACTTGGCGCGGCCTTCCGTGGCAATGACCTCGCCTTCCTGATGAATCAACGTGGTGTCCCATGTGGCGGCCATGCCGATGGCCTGCGGAAACACGGTGGCCACGCCGTTGCGCGCCACGCCGTGCAGGGCCTCGCTCCAATAATCGTAGGCGGGGACGCCCAGGCGCGGAATGGCCGGCGTATCATTGCGGAGTTGCTGCACTTTTTCCGCGAGCGACATCCGGCGGATGAGGTCCTGCACCCGCTGCGCCATGGGTTGCGCCGGGTCCTTCCAAATTTCCGGCCCGGAAACCACCGGCGGCTGGCTGGCCGCCACCAGGAGCGGGTCTGCAAGGTCGGCTGCCTTGGTTTTGATCAGGCTGGTGCCATCGGCATTCCGGATTTCAAACGTGTTGAATTTGGCATTGTCCGCCTGCGTGGTGAAACGCACGGTCAACGGCCCGCGCAGGCTGTCGTCCTGGTGTTCCACGGTGGCGGTGAGATAGACCGCCTTCCGCGCGCCCCCGGCGGCGGCAAAGATGTCGTAATTGGTGGCCACCACCTGGTCGCCAATGGTGACGGTGAAAAGGCGTTGCTCCGGGCGGTCGAAATACAGTTCGGCCTCCCCAATGACCACCTGGTAGGTTCCAGCCGGCAGATGCGGTACGGAGATGGAAAATTCGTGGCCGAAAATTTCCTCCCGGAAGGCCGCCTCGGCATCCGCGGGCGCGCCGGACACCGCGGGGCCGCTGTCGTTCTTGTAATGGGCAAACTGGCCGGAGACTTCCACTGGCAGGTCGCAGGAAAGACATTGCTCCTGATTCGCCCGGGCGGTGCGAAGTCCGAAACTGCAAATGGTCATGCAAATGGTCAGTAAGAGGAGAATGGGCCGGGCCCAAAGCAGCCCCGGTCCGGAACGTGTGCGTGAGGTCGTGTTCATGAAATCTATTATACCGGGCTTCCGGATGGACTTGTAGCTGGTTTTTAAGGATGGGTGGGCTCCAGCTTCAGGGTCCGCACCATAAATTGGTCCAACACCTGTTCGAAGCCAGCGCCACCAGGAAAGCCATGGCCGCCATCGGGCGTCATCCAATACGTGGCATCGGCACCCACAGCGCGAAGCTTGGCGTAAAGTTCCCGGCCATGCAATCCGGGCACAATGGGATCCTTCTCGCCGTCGCAAATCAACAGGGGCGGCACTTCCTTGCGCACCTGGCCAATGGGGCTCATCCGGGTGTACAGCGCCTCGTGTTCCGGGGAATCCGGGGTGATGCCGTGAAACAACACCCGCAGGCGGGGCCGCGAGTCGTAGGGAATTTTGTCGTCCGGGCCGCGAAACGAAACCGTACCGTCCTGGTTGGTGACCGTGTCCTCCGGCCCCTGATGCCAGAACCGAACAAAATCCGTGGGTGGAATATAACTGAAACTGCCCGAAACTTTGGCGCTGGCCCCTTCCAACCCGGCGGTGGGGCCGCCATCAGCAAAATCCTCCGGCACCATGGCCACCATCAGGCTGAGGTGTCCGCCCGCCGAACCACCCGTGACATCAATCCGGTCGGGATCAATATTGAAGCGCTGCGCATTCTTGCGAATGTACCGGATGGCATTGCGGCAGTCGCGGATGTTTTCCGGGAAACCGCCATTCTCGCCGAGCCGGTATTCGATGGAGAAGACGGCCAAGCCGTGCCGGGTGAAAACCTGCCAGCCGCCCACCTGGTCCACCCGCCCCGCCGCCCCGCCGCCACACCACCAGCCGCCGTGAATTTCCACCACGGCGGGCACCGGGTTCGTGGCCGCCTCGGGCAGAAAAGCGTTCAGGGTCAAATCCCGGCCCGCTACCTGGCTGTAAACCAGATGCAATTCGGAACGGTACCCGGGGAAATCAGCGGCGCGCAGTCCCGCCTCCGTCAGAAACAACAGCAGTCCGGCAAGGCCTGGCAGTACCAGGCGCAACAGGATTCGGGACGACAACAAAGAGCGGGTGGTGGAGGCGGGTGTTTTCAAAACGTGCTGGTGGCTCATGGTGTAATCACTCCCGCCGCTGCCGGCCATCCCCGTTTTAGGGGATATATCCGGCACCGGGTCCGGGATAATTATCTGCCATCCGTCAAGCCGTCGCTTCCGCCGGGGATTTTTTACATAAGTCCGGCGGACCCGCCGTCTGGAAGGGCCGAAGCTTTGAAGCATAACCCAATTTTTATTTCATCACCGTCCCTCCCGTGAAAACTGTCCTGTCATTTTTCGTCCTGTTCACCCTGGGCCTATCCCCACTGCAAGCCCAATCCAAGCACAGCCCTGGCTCGCGTTATCCGGAGTATCAGGGGCGGGTCATGTGCGGCTATCAGGGCTGGTTCCGGGCGCCGGGTGATGACTCGGATTCTGGCTGGGTGCATTACGGCATCGGCGGCAAGCTGGACGCCACGCATGTGCATGTGGACCTGTGGCCCGATGTTTCCGAGTACCCGCAAACGTATCCCACCGGGTTGACGAATGCCGACGGCACGGTGGCGCGCGTGTTCAGCTCCTGGGACGGGAGCACCACGGACCTGCATTTCAAGTGGATGCAGCAATACGACATTGACGGCGTGTTCATGCAGCGCTTTTTTGATGTCACCCGCACCGCGTCCAGCCGCCAGCATAGCCGGGTGATTTTGCAGCATGCCGTGGACGCCTCCGCAAAGTACGGTCGCGCCATTGCGGTGATGTACGATTTGTCCGGGCTGCGGGCCCACGGCGAAGATTGCTCATCCATCATCCAGGACTGGAAGGAGCTGGTGGACGACCTGAAAATCACGGCGCGCGGCACGAACCAGACCTACCTGTACGATCACGGCCGGCCGGTGGTGGCCATCTGGGGGCTCGGCTTTCCGGACCGGCCCTACAACCTCCGCGACATCGGCATTGAAAAGCTGATTGATTTCCTGAAGCACGATCCGCAATACGGCGGTTGCGCAGTCCTGCTGGGGGTGCCCACCTATTTCCGGGAACTGAACGTGGATTGCCTGCCCGATCCGTATCTGCACGAAGTAATGGCATCGGCGGACATTATTATGCCCTGGATGGTGCAACGCTTCACTCCGTTGTTGCACCGGGAAATGGAGCGGTACGCGGCACAAATCCAGGCGGACCTGGCGTGGTGCACGGCGCGGCATCTGGAATATGTTCCCTGCGTGTACCCGGGTTTCAGTTGGTATCATCTCAGCCGGGTGGAATTTGGCGGCATCCATCCGCTGGATCAGATTCCGCGGCAGAATGGACGGTTTTACTGGGACCAGATCAGCACCGCGCAGGCGGCCGGGGCACGCATGCTCTATGTGGCAATGTTTGACGAAATGGATGAGGGCACGGCCATCTTCAAATGCGCGAGCCAACCGCCAGGAGGAACCCTCTTCGTTGCATATGCAGGCTTGCCGTCGGATTACTATCTTTGGTTGACTGGTCAGGCTGGCAGGATGCTGCGCGGCGAAATTCCTTTTACCCCAAAAATTCCCCATCGCGTCACCGCAGACCCATAATCATGAAAACACTCCTCACTCCGTTGCTGGTTCTCAGCGCCCTCTGGCTCACCACCCCGGCCCGGGCACAGGTGGAATGGGTGGACCCCACCATTGGCGGCCAGGGATTCATGCTCGAACCCACGCGCCCCACGGTCCATCTGCCCAACAGCATGGTGCGGGTGTATCCCGTGCGGAAGGACCAGTTGGACGACCAGATTCAATCCTTCCCACTCTTCCTCATTGGGCATCGCGGCGGGGAACTGTTCTGGCTGCTGCCGGCGGACGGCACCACCCCCGCCAACACCTGGGAACAGCCCCAGGCCTATGATCAGGAGGTGACCACGCCCTATTATTATTCCACGCGCTTTGATGATTCGCTGATCCAAACCGAATTCACGCCAGCCGCGCGAAGCGGTTATTTCCGGTTCACCTTCCCCGCAGGCCAGCCCGTGCTGGTGCTGGCCAACCGGCAGCCCGGCGACCTGAGTTTCGACGGCACCAATGCCGTTTCCGGCTCCGAAAAGTTCAACCACATGCAGGGGTATATCTACGGGGAATTCAGCGCGCCGGTGACCGTGCAGTCCAGTGGCGCCGAACAAAAACGCCTGGTTATCACTGCCACCGCCGGCACGAAGAGTTTGGAGTTTCGTTACGGAGTCTCCTACATCAGCGTGGCCCAGGCGCGTAAGAATTTGCAGGAGGAAATTCCTGGCTGGACGTTTGACGCGGTGAAAACCGCCGCCAAGCAGCGCTGGAACGAAGTGCTGGGCCAGGTACACGTGGAAGGCGGCACGCCGGCCCAACGCCGGGTGTTCTATACTTCGCTGTACCGCTGCTACGAACGCATGGTCAACATCACCGAGGACGGCCAGTATTACAGCGCCTTCGACCATCAGGTACACCAAGATTCCCGGCCGTTCTACGTGGACAACTGGATTTGGGACATGTATCGCGCCCTCGAACCGCTGCACCTGCTGCTCAATCCGGAAATGGAAGCCGACCAGGTCCAGTCGTATGTGCGCATGTACGAGCAGTCCGGCTGGATGCCCTCGTTTGCCGTGGTGTGGGGCGACATGCCATGTATGACCGGCAACCACGCCGCCGCGTGGATGGCCGACGCCTGGGCCAAGGGCGTGCGCAACTTCGATGTGAAAACGGCCTATGCCGGGTTGAAGAAGAATTCACTCGAAGCCACCATCTTGCCCTGGCGTAACGGCCCGAAGACTTCGCTGGACGATTTCTACAACGAACATGGTTACATGCCCGCGCTGCATCCCGGGGAAAAGGAAACCGTGCCGGAAGTGCATTCCTTTGAACGGCGCCAGGCGGTTTCCGTGACGCTGGAGAACAGCTACGACGACTGGTGCATTGCCCAGCTCGCGCGCGCCAGCGGCAATGCCGCCGACTACTCATTGTTCACGAATCGCGCGGCCTTTTATCAAAATGTGTTCCGGCGCGACAAGCAATCCGTCTGGCCCAAGGACAGTGCGGGCAACTGGATTGAACCTTATGACCCCAAATTCTCCGGCGGCATGGGCGGGCGCGATTACACCACCGAAAACAACGGTTACACCTACGATTGGGACGCGCAGCAGGATTTGCAGGGGTTGTTCGGGCTGATGGGCGGGCGGGTGGCGGCGGAAGCCAAGCTGGACCAGCTCTTCCGCGAAAGTCTGGACCGCAGCAAGTATGAGTTCTGGTCCAAATTTCCCGATGCCAGCGGACTCGTGGGCCAGTTCTCCATGGGCAACGAGCCGAGCTTCCACATTCCCTATATCTACAATTATCTCGGCGCCCCGTGGAAGACCCAGAAGCGCGTGCGCATGCTGTTGGACACTTGGTTCACCGACACCACGCTGGGCATTCCCGGCGACGAGGATGGCGGCGGCATGACGGCTTTCGTCGTCTTCTCCATGATGGGGCTGTACCCGGTGACTCCCGGCATGCCGGTGTATGACCTCACGGGCCCGGTGTTTGACCGGATTGACATCCGGCTGCACAACGGCAAGACCTTCAGCATTGTCTGCCCCAACAATTCCCGCGACAACAAATACCTGCAAAGCATCAAGCTGAACGGCCAGGTGCAATCGCGGGTCTGGCTCCGGCACAGCGACATCCTGAAGGGTGGGACGCTCGAACTGCAAATGGGCAACACGCCCAACAAGGCGCTCGGCAGCAACCCGGCTGACCTGCCGCCCTCGCAGTTGAGCATGGACCCGCGGGACTTTGAATCGGCCGGGCAATAAACCGCCCCAACCGCTTGCCGGGGCGGAAACGCCAGCGCAGTCCGTCAATCCTCGCCGCGGCGGCTCTCCCCGATTTCGGGGATAGCTGCGGCGAGGCGAGTTCTTCTACCTTCGCCCCGTACCAATGCAACAACAGGAATCGCCGTCATGATTTCCGGGACGCCGCAAATATATGTCCTTTCCGGCCCGGCCCGGTTTTGGAACACTGCGGCTGTACCCGGACGTTTTAAGCTTCTTAAACAAAAAACGGCAAATTTTTTTATTAACCCCAATTCATTCCGGCGCCCCTGCGGCCCGGAATCAACCATTCCAGCATTATTATGAGCAAAATCACCATTCCATCCAAGGCAGGCAAAACTGGCATCGGCGCGGGCGTGTGGAACCTCGGCCCGGGGCGCGACCCGTTCGGCGGCCCCACTCGCAAGGAAATCCCCATCCTCAAGCGCATCCCCTTGCTGGCCCAGTCCGGCATCACCTACGTGGAAGCGCACGACGTGGAGATCGGCCCGCGCGATGTGGCCAAGACCCAAAAACTGCTCAAGCAGTACGGCCTGAAGATGGGCATGTACACGCCGTCATTCTTCGCCGCGCCGGTGTTCAAAGACGGCGCCATGACCAGCAACGATTCCAAGGTGCGCAAGCTGGCACTGAAGAACGCCCTGCAGGCCGTGGATGTAACGGTGGAACTCGGCGCAGAAGTGATGGTGTTCTGGAACGGGCGCGAAGGCTTCGACTTCATGCTGGCCAAGAACGGGCAGGATTCCATCCGCCGCATGATTGAAGGCTTCAATGCGGTGGGCGCCTATGCCCTGGAAAAATACGGCAAGAAGGCGCCACGATTTGCCATGGAACCCAAACCCAACGAACCGCGCGCCAATATGTACCTGAGCAACGTGGGCGAAGTGCTGTACCTTATCAGCCGCCTGGACCCGGCGGTGCAACCGCTGTTTGGGGTGAACCCCGAAACCGCGCACAGCCGCATGGCCGGGCTGGATTATGTGTGGGACGTGGAATTGTGCCTGGAAGCCGGCAAGCTGTTTCACATCCACCTCAATTCACAGGACACCACCCGTTACGACCAGGACCTGCCGTTTGGTTACACCGAGCCGCTGAAGGACCTCGCCCTTTGCGTGGTGCTGCAGGACGCCAAGTGGGAGGGCATTCTCGCATTTGACGTGAAGGCCCCGCGCACCGACGCACAAAAAGACATCACTGATATCCTCACCACCAGCGCCGCCAATCTGCGCCGGCTCTGGGCCAAGGCGCTGAAGGTGGACCGGAAAAAGGTGGCCGCGTTCCGCACGAGTGGACGTTACACCGCGCTGGCCGGTTACCTGGCCGAATGCCTGTACTAATCTCAACCCGCATCCGGCATGATCTGTCTGGGCATTGATTGCGGCACGCAGAGCACCAAAACCATCGCGCTCGATGGCGCCACGGGCGCCATCCTCGCCACGGCCACGGAACGCTATGATGTGCTGCCCGGGTTGCCGCCCGGCCACATGGAACAGCATCCGGAAACCTGGAGTCAGGCCATGGATGCCACGGTGGTCCAGGTGCTGGAACAGTTGGGCTCGCGCCGGGCGGAAATCCGGGGCATCGGCGTTTCTGGCCAGCAACACGGTTTCGTACCGCTCGATGCCCGGGGCAATGTCATCCGCCCCGCCAAACTGTGGTGCGACACCGCCACAGTGGCGGAATGCGACCTGTTGCGCGCCCATCTCGGCGGCCGGGCGCATTGTCTGGAACGGGTGGGGCTCGACATGCTGCCAGGTTTCACCGCGCCCAAAATTCTGTGGTTCAAACGGCACGAACCGGATCTTTTTGCCCGGCTCGCCACCGTGCTCCTGCCGCATGACTATCTCAATTACTGCCTGACCGGGAAATTCCGGATGGAATATGGTGATGCCTCGGGCACGGCGCTGCTGAACGTCCGCACCCGCGAATGGGACCGCGAGCTGCTGGAGTTCATCGACCCGGCGTTGCCGGAGAAAATGCCTGCCGTAGGCTCGTCGCGGGAAGCCGCGGGCACGTTACAGCCCAAGCTGGCCGGGCGCTGGCAACTGTCCCCCGAAGTCGTCATCAGTGCCGGCGGCGGGGACAACATGATGGGCGCCATTGGCACGGCCAACGTGCAGCCCGGCCGGGTGACGGCCAGTCTGGGTACTTCCGGCACCATCTACGCCTACAGTGCAAAACCCGTGGTGGATCCGGAAGGCGAAATCGCCGCGTTCTGCGACAGCACCGATGCCTGGCTGCCGCTACTCTGCACCATGAACGTGACCGTGGCTACCGAGGCGGTGCGGCATCTGTTCAACTGGTCCAACGCGCAACTGGACGCTGCCGTCGAAGCGACACCGCCCGGCGCGGACGGTTTGATTTTCCTGCCCTACCTCCAAGGCGAACGCACGCCCAACCTGCCGGGCGGCAGCGGCGTGTTTCACGGGTTGACGCCCAAAAACATGCAGCCTGCGCTGCTCGCCCGCGCCGTCATGGAAGGCGTAACCTTGGGCCTAGCCTACGGCCTGGAACGCATGCGGGCGCTGGGCATTGCACCGACGGAAATCCGGCTGACTGGCGGGGGCAGCAACAGCCGCATCTGGCGGCAGGTTTGCGCGGATGTCTTCAACTGCCGCGTGGTGACACTCGCGGCCGCCGAAGGCGCGGCGCTGGGCGCGGCCCTTCAGGCGCTGGCGCTCGTGCAGCCGCAAAAATCCCTGGCCGCGTGGGCGGCCGAATTCGTGGCGGTCAACCCGATGGAAGCTGCGGAACCTCGCTCCGAAATCGCCGCCGGCTATGCCGCGGCCCGGCAGAAACACCTCACCCTCACCCAGACCCTGGCCCGGAACCAATTGCTATGACTGCTGAATCCAAATCCCCGTCGCGGCTGAACTCATATGTCATCCTGCTCACGCTCGTCGCCACGCTCGGCGGGTTGCTGTTCGGCTACGACACCGCGGTCATCTCAGGTGCGGTCAGTTGCCTGCGGGTGTACTTCATTGACCCGCGCAACATGAGCGACCCCAACGCCGCCAACTCGCTGCTCGGCTTTGTGGTGTCCAGCGCGCTCATCGGCTGCATCATCGGCGGGATCATTGGGGGCTGGGTTAGCTCGCGCATCGGCCGCAAGCGGGGGTTGATTGTGGCGGCGGTGTTGTTCTTTATTTCGGCAGTCGGCTCCGCCGCGCCGGAAATGTTGTTTGCCCCCATCGGTCACGGCGGCGCGGGCTACATCTGGCATTTCGTCTTCTACCGGATTATCGGCGGCGTGGGTGTGGGCCTGGCCTCCATGCTGTCGCCCATGTACATCGCGGAAATCGCCCCGGCGCGGGTGCGCGGCAACCTGGTGGCGTGGAACCAGCTCGCCATCATCTTCGGCATGCTCGTCATTTACTTCATCAACTACGGCATCTCCCGCGTGGGCAACAGCGATGCCTGGCTGAATGACGTGGGCTGGCGTTACATGTTCGGCTCGGAAGCCCTGCCCGCCTTCCTCTTCCTGATGTTTCTTTTTTTGGTGCCCGAGACGCCACGATACCTGATGTTGAAACAACAGGAACCCGCCGCCCGGGCGGTGCTGGGCCGGCTGGTGTCCGCCACGGAAGCCGACCAGGAGATTGCGGAAATCCGTGCCTCGCTGGCGCAACATCACTCCGGGCGGATGTTCTCCTTCGGCGCGCTGGTGATCTTCATCGGCATCATGCTGTCGGTATTCCAGCAGTTCGTGGGCATCAATGTGGTGCTGTATTACGCCCCGGAGATTTTCAAAGGCATGGGTTCTGATACCAACGCCTCCTTGCTCCAAACCATCATCGTGGGCGCGGTGAATCTGGGCTTCACCGTGGTGGCCATCGTGACCGTGGACAAATATGGTCGCAAACCGCTGCAAATTATTGGCGCGCTGATGATGGCTGTGAGCATGCTCGCTCTGGGCACGGATTTCATGTTCCACGACAAGGGCGTGGTGGCGCTGGTCTGCATGCTGGCGTACATCGCCGGATTTGCCGTATCTTGGGGTCCGGTGACCTGGATTCTGTTGAGCGAGATTTTCCCGAACCAGATTCGCGGCAAAGCCATGGCCGTGGCCGTGGCCGCCCAATGGATTGCCAATTACCTGGTGAGCTGGTCGTTTCCCATCCTCAATGACAACCCCGCTTTGGTGAATCATTTCAACCATGGGTTTGCCTACTGGATTTACGGCATCATGAGCCTGTTGGCGGCGCTGTTCATGTGGAAGTTCGTCCCCGAAACCAAGGGCCGTTCCCTCGAACAGATGGAACACCTCTGGATCAAGCCGGCCGCCTGAGCGGGAACGGCAGGATTGAAAAAACCAACGCACCACTGTCAGCCGCCGGCGAATCACCTTCAACGCTGCGGGACGGAACCCCAATAAAAAAAAGTAGCGGCGGTCCGAAGACCGCCGCTACCACCCGAATTAGCCTGGGCTAATTGTTTATCAGTTCGCGAGCCGGAAGAACCGCTGCGTCCCGTCCGGCGTCACCACGTAAGGCGACGTGGCGCTCGGCACGTTGGTGTACGTGCCGGTGAGCGTCCCGGCGGACTGCAGTGTACCCGAGCCCGTCCAGATGATCTGCACCTGGCCGCCGGAATGCGTGATGGACAGCGTCGCCGGCGTGGCGGGCGTGGTGGCAAAGGTGATGCCCCCATTCAATCCCGCGACATAGATGGACGAGGCTTCCAGCGGAGTCAGCACGCGGCGCCAGACCCCAAGGTCGTCGATATCCGCCTCGCCCGACTCCCCATAGTGGCCGGTCGGATCCTGGCCGATGCTCGTGGGCGCGGCCTGGGTAATGTCGCCCACCGAGGCAACGGAGCGGGAATCCACCACATTGCCGTCCAGGTAGGTAATCCCCATTCCCGTGCGGTTGAACGTGTACACCAGCTGGTGCCAGGCGCCGTCGTTGATGGTGTCATTGGTGCCATAAATGCCCGTGCCGTTCAGCGTCCATGACCAGCCGCCCAGCTTGTAGGAGGGCGCGAACGTATATCCCGGACTGAAGGCGGAACCGGCCGCATTGCAGAAGAACGGCAGGTCGCCGCTTTCCAGCCCCGCGGGCAGCTTCACCCACAAGGCCAGGGAGAAGTCCACGTTCGAACTGAAGTTCAGGTCCGCCCGCTGGCCCAGAGTCACGTAGTTGTAGCTGGAAGAGCCGGTGTCGGTGGAGTAGTGCAACGCCCCGCTCCCGATCTTGCCCGTATCGAAGGTGGTCGCCCCCACATTCGTGCCGTTGTTGTCATGGCCCGAAATGTCGGCGTAATTTCCGTCAAACGGCAGATGCAGTACCAGGCCCGCCGATAGGTCCAGGTTGGTCGGCGGCGCCAAGACGGTCAGCGCAACCACCGCGCTGGTGACCGCGCCCGAATCGTTCATGACGATGACCCGATAATTGCCCGCCATGGAGTAATCCAGCGGATTCAACAGCAGGGTGGCCGCAGTGGCGCCATCAATATTCACCCCGTTGGTCTGCCATTGATATGACAGCGGATCCGGCCCCCCGGCTTCCACGGTGAATGTGCTGGCGAGCCCGACGTAGTTGGTGAGGGGCTGCGGTGGGGTCACGATGACCGGCTTGGAGTTGGCCACATAACGCGCCGTGAAGTGCGTGACGATGGCATCGGACGCCAACGCGGTATTATATACGGCCACTTCGTCCACAGTACCGGACATCTGCAGGTCGTACGCTGTGGTGCCCGACTGGCGGCAGCCGATGGTCATGGGTTGCGCGGCCGCCTTGATGCCGCCGCTGATGGTGGTTTGCGCCGCCTGGTTCGCATCAATGTACAGGGTCAGGGTCTGGTTGGGTCCGTCGCACACGGCGGTCAGATAATGCCAGTTGCCGTCCGGCGCGATGCTGGAGTTACACAGATGGGCGCCACCGCCGGCATCCCGCACGAAGAACCGGAAGGACCCGCCGGAGCCGTAGTCCAGGTTGAACTGCTCCCCGCCGGCGCCCGTGCCCTTGGTGATCACACAGGAGTCCGAAGATTGCGCTCCGGCCTTGACCCAGGCCTCGATGGTGAACGAAGGCACCCCGGCATTCGTGGCGAAGTCGATGCCATTAATGCCGCCAACCAGACTGGGCGTGGCCGCTAATCCCACACCTGCCGCCAGGTTGGTATCCGTGGCGGAATAGCCCGGCATGCCCAAAGTCACTTCGGTGTACACGCCGCTGTGGCCGCCAACGTAATCATACGCCGTGGCGCCCGAAGTTTCACCCAGACGCCAGTAGCCAATCGGGCTGTCGGCGAGGACCGCCGCCGCGTAGGGCGAAGTCGGCGCCGCCACCACCGTGAGCGTGGCCACACTGCTGGTGATGGAGCCCTGCGGATTGGTGATGCGCACACTGTAGTCGCCCGTCTGGCCCAGTTGCAGATTGGTCAGGGTCAGATTCGTGGCGGTTTGGCCCGCAATGTCACCCTTGTTATACAGCCATTGGTAAGACAACGGGCTGCTGCCTCCCGCCAGCACCGAGAACGAGGCCGAGAGACCGGCATAACGGGCTTGCGATTGGGGCGCTACGAGTTCAATCGGCGGACCGGCCTGAATGGTAAGCGCCGTGATGGAACTCGTCACCGCGCCGTACGCATTGGTCACCACCAAGTCGTAATTGCCGGCATCACCGGCCTGGGTCACCGCAAAGACCAGATTCGAAGCAGTCTGGCCCACGAGGTTGGTACCGTTTTTCTGCCACTGGTACGCCAGCGTCGGGGAGCCAAAGGCGTTCGCGCTGATGGTAATGGCAGTGCCTTCGCTGGCATTGAGCGTGGCCGGCGGTTGCAGTGTGATGCGCGGCGGAACGTTGGCCGACAGGTAGAGCTGCTTGATTTGGTCGGCAGTCAAGACGGACCCGAACACCGCCACCTCATCCATGCTCCCCTTGAACACGCGATCATTCACATAATCCGGCACCGTGCCGATGAACGCGTAATCTTCGCTGCCGACGATCGCGTCAGTCGCCCCGCCCGACACATCCAGCAGGCCATCAATGTATAGGTAGATGCTGCTCCCGTCATACACGCCGCAAAGCTGATGCCATTGGCCATCGTTCAAATTGGCGGTGCCGGTGGCGTCGGGGTTGGAACCCACGGCAAAGCGGGCATGGCCGTCGCCATCAATGCCGGCGCGCCACGAGGTGTCGCCCTTGCCGATGAACGTTTGGAACCGCGCGTCAGTCGGTGCCGTTTTGAACCAGGTGATCAGTGTAAAGGGCGTAGTCAGGTTCAGTTCCGGGGCGGCGCCCACGTTGATATATCCGCCGGCATCCGGACTGAAACCGGTGGCGTAATTGCTTCCGGTGATGCCGGTGTACGGCACGCCGGGCACGCCGGGCGTGCTGCCCGGTTGGTAAGCGCCATCAGCATTGGTGCCGAGGCTGCCGAGGTTGACAGCCACCGGGTAGGTGCTGGGATCAGCCGAGAAGCTCGGTTCCGCAAAACGCAAATAAAGTTCCGGAGATTTGGCCTGGATCAGTTGCTGGTAGGAGGTGGCCGGGGAGGCATTAAGCCCATTTTGATAATGCGAAAGAATTTCGGCGGCACTCAGAATATTCGTGTAGTAGGCCACTTCGGCCACGGATCCGTTGTAACGGAAAAAGCCCAGTGCGCCATAGCCGCGGGCCCCGACACTGAACGGGGAGGCATTGGTGTCCACGGGCACAAACGAACTCGCCGCGACCGTTGCCGCAGGCTGGCCATTCACGTAGAGGATGGAGTTGGTGCCATCATAAACCCCCACGATGTGATACCAAGTGCCCGGGGTGACGGTTTGATTGGCGGTGGCACCGAAGGCGGTGTTGCCCGTGCCGTAAGTACGAAAGGTCCAGCCCGTCCCGCCATTTTGGTAGAACAGCCATCCCTTGCGCGTGCCATCACCCGCGCCGGGCGGATTGCCAAACTGCGTCAGCGAAACCGGGCACATTGTGGAGCTGTCCCCGCTCTGGACGTCATTGGGATTGGCCCAGAATTCGACGGAGAACGGTGCCGTTGTGGCCAGCGCCGGCTGATACGGCACCACTACGCGGTTCCCAGCCATGTCGGGAAAGTAAGCCGAGGAACCGGCCCCGGTAGCCAGGGCACCAGAATTGGGATGTGAAGCGCTGGCCGCATAAATCCCGTTCCCGGAGGTTCCGAGCGTGCCGATATTCGTGGCGACATCTGCGGGCGGAATGGCCGTCTCATTCAGCCGCCAATAGGCCAGCGGCGCCAGAGACATTACGTTGTTGGAATAGTCTGCCATGGCTTGGCCTGCGAACAAAGCCAGCAGAATTGTTTTCAGTATTAGTTTGCGCATAGGGGTTTCAGGGGATCGGGTTGGGTTTCAGGTTGGGTTCGGGGGAAATTGTTGCCGGGTTGGGTTGGACCAGCTTGCGTTTCGCCTCAGGTGGGGCCGGCTTCCTCGCCGTCATCGCGGCACCTCCAAGTGGCGGCGAAATCACAGGGCAGAAAGTAACCGCCCAGGTTCTCGGGGCACCAATCAGGCAAGGCAATGACATCCGCGATGTTTCTGGTGTCTGTCATTTCACAACTTAATTTGCGGCCCCGCCGCCTCCTTCTGCCGGCACGGCCTGCAAACAAAACAACTTAAACAAAATTCCAAATTCAGACTTTTCCCGGGCTCAGATCAGACCGCGGCTTCCTCCTTGCAGCTCATCGGAGCACAATAAATCCCGCAGCTTTTACAGCGTTACGATGACCGGTCAGTCACCGTTGCCAAAAGCAATGCGACAGGATTGGTATTACCACCTGGAATGGGATCGGCGTGAATACATCACTCAGGGAGAGACAGCTCGACGCAGAACATATTTACTACTCCATGCAGCACTGATGCGCACAAATGCATCATACATATTTTTTAAAGTCTGATTTGGCGAAGCTCCGAAATTAAAAACCTCGCCGGGAAAAATTTAGCACGCCTCATGCCAGCAGCGCGTTCTCCGCAAAATGGTGAATTTGCGGTGAAATTACGGGAAAGTTTGCAATACCAACGCCGCATGATTTTTTTCGGTTGCTGCAAACTTACCGGTATGGGCGAAAATATTCAGCGTGTACCCTGCGGGAAGCGGAAATCAAATTCATCCTTACCGGGACGCTGCCGGTGCGGGCGAAGCGAATTACCCCAGCCCGGGTGACCGGCCTTGTCCCATTTGCAACGACAATTCCCGGTCAACGGTTTCCTTTCCGGGCCGAGTATTCCGCGAGGAACGCCCGCTCCCGGCTGGATAGACTGTGCAGTCCCCGGGCGGAAATCTTGTCCAGCAACTCATCCACCTTCTCCTGTTCCTGGCGCCGGGCCGCCGCCTCATCATAGCGCTGGTAGCGGAGATTGCAGCGATGGGCGGGAGTTTGCACGTGCAGAACGGATTCGCGCAAGCCAAGCGGGTTCCGTCCCAACACATAGAGACAACCGATGCAGAACAGCAGGCACGCCAGATAAAACCATCGCGATTGCAAACATGCGTTCGGCTCAATGGCCGCTGCCAATAACAATCCCACGCAAGCCCCACCGAAGTGCGCATCGTGGCCCACATTGTCCTGCCTCCGGCGCAGGGCGATAAACGTAAGCACCAAATAACCTCCGGCGAATACCGGTCCAGGCAACGTGAGCGGCAGAAACATCATTCCCACCCCGGTGCCCGGCACCAGAAAAATCGCAGCAAACATCACCCCGCAAACTCCGCCCGAAGCGCCCAGCGCAGCGTAATCATGATGACGATGCAGCCACAGCGACAGCAGTGATCCGCCCAAAATGGACGCCACGTAAATGCCCAAAAACAGCGCCCGCCCATACACCTCCTCCACCAGGCTGCCAAAGGAATACAGCGCAAACAGATTAAATCCCAAGTGCATCCAGTCCGCGTGAATCAGAGCGCTGGAAAACAGCCGATCCCATTGCTTGTGCGCGAGAATGGCTTCCGGCCGGAAAAGCAGTCGCTCCCGCAAACGGTCGTTGGTAAATGCAACCAACGACACAAGCACCGTAACAACACATACGAGGAGAGTGATCACTGGCTGAGGAAACATAAGTTAGATGCTTGGGACATTCATCTTCAAGCCGCCGTTGGTTGTATTAATGATGTCCCCCGCCACCATCGCATCCACCGTCAAACCCGCCGTGATGCGCCCCGCCGCAGTCGCCACCACCATGATGAGAAGTGTCATGCTGCGAGTGGTGCTGCCCGGAGTCGGCACCACTGGAGTTGCCGGGATCACCGGCCAGCCAAACGGAAGCCTCATCAACCGTATTCGTCGGACGGGATTTCTCCGAGTTTCGTTTCAGGATTAGAATCGCGATTACCAATGCGATCGCCAGTACCGGAACCATGATGGCCAATAATTCCATAAATGCAGTCAGCTTCCCGAGCCATGGACGAAATAGTGGTCAGTCTGCCGGATGGTGAATTGCCAGCCCAACCCGCGCAAGCGTTCGGTGAGAACGACGGGATCATGGAACACCTTGTAGATTTGGAACTCGCGTCCGTCATTGAGCCGGCGGGTCAGCACAGTGGCCGCCGGCTCCGGCAGGCGATGGTCTGCGGCGGTGGACGTGGGCTCGTGTCGGGAATCCACGAAGAACACGCGGCCGCCGGGCGCAAGACAGGAACGGACCAGTTGCCAGAACGCGGCGAAGCGTTCCGGCGGCACGTGCGACAACCAGAAACCAAAGAACACCACGTCGTATCGCTCGCCCGGCTGCCAGTGAAACAAGTCCGCCTGGATATAGCGCACCGCCGCAGTGCCGAGACGCGCCCGGTTCAGGGCGAGCATTTCGGATGAGCCATCCAGTGCGGTCAGGCTGTCAGCCCAAGGCAGCAACTGTTCGGTCCAGATGCCCGTGCCGCAGGCAAGTTCCAGCACCCGGCCCGCCGGACGGAACGCCGCCAGCGCCGCCGAAACGGCTCCGGCGTCCGCGAACCACTGGGCATTGAGCGCGGGGCCGCGGTCGTAACGGCCCTGCCGCAGCCACCACTGGTCGTACTCCGCCGCGCGGGCGCGATAGTAATCCTGCTGCTGTTCCAGCGGCGTGGGTGGGTGAGGTGTCGTCATGGCGGCGGCGCAGATGGGATGGGTGAATTGATGGTCATTGTCAATCTTGGAGGACCGGGTGAAATGCCGCAGATTGAAAACGCGGGAAGCGATTTGCAACTTCCCCATGCGCCTTACTACCCCCAAACGAAGCCAAACGAACCCAAATTGATTTGGCGGCATAAATTGATGCAAGTCGTTTTTCCATAGTAAAATCCATCGGTGGCTCGCCCCAAAAAATTTGGGTTCGTTTGGTAAATTCACTCTTTCGCGCCATTGCTCGGGTAGGGCGGGCAGTCCTCTGCCCGCCGCAGACGGCCGCCAGCATAACGGTGGTTTGATCCGGTTTGATTGGGCCGGATAACTGGTGTTGGGGGGCACGCCCGCCCCGGGCGTTGCCGGCTGCGCCGCGCCGCCGGCCGTTGCGCGGGATTCTGTTTCCAGGCGTTGGGATGATTTCGTACGCCCCGGGTTTTCCGCGAGGGCGC
This sequence comes from Dongiaceae bacterium, assembly GCA_035492855.1. Taxonomy (GTDB): domain Bacteria; phylum Verrucomicrobiota; class Verrucomicrobiia; order Limisphaerales; family JAFMIX01; genus JAFMIX01. Next base: position 2,524 of record DATJIU010000064.1, on the reverse strand, counting down.
GGAAAACAGCGCCCGCGGCGGGCGCGCTCCCCACGGCCCGAGGGCCGGCGCTGGTTGCGTTATTTCGCATACCGGAGAGCATTCTATCACGCTCGCAGAAAGCATGTGGTTTAATGGTGAACTCTATTTTTTGGGCCAAAAAATGCGAGGCCGGGCATTTAAAACGCTTCCAGTAAAGCAAGTTGCAAATTTGAGAAATGAAAAAAACGCAAAATCATTGTTAAAACAAAATGAAGGCAGACACCAGAAAACCAAGAAACGAAGACCGCAAGCGCAGAGTTGTAGATGACGCAGATTCAGCTACAAATTAAACCACCTCGCCACGCGGCGGCTGTTGTTTAGTGTAGCGCCCAAGGGCAGTTCCCGCCTCCCAAACCATCAACCCTGCGATGACCCACACAAACCAGCGCTGTTCCGCAAAGGCCACCCCCAGGCAAAGCAAAGCCAGCACGGTCTGGAAAACGACATAGCGGAGGCTCACCGGCCGGGGCGGATCGGGCTCTGACTTCGGCGGCGGCGGCAGGAGACGGCCTGCTTCAGAAACGTCCCGCAGCGGAAACCAATCGCAATGACGCCCGGTGCGCAGGTCCGCCAGGGTGTCGCCCAAGTCGCTGGAAACCAGGGTGTCGGCTCCAAAGTCGCCGGCGGTGATGCCCGCCAGCAGTTCCGGAACGGTGCAGGGCCCTTGAATGACAGCATCTTTATTTTGGCGGATATAGTAGCGCATGGGCATCAACCAGGCTCAAGGTTTTGCTGCTGTCCTCCCCGGCCGCTGGTACGGCCATGAAAACAGGCCGGGAGAATTCGGCAATCCCAAAAATTGAAATTCTTCCCCTTGAATATGGATATGACATGAGTTATGGAACAATTCAGCACCTGCCAGACCGCACCCCGATCAGAGGTCTGCGCCCGGCAGGCGAGATTACAAATTTATGAAATTTGCTCTCGCCCTCCTCGCCGCCGCTTGTCTGTGGGGCTGCGCCGCGCCCAGCAACATAAAATCCGCTGCCGCGCCGCCCTCTCAAAAAATGGTCATCCGCGCGTATCAGTTGACCCCAAAGACATTTTGGCCCAAGTTCGACCAGGTGGCCCACATTGAGGCGAAACTCGGCGAGGCAGGGTCCAAAGGCAATTCTTTCAGCGATTATAACGCCGTGGCGGTTTTCAACCAAGCTTTGCGCGACCTCTTTGAAGCGAAGGCGGGCATAGCGGAACAACCAGAGGATTTGTTTTTGAACGACCGCAAGGGGACAGTTCTGATTTGCGGCACTCCGCACCAATGCGAAACGTTGCGGCGTTTGCTCGTCCAACTGGAGGGCAACCCGAGGGAACTGGATATGGCCCAATACAAACTCGGAAAAATCCAACCGGTAAACCTCAAATAATTGAGCAGTTTAAATCATTGCGTCGCCGCCGACGTCAGTCGGCGTATATTGACTCCTGAGGAATTCATATGGGTCTAAATATTGAAGTCGGAATTATCGCGGATCTTCTCGAGAACGACGAGGAGGGTGCTGAACATTTTCGTGGAGATTTTGCGATGCTGAGTCGCTATCTAGCGTCAATTCACCTGAAAGCTCACATTGATCCGGACAAGGTTGATGTCTGGTCGTCCGATATGTATGGCTATTCGGGGCTTCACTATCTGCGCCGGATCGCTGCGCATCTCCACTACACCCGAAGCTTGCCCGCCCCGGGAGACCAAAATGCAGCGAAAGATCCAAACTTGGTGCGCTATTACTCCGACTTCGATAAGTCAGATCCAACAAAGGCGTTCGGGGCATTTGATCACCTGATCGTTCATAGCGATGCGGAAGGTTTTTACATTCCTCAGGACTTTGCTCGCGTGCTCATCCCTGGAGATGCCTATCCCATCCCTGGCGGAATTGTAGGTTCATCCCAACGCTTGCGCGAAGAGTGCCGGAAGATTGCCGCAGCCCTCCTGTTGCCTTTGGATCTCGACCCCGAGGACGAGCAAGTCTTTCAAGCGGCTGATTCCCAAGGCTCTGGAGACATCACTTGGAAACGATATGGAATCGAATCGTATTCTTGCCTTCGCCTCTATCATGCTGCGAACCATTCCATCGCAACCGGAGCTGCCGTTGTGTTCACCTGAGGCGAATTCATCGATGTGTCGCAACTGAGCCATTCACAGTTGTAATTTATTTAGTCGGCCGCCCGTCAGGCGAATGGTGCCAGGCCAGCAGTTCGCGCTGCATCCGTTCCACCACGTCGGGGTGCGTGGCGGCCAGGTTGTGCGCTTCCGCCACGTCATGGGCCAGGTCGTAGAGTTGGGGTTCAGTGCCGTCGGCCATGAGCAGCAGCTTCCAGTTGCCCTCACGCATGGCAAGGTCCGGCCAGCGGTCGTTCGCGGGACCGGGCCGGTCCGGCGGGCGGACCCAGAACAGCGGGCGCGAGCGGAGCTGGATTTCCCGGCCCAGCCACGCGCGGCTGAAATCCTCGCCGTCAAACTCGACGCCGTCCGGCAGCTTCACCCCGGCCAGGCGCGCCACCGAGGGCAGCA
>DATJIU010000063.1:0-10549 GCA_035492855.1 Dongiaceae bacterium | reverse complement strand
ATGTCCGACTCCATTCTGAAACCGGAAGAGCTGCAGCCCGCGGCCGAATTGGCCAACCGGGTGCTGGCCCAGCTCGATCAAATCCTGCTCGGCCGCAGCGAACTGCACCGCCTGGTCCTCATCGGCATTCTGGCGCGCGGGCACATTCTGCTCGAGGGCCTGCCCGGTCTCGGCAAAACCGCGCTGGTTAAAACCATCGGCCAGGTGCTGCGGCTGGAATTCAAGCGCATCCAGTTCACCCCGGACCTGATGCCGGGCGATGTCCTGGGCACGCACATTTTGCAGGAGACCGCCGCAGGCAAACGCGAACTGGTGTTCCAGCCCGGTCCGGTGTTCACCAATATCCTGCTCGCGGACGAAATCAACCGCGCCTCGCCCAAGACGCAGTCGGCCATGCTCGAAACCATGCAGGAAAATTGCGTCACCCTGCTGGGCACCACCCGGCAGTTGCCGCAACCGTTCTTTGTGCTGGCTAGTCAGAATCCGATTGAGCTCGAAGGCACGTATCCGTTGCCTGAGGCCCAACTGGACCGCTTTCTGTTCCGATTGCTGTTCGACAGCGTGGATGCGGAAGTGCTGGACCGCATCATTTCCGAGCGGCGCCGCGGCGAACTGCCCGCGCCGACTTGGCAGATGGAACGTGCCGATTTGGAGTGCCTGTTTGCCGTTATGGGCCGCATCTTCCTGCCCCGGCCGGTTTCACGTTACATCGCCCGGCTGGTATCGGCCACGCATCCCGGTGGCGCGGAAGCCACCCCGGCGGTGAACAAATATGTGAGCTATGGCGCCTCACCGCGCGCGGCCATCGCCATCGCCGAAGCCGCCCGCGCGCACGCTCTCGTGAGCGGCCGGCCCAGCGTGGGTTTTGAAGACGTGAAAGTTGTGACGCCCCCGGTGCTCAACCATCGGCTGATTCTGAACTACCAGGCGCGGTTCGACCGTATGACACCGGTGAAACTGGTGGCGGAACTGCTGGGCCAGCTTGATGAAGCGGGCCTGAACCTGCCCAAAGACGTGGAACTCGCAACTGCGTAAGGCATGAGAAGGGGGCGCATGTTTGCAACCGGGCGGCGGGCAGTGCTGGCGGCGGTCTGGCTGGCGCTTGCCGGGTCCGTCCCGGCAGCCTCGGATTTTGGCGATGTTTCCGTGGGTGCGGCGGCCATGTACCAGGGCAGCACCTTTCACGGTTACGCGGAGACGCGGGTGACGCTGGAAAACCATTCGCACTCGCGGTTACACACGGTCACACTGGTTTATCCCAACCACGCCTACGGTTATGGCAACAGCCTCAGCCGGCTCTCGCGCACCGTGAAGCTGGCCCCGGAAGCCCGGGAAACCGTTTCGCTCCTGCAGCCACCCCTGCCCGCCATGGGCGACAATACCATTCGCGTGGAAGTGGATGGCGATAACAGCGGTGAGGTGCGTGCGCCCAACGCCAACAATCATTGCAACGCCTACAGCCGCAGCGGGGTGATGGCCACCGTGTTTATCAGCCGCAGCCTGGATTTTGATGCCATAGAAAAGGTGTTCCAGGCGAATCAAGGCGGTTTCACCGCGGGCAAGGCCGTCGGCCCGCCTGATGTCCACACCCGGGGACTCAGTACGGAGGCCTGGATGCCGGACGCACGACGGGGGGGAAGGACAAACTGGCTGGAATTAGATTATACCCCGCAAACGGTGGATCATGTGTCCTTGTATTTCGTCAAGGTACCGGCCACTCCCGGTGATATGTTGCTGATCGATGCCACGGGCACCAACAAGATACAATTGCCTTTCAGTTCCGGCACTGGCAGTTGGAGTTCCGCCACCTGGATCCTGGAATTCACTCTCCCAACCCCAATGTCGGCGGTCAAAACGGTGCAGCTGAATTTCGGTACCGAACCCCCGTATAACGTCGGCGTGGATGCGGTGCAGATTTCCGGTCCGGCCGGCAAACAGTGGGCGGCGGATGCCCGGGCCAGCAGCGACAACAGTGCCTCGGCCGGCTCCTTTACCAGCAGCGGCTCCAGCGGCGATACCGTAACCAGTTTGCGGGCCGAGGCGCCCGTGGCTGAATGGAGCGAAAACTGGCTGGCCTACACGCCGTTCGATGCCGTGGCGCTGAGCGCCACCGACCTCGAAAGCATGCCGGCCGCCGTGCGGACGGCCCTGGGGGATTATCTGGCCGCAGGCGGCAATGTGGTGCTGTTTGGCACCACCAGCCTGCCGGCCGCCTGGCATGCGGCAAAAACGAAACAGCGTTTTGACGGCGCCGAATATGAAATTGGCTTTGGGAGCTGTTACGCCTTCCCGGTGGGCACCCCCGACGTCAGTTCCGTGCAGGTGGTGCGCAATGCGGTCCGCCAGAATGCCTTTTACTGGGAGGGTTTGCCCTTTGACAGCAAGAGCGCCAACGCCGCGTTTCCCGTGGTGGATAATTTGAAAATCCCCACGCGCGGCATCGTTGTCATCATGCTGCTGTTCATCATCGTCATCGGCCCGGTGAACATGGTGTACCTGAACCGCATCAAACGCCGCACCTGGATGCTGTGGACCATTCCGGCCATCTCGGTGGGCACCACCCTGCTGGTTTTTGCCTACAGCCTGTTGCGTGAAGGCATCAAACCCGACAGCCGCATTGGAGGCATAACTATGCTCGACCAGGTCAGCCATCACGCCGCCACCGTTGGGGCAACGGCGTTCTATTGTCCGCTCACGCCCAGCGCCGGTTTGCGGTTTGAGCCCGGCACGGAAGTGACCCCGCTGGTGCATTTGGGCTACGACAGTTCCGGTTCGCCCCGGGAGATCGACTGGTCGCAGTCGCAACATTTGCGGCGGGGCTGGGTTTCCGCCCGCGTTCCGGCGTATTTCCATTTGCGCAAGTCGGAAACGCGCCGCGAACGGTTGCAAATCGTCAATGATAACGGCCGGCTCTCGGCCGTGAACGGATTGGGCGTGCCCATCAAATCGCTCTGGTACGCCGATGCCAACCTGCACGTTTATTCTGCCAGCGGCATTGCGGCCGGACAGCAGGCCGGCCTGATTACCTCGGCTGCTCCGGTGGAGGGAGATCACTCCGGCGCCAGCGGCCTGTTGCGGGAACTCACCTTTGCCGCGGATCCCGCAAAACTGGCCGACATCCCGGCCCGGTGTCTGTTGCCCAACACTTACATCGCCGTGTTGGAGGGCAATCCGTTTGAGGAAAACGGGCTGGGCGCCGCTGCCCGGCCCACGCGCACCCGGAGTTCGGCCGTGGTGTTTGGTCTGCTCGAAACGCCCCATACCCCATGAAAGTTCAAGTCCGACAACTGCGGAAGGAGTTCGGCAAGACGGTGGCCGTGGACAATATTTCGTTCTCGTTCGATTCCGGCCACGTCTTCGGCTTTGTGGGGCCCAACGGCGCGGGCAAGACGACCACCATGCGGATCATTTCCACCATCGAGGAACCCACCTCGGGGGACGTGTTGCTCAATGGGGTTTCCGTCTGCGAAGAGCCCGAGCTGGCCCGCCGCGTTGTAGGTTATGTGCCCGACACCCTGCCCGCGCACGCGGATATCACGGTGCACGAGTATCTGGATTTTTATGCGCGCGCCTACGGATTGCGCGGCCGCAAGCGCACCCAGGCCATTGAGGCCATCGAGGAATTTACCAATGTCACCGGCATCCGGGAGAAGCACCTCAAGGCGCTCTCCAAGGGTATGAAGCAGCGCGTCAGCCTGGGCCGGGCGCTGGTGTATGATCCCGATGTACTCGTGCTGGATGAGCCGGCCGCCGGCCTGGACCCGCGCGCCCGCGTGGAATTGCGCGAACTGCTGGCCCTGCTGGCCGAGCGCCGCAAAGCCATTCTCATCAGCTCGCACATCCTGACCGAGTTGACGGAGATCTGCAATGGTGTGGTCATCATTGAGCGGGGCAAAATCCTGGAGACCGGCACGATTGAGGACGTGCTCAAGAAAAGCACGCCGCGCCGCACCCTGGCGGTGCGCCTGCTGGAGCCACAAAACGCGGCACTGATGCGGGAGCTGTTGCAACTGCCGTTCGTCGAGGCCGTGCGCGAAGCCGCCAGCGAAGTGCTTTTTGAAATGTCCGGCGACGAGGCCGCCGCCGGGGATATTTTGACGGCTCTGATGGCCAAAAAATTCCGGGTCATTGAATTCCGCCAGACCCGGGCCAATCTGGAGGACATCTTCATGAACGTCACCAAGGGAGGAGTGCAATGAGTGCCGCCGGAATCAAACAACACCTGGCCGACTGGCGAAACTGGGAGCTGAATCCCATCGTTATCAAAGAGCTCCGCCAGGCGGTGCGAAGTTGGGCGGTGGTGGCCATGCTGGTGCTGTTTCTTGTGGTGCTGTTTCTCACCTCCCTGTGGTTTCTGGTGACGCAGAGTTTCACCGTGGATGCCGACATTCAACTCGGTGGTTCCATGTTCTCCGCCTTCATCGTCATCCTGGCCATGGCCAGCGTCTTTTTTATTCCGTTGTATGTGGGCGTGCGCGTGGCCATGGAACGGCAGGAAAACAATCCCGACCTGCTCTACGTCAGCACGCTCTCGCCGGCCCGGATCATCCGCGGCAAATTCTTCTGCGGGGCGTATATGGCGCTGCTGTTTTTCAGCGCGTGCATGCCGTTCATGGCGTTCACCAACCTGCTGCGGGGGGTGGATTTGCCCACGGTATTTCTCATTCTGGCATTTCTCTATCTGGTCGTTTGTGCGGCCAATATGGTGGCCATTTTTCTGGCCTGCCTGCCGGTCAGCCGGCCCTTCAAATTCCTGTTCGTCATCTACGGAATTTTTCAATCTTTCGGAATCATCGCGTCGCTGGTGGGCATTTCATTCAACATGATGCGTTCCGGCATGGGGGCGATGATGACCGGGCGTGATTTCTGGGTCAACGTGGCCATGTTTCTGGCATTGGGGCTGGCGGGCACCGGCCTGTTTTACGTGCTGGCGGTGGCGCTGGTGGCTCCGCCTTCGGCCAATCGCGCCCTGCCGGTGCGGATTTATGTTACCGCCATCTGGGTGCTCGGCGGCCTGGCCAGCTTCAGTTGGACGCTGCAATCGGGCAGCCCCGACCGGCTGCTGCCCTGGTTGTTTGTGACTTTCGTTGTGATGCTCGCCGCATTGCTTGTGACCATCAGCAATGCGGATGAACTCAGCTTGCGGGTGCGGCGGACCATTCCGCAATCGTTCATCCGCCGGGCGGTGGCATTTCTGTTTTACAATGGCGCGGCCGGTGGATTGCTCTGGATCGCCGGCATCCTGGCCGTGACTTATTTTGCGGTGCTGGCCGGACGTTCCTTGGGCACCAAGTTCGACTTCGACGAGAACTGGTACTGGTTTGGGCCTACGGTCTGCTACGCGTTTGCCTACGCGTTGCTGGGGCTGTTGGTCCATCGGAAATTCCTGAGCCGGCGGGCGCCCAAAGTGGCCGGACTGCTCGCGGTGCTGCTCGCCGGCGGCTGGGCGGTGGTTCCCAGCGTGGTGCTGTTTTTCCTGAACCGCCTCACCTGGACTTCCGTCCAGCAGATGCAACCGGGAAACATCTTCAACATCTTCACTCTGCGCGACAACGAGCTGCGGCTCGAGCATCTGTATTGCTCGGTGGTGCTGCTGGGGCTCCTGCTGGTGCTGAATTTCCGCTGGTTTGCGCGGCAGGTCCAGGCCTTCCGGCCGCCGGGACCGACCCCCAAACCCGGGCCGGTGGCGCCTGCCGTGCCGCCGCCCATTCCCCAATAAGCTGCTGCCATGGATGCCACCCTCCGCCAAGCCCTGAGTGCGGGTGAACAGCTCGGCATCCGCTACGCCCTGCAAATCCCGCAGGTCGCGGCCAGTGGCTGGACTGGTTCGCGATCCGGCCGACGCAACGGCAGTTCCATTGACTTCCAGGATTACCGCGAATACGAGCCGGGCGATGACCTGCGGTTTATTGACTGGGGCATCTACGCGCGCACCGACCGGCTCACGGTGAAGCTATATCGCGAAGAGGTCACACCGCATCTGGACCTGATCCTCGATGGCTCGGCTTCGATGAATCTGGAGGCCACCGCCAAGGCCATCGGCACGGCCCGACTGGCCGCGTTGCTCGCCACTGCCGCCGCTAATGCGCAATGCACCCGCGCGGTCTGGCTCGTGGGCGAAGGCTTTCAACGGCTCGCGAATGATTCATTGCTGCCCTCAGCCTGGGACCACTTGACGCTGGACAGCCGGCGCACGCCTGAGGAGGCATATGCCATTTTGCCGCCCCGGTTTCGCCGGCTGGGGGTGCGGATATTGGTAAGTGACCTGCTCTGGCCCGGCGACCCGGTGCCCACGCTGCGCCGGTTGCGCGAAGGCGCGGCAGCCCTGTTCGTCATCCAGCTACTGGCGCGCGATGATGCCACGCCGCCGGAACATGGCAACCTCCGCGTGGTGGACAGTGAAACCGGCGCGGAAAGTGAAATTTACGTGGATGCCGGCGTGGCCCGGCAGTACGCCGACAACCTCGCGCGGCTGCAACAATCTTGGGCCGATGCCTGCCGCCAGTGTGGCGCGCACCTGACCACCCTGGTGGCGGAAGACCTGGAAAATTCGCTGCCCGAACTGGAGCAGATGCAACTGCTGATGCCGGCATGATTCCGCTGCTCACCTATCCGCTGGCGTTGCTGGCCCTGGCTTCGGTGCCGGCGCTGGCGGCCATTTATATTTTGCGGAACCGGTTCCGGCGGCGGCAGGTGTCCAGCCTGCTGCTTTGGCAGTTCCAGGTGCAGTCCAAGTCCGGCGGCGCCAAAATTCACCGGCTGCAACTGCCTCTGCTGTTCTTCCTGGAACTCCTCGCGTTAGTCCTGCTGGTGGCCGCCGCCACCGGACCGCAATGGAAGCTGCCGCAATCCGCCCGCCCGCTGGTTGTCATTCTGGATGATTCCTTTTCGCTGCAGGCCACGCGGGACGGCGTGTCGGCCCGGGCACGGGCGCGGGACTATTTGAAACGGCTCTTCGACCGCCAGCCGCCGCCGGCCACGCGGCTGATCCTGGCCGGCGCGGTGCCGCGTTCCCTCGCCTTGGTCCGCACCTGGCGCGAAGTGGACGCCGAACTGGCGCAGTGGCAGTGCCAGGCCCCCGGTGCGGACCTGAACTCCGCGGTGACGCTCGCCGCCGAACTGGGCCGGCAGCAGGCCAACATTCTTGTGCTCACCGACCACAAACCGGCGGAGGAAACCATTTCCAATCCGCGGCTGCAATGGGCCGCGTTCGGAGTGCCGCAGGACAATTTCGCCATTGTCAATGCCTCGCGTACCGCCTTTGGCGATGAGGACCGGTGTCTGCTGGAGGTGGCCAATTTTTCGGATGCCGCCCGCACCACCCGGTTGCTGGTGCAAACCGGCACCAATGCCATCTCCGCCACAGACCTTGCCCTCGGCGCGCACGAAGACCGGCGGCTGGTGTTTAATCTTCCCTCCGGTGCGCCCGCGCTACGGGCGGAACTGGAAAATGATGCCTTGACCGAGGACAACACCGCGCAACTGCTGCCGCCCATCCGGCACCGGGTGCGGGTGCTCGTGGCCCTGGCGGATGAAAACCTGGCCGCGCTGGCCAATCGCACGCTTGACGCCACCGGGCTGCGGGCCACCATTTCCGCCGACCCGGAACTCGTCATCCACGAAACCGACACCCTGACCGGCACCAATTGCTGGAGCCTCCAATGGACCGGCGCGGCGGCCAGCAACGCCTATACCGGACCGTTCATTCTGGACAATTCGCAGCCGCTGGCCGCCGGCATGGCGTTGAACGGCGTGGTCTGGGCGGCGGGCGCCAGCACCAATGCTCCGGGTGATTTGCCGGTGATTCTCGCGGGCAACATCCCGCTGGTGTCCACGCGTGAAGACGCCTTCGGCCTGCGGCATCTGACGCTGAACCTGAATCCCGGATTGTCCACGGTGCAGGACACGCCCGACTGGCCGATTCTGTTTTGGAACATCCTCTCGTGGCGCATCGCCGAAATGCCCGGTCTCAAAGAGAGCAACACCCGGCTGGGGGCCGCGGAGGAAGTGAAAACCACCGGTGGCGCCGTCACCCTCTGGCAGCCGGACGGCGGAAAGAAATTTTTTGCCCAAACCGGCGGCGACCTGGCGCTGGAAACGCCCCTGCCCGGCATTTATTTCGTGGTGATGGACAACGCCACAAACCAATTTGCTGTAAACCCACTGGCGGCTGACGAGTCGGACCTGGCCGCCACCGCAAGCGGGCAATGGGGCAAGTGGAACGAAGCTACCGAACGCCGGCTGGAAACCGCCTCTGCCGTGTGGATCTTTGGATTGGCAGCGCTCGCGTTGCTGACCGCGCACCTGTATTTCGTGGCTGCGGCCCGGGGAGGAGGCCGCTGACATGCTGGTGCTTTTCCAACCCGTCTGGTTGCTGGTGCTGCTGCCGCTCGCGGCAGCGTGGTTCGTCTGGCCGCTGCCTTCCCGCGGGTTGAAAGTGCTCCGGGCGGCGGTGTTTTTGCTCGTGGTATTGGCGCTCGCGCAACTGGCGGTGCGACTGCCGGATCGTGCCGGTACGGTGGTGGTAGTGGCCGACCGCAGCGAATCCATGCCGGCCCAGACGCCGGCCGCGGAAAAGGAAGTCATCAGCCTGTTGCACAAGTCCATGGGCCCGCGCGACCAGTTGGGCGTGGTGTCCTTTGGCCGCACCGCTGCTGTGGAACAATCGCCGCAGCGCAGTGACTTTGACGGCTTCACTGCACAGGTGGGCGGCGACCACTCCAGCCTGAACGCAGGCATTGAAGCTGCGCTTGCGCTGATTCCGCCGGATGGCGGTGGCCGGATTTTGGTGGTGTCGGACGGCAAATGGACGGGCCAGGATCCCGCTGCTGCCGCCGCGCGGGCCGCCGGTCGCGGCGTGGCGGTGGATTACCGGTTGCTCGCGCGCCCGCAGGTGGGCGACGTGGCCATTCAAAGCTTTCTGGCGCCGCCTACGGTCCAGCCCGGGCAGGCTTTTGTCCTGAGTGCGTGGGTGCAGGCGCCCACGAGCCAGGAGGTGCAATACCAGCTCCGCCGGGGCGATGTCATCATTGCCGCTGGCAGCAAGGAAGTTTCTCCCGGCCGCACCCGGCTGATGTTCCGCGACCGCGCCGAGTCGGCCGGGGTCAACGAATACGTGCTCACCATCAAGGGCACGCAGGAGGATCCCGTGGCGGAAAACAATTCCGCCCGGACCCTGGTGGGCGTGGCAGGCGCGCGCCCGATTCTGGTGGTGTCGGCAGCAGGGGATAATTCCGGGCTGGTGAAATTGCTGCGCGCCGGAGGCATGGAGGTGGCCGGCCGCACCCCCACGCAGTGCGACTGGTCGTTGGAAACGCTGTCGCAGTTCTCGGCAGTACTGCTGGAAAATGTCCCGGCCGGCACCATCGGCATGAGTGGCATGGAAACGCTCGCGTCTTGGGTGGAGGAAACCGGCAGCGGCCTGGCGCTGACCGGCGGGCAGAAATCCTACGGACCGGGCGGCTACTACAAGTCACCCTTGGAACGGGTACTGCCCGTCTCCATGGAAATGCGGCGGGAACACCGCAAGCTCACCGTGGCGGTGGTGGTGGCGTTGGACCGTTCCGGGAGCATGTCCATGCCCGCCGGCGGCGGCCGCATCAAAATGGACCTCGCCGACCTCGGTACCGTACAGGTGCTGGACCTGCTTTCCGACATGGATGAGATCGGCGTCTTTGCCGTGGACACCACGCCGCACGAAATTGTACCGCTCAACACCGTGGGAAATAACCGGTCGTATCGCGGCCAGATTCTCAGCATCGGTTCCATGGGCGGTGGCATTTACATTTACGAGGCGCTGGTGGCTTCCGCCAAAATGATCAGCGCCGCCAAGGCGCAGACCAAACACATCGTCTTGTTTGCCGACGCCGCCGATTCCGAACAATCGGCCAACTACGAGACCATTGTGGACAAGTGCCGCGAAGCCGGCGTGACCATCAGCGTCATTGGTCTGGGCACGGACCACGACAAGGATGCCCAACTCCTCCAGGACATTGCCCGGCGCGGCGGCGGGGAATGTTATTTCAGCGACAACCCGGACGAAATTCCGCGCATCTTCGCGCAGGACACCTTTACCATTGCGCGCAGCACCTTTATTGACCAGCCGACGGCGTTTGAAACCACCGCCGGTTATTCGTTGTTGGGTACACCACCGGTCTCTGCGCCGCCGGCTCTCGGCGGTTACAATCTTTGTTACATCCGCCCGGAAGCCAACCTGGCCGCCGTGACCACGGATGAATATCGCGCCCCGGTGGTGGCCTCGTGGAACGCCGGCAACGGCCGCGTGCTCTGCTATCTCGGCGAGGCCGACGGCAAATACAGCGGCGAACTCGCTAAGTGGAGCCAGGTGGGGGAATTTTACACGACACTCGCCCGCTGGATCGCCGGCAAACACCAGCCGCTGCCGGATGAAATGCTGCTCACCCAGGAAATCCGCGACGGCCTCTGCCTTGTGCAACTGCATCTCGATCCTGCGCGCAAGCAAGAGCCGTTTTCCACCCTGCCCCGGGTGCGCGTGCTGCACGGCCTGCCCGGCGCCGCGCCTGCCAAG
>DATJIU010000062.1:0-41596 GCA_035492855.1 Dongiaceae bacterium | reverse complement strand
TCAATGGTGCCGCCGGTCTGATTTACGATGCCGTCAAAGGTGGCACCGTTGTCGCCCAGGGCAACGCCCAGCGTGTTGTTGTTCATGTCCAGGGTGCCGCCGTTCATGTCGTATTCCGCCGTCGTGCCGACGCGGCTGGTGGCTCCTACAAACAGGTACGAATGGGAGGGGTTGTTGTAACTGAACGTGCCGCCGTTCTGCACCACCCGGCCGCTGCCGCCGTCACGGCCAATCACCATGGCATCATCAAAGCTGCCGTCGATGGTGAGAGTCGCGCTGGGTTGGATGATCAGCGTTCCGTTGAAGTTGGTGTCGCCATTGCCCAGGAAGACAAAGCTGCCACTGGTGCCGCTGATGGATACGTTGCCAGTGATGATGTTGGTGCCGCCATTCACATAATAACCGGAGAAGGAGTCCGCGCCACCCAGGGTGAGAGTGCCCGGGCCGGCCTTGGTCAGCCGATTAGGCGCGGTAAAGATGCCGCCGCCGAGGGTCAGGCTCGCGTTGGCCGGCGTGGTGATGGTTTTATCCGCATTCCAGGTCATGTTGAGATTGATGGTTTGCGTGACCGGGTTGGTCGGAGCGGCGCTGAAGGCGATGTCTCCGCTGAGGGTGATGTCACTGCCGCCGATGACGAAGGCGCCCGCGGCCGCGTCAAAGGTAATGCCGCTGAGGGTGAGCCCATTCAGGTCGTTGTTATTGTTGAGCCGGGTGGTGCCGGCAAAGGTGACGGCATGGGGGAACACCGGCACAATGCCATTGTCCCAGTTGCCGCCGGTGCTCCAGTTGGCGTTGCCACCCAAACCGGTCCAGATGCCGTTGCTGATGATTTTCTTGACCTGGAGCGTGCCGGAACCGGTGATGAAACCTGACAGGCTGCTGGCATCATAGTCCCCGTCCGGCAGGGCCACCCCGTTGGTGTACAGGTTGCCGGCCACATACGTGCCGGTGAAGTTCAGGACCAGTGATGCGCCGGTGGCCAGCTTCACCGCACCGGGGGTGCTGCCGGGATTGTCCAGCGTGAGGGTGCTGCCGGAATTAACCGTGGTGTCGCCAGTGTAGGTGTTGGCCCCGGAGAGTTCCAACGTGCCGGCGCCCGCGACCGTCAGGCCGCCGCTGCCGGATAACACCCCGCTCAGGGTGATGGTGAAGCCCGCCGGATTGAAGGTGACCGGCCCATTGATACCCGTCAGGCTCATGTTCAGAGCGGAAACCCAGTTGTCCCCGGCTCCGATCGTGCCGCCGCCGAGGTTGAGTTCATAACCGCCGCCGGAAAAGACCGTGATGCCGCCGGTGCCAATATAGAGACTGCCACCAGTAAGATTGTAGATGCCATGGCCCTGGGTGAAGAACGGGCTGAAATACAGGTTGCCCACGTTGGTGATGACCCCGCTAACCTGGTTCACCACGCCGGTGACCAGGGTGTTGGCGCCGAGCGCGATGCCGAGGGTCTTGCCGTTCATGTCCAGCACCCCGCCGTTCATGTCGTATGTTGCCACGGTATGGGGATTGCCCGACGCGCCAACGAAGAGGAACTCGTGCGAACCGTCGGTGATGTTAAAGTTGAACGTGCCGCCATTCTGAATCACGGTGGCCACGCCTCCATCGCGGCCAAGCACCGCGGCATCCTGGAAGCCGCCATTCAAACTCAACGTGGCCCCCGGCTGGATGACCAGGGTGGCAGTGCGGGTGACATCCCCGTTGGCCAGGTAGAAGAAGGAGCTGCCCCCAATGCCGTTGATGGTGGTGGTGCCCGTGAGGATGTTTGTCCCGTTGTTGACCACGAAGCCCTTGAGGGTGTTATTGCCCGCCAGGGTCACAATACCCGAGTTGCCAGTGGTGCCCTGGGTCAGTTCGGTGTTGTCCCCGGTGATATCGCCATTAATGACGAGGTTCCCGTTGGTGCGGGGCGATACCACCACGTTGCCGCCGGGGGTCAGCGGCAGGCTGACGGTCTGGGTGATGAGGGAGGCTGGTTCGGCACTAAAACCAATGTTGCCATTCAGGGTTAGGCTGTTGCCGGAAAGAGTGAACGCGCCCGCGGCGGCATCAAAGGTAATGCCGTTGGCCGAAACATCGGTCAGGTCGTTATTGTTGTTCAGCCGGGTATTCCCGGTAAACGTGAGGCCCACGGGGAACAGCGGGAGGACGTCGTTATCCCAGTTGCCCGCGGTGCTCCAGTTGCTGTCCGCCCCGCCGCCATCCCAGATGCCGGAACTGTACACGGCCGAGCTGAGGACGTCGGCATAGGTTTCACCGATGCGGATTTCATCGTGCGCCACGGTGCGGCCATTCACAAACGCGCCAAAGGAAATGCCGTTGAAGGACATGTCGCCGGCGTTGGCCTCGGTGAGGGTGGCGGTGGCCGGCTCGGTGGCCGAGGTTGGGTTCTGGTAGACGGTCACGGTGTCGTTGCCGCCCATGAAGTCAATGCGCACGACGTAGAAATTAACAGCCGTACCGCCTGGCCCGATGAGCGTCTGGTTGCTGCTGGGGGTGCGGAGATACACACTGCTGCTGCCGCCGGTGTCGTTGCCCACGCCGCCCACGCGGCCGCCATCGCCCAGATCGCCGCGATGGAATTCAAACTCGTAGTAATTGTTATCCGAGGCATTGGGCTTCTGCATGAAGCTGATGTAAAGCGTCTTGCCCGCGGCGCCGATGTTGCCGTTGCCGTCCAGATAACCTTTGGTCCCAAACAGGCCGCCCACGGAGTTATCCAGTGAACGGCCGGTACGGGTGCCGTTGGGGGTGAACGCCGAATTGCCGCTGGAGAGGGCGTCATAGCCGGCCGGCGCGTTCGCGCCCGCCGCGAGACTGCCCACCTGCACGTCAGAGGAGCCGTTGTTCACCGTGTTCCAGGTGCCTTTCCAGCCAAACCCGCCGCTCTGGCCGGTCAGGTTCCCCGTGCCGGACACGTAGTTGAAACCTTCGTAGGCCAGCAACGAAGCGTAGGTGCTGGCCGGCACCAAAACCGCGGCACAGGCCGCGGCTGTCAGCAGCAGTTTGGACAGACCCGCCGTCCGGGCAACGGGGGATTTCGCCGCGCCGGGCGCGGAGCATTCGGCAACCTCCTCCCGGGAAGGGCGGCGACACAGCCAACCGGCTAGGTTGGATTTTTGGGCTTTTGGTATCTGTTTCATACGGTCTGTTTGTTGTATTTGTTGGGCTGAGGGTAAATGGAGTTAGCGGTCGCCGGCGCGCTGGATGGGATCCCAGTATCGGGAATTAACCAGGCTGCCTCCGTTCAACGGGTCCTTGGGAGGATTGATTTCGGCGTCCCGGCGGGACTGCGAATGGCCATCGGTAAACACCACGTTGCCGACCTTGCCATGCCGGAAGACATTGACCCCCTCCTTGTCCGAGCCGCCGAGGCCGATAGCCGCTTTGGGCCACCAGCAGGAAAAGCTGTCGGCACCGCTGCCGGGCTTGGGATCAGAATCGCAAACTTCCAGAGTCTCCGTGGGCCGGCGGATTCCGCTGCGCTTGAACCAGGGATTGGGGGTGTAATGAAAGCCGGCGATATTTACGTTGTCAATCGAAGTGGGCTGCGGATACGCGCCGAGAAAGTAGGAATTATAACCATAACCCACCTTGTCGCGGGTGAACGCCCAGGCAAACCCGCCGTTATCGGCGGCGCTCTTGATGGCCGGGCAATGGAACAGGTTGGATTTGCCGCCACCATAGGTGACAATGTATTCGCTCCACCAGTTGGTCTGCGGGTTTCCGCCCGGGGTGAGCGGCACCATGTCGCGGTGCGCGGGAAACCGGTCCCCGTTGTCATCCGTGTAAAATTGCATGAACAGCGAGACCTGGCGGAGGTCGTTCAGGCAGGAAATGGTCTGGGCCTTCTGCTTCGCCCGCGCCAGCGCCGGCAGCAACAGCCCCGCCAGAATGGCAATGATGGCAATGACCACCAGCAACTCGATCAAGGTAAATCCCCGGCACGTCACCCAGCGCGCCGCCCGCCGCGAAAGGCCACCCGCCTCCCCCGGACCGGCGCTCCGGGGCCGCAAAAATGCGGCGCGCGGGACGCGACGTGACGACACGTCCGCGAAGGGACAGCCCTGGTGGATTTGCATGTTTTCACTTTAGGCCTCCCCGGAGCAAAGCTGAAAACCAGAATTGACTGCTTTGCGAAAAGCTGCCATTACAACTTTACAACAAGTCATCACTAATTTTTAACCATGTCCACTGAACTCGGCGGCGCCAAGCACCGCAAAATCAGCTCCCGTCTGGAAATCGAAATTGCCGCGGGCAAGTACGCCGCCGGCGCCCGGCTGCCCAGCGAATTGCAACTCGTCAAACAATTCGGCGTGTCCCGGCCCACCGTGGCGCGGGCGTTGCGCGACCTGGAAGGCAAGGGGCTGATCGAGCGGCGCGCCGGTTCGGGCACGTACGTGCGGTCCGGCCAGGTGCAGCGCAGCAACGCCACGCGCGTGCTGGGGTTGCTGGTGCCCGGCCTCTCGCACACGGAAATTTTCCACATCATTTGCGGCGAGATTGCCAGCCTCGCCCGGGTGCATGACTACGGCCTGCTGTGGGGCGGCTCCACCAGCCCACAGTCGGACGCTGATGCCAGCCTCAAGCACGCCGAGGAAATTTGCGAGCAGTTCGTGGAACGCAAAATCAGCGGTGTTTTTTTTGCACCCGCCGAGTTGCAACCGCGGCAGGAGGAGGCGAACTTCCGGCTGGCCGAATCGCTGCGCGAGGCCGGCATCACCGTGGTGTTGATTGACCGCGACCTCACCCCATTCCCCCGGCGCAGTGATTTTGACCTGGTGGGCATTGATAATCTGGCCGCCGGCTACATGATTGCCGAGCACCTGATCAAGCTGGGCTGCCGGAAAATCTTGTTCGTGAGCCGGCCGTTATCCGCTCCCACGGTCAACGCGCGCATTGCCGGCGTGCGCGAGGCGCTGGTGCAAAACCGGCTGGAGCACGACGTCAACTGGGTGCGGCAGGGCGACCCCAAGGATTTGAAATTTGTACGCTCGTTGGTGTCCGGCAAGCTCGCCGACGCCATCATCTGTGCCAACGATGACACGGCAGTGGTGCTGACCCGCACCCTGGAATCACAGGGCATCAAGCTGCCGGATGACGTGCGGGTGGTGGGCTTTGACGACGTCAAATACGCCATGCTGGTATCCGTGCCGCTGACCACCATTCACCAGCCTTGCCGGGACATTGCGTATGTGGCCTTCCAGACCATGCTCCGGCGGCTGGCCGAACCCACCCTGCCCGTCCAATCCATCAACCTGACGCCGAACCTGGTAGTGCGGGAATCTTGCGGGGCCTATTTGCAACGCTCCCGTAACGGGCGCGGTTGAGTTTGATGCAAGCAGGCCGGTCAGCGACTTAAGTTTAAATTTAATACAACCGTGCCGCTGGCATCGGGTACGAGCCGGATATTACCGTTGCCAAGTTGCTGGCAGGTGCCCGCGTCGAGTTGCAGGTGGTAACTGGTGCCACCGTAACTGAAGGCGAGGCTGGTGGCATTGACAGATTGCACGGCTGCCGCCATCGGGCCGCCTCCCGCCAGCTCCCACGTCCAGCCCAACGGCTGGCCAGCAGCATTGGTGGCGCGGCAGGTGACATTGGATTCGGTGCAACTCAAGGTAAACGCCCCGCCACCACTGAGCGGCTGGGTCACGCGCAAATCCGTTGGATTCAGTTCCTGCACCACAGGCAAACCTTGTGGCGTGAGATAACTGCCGCCCGACACGAACACCGGCCACATGCCCACCGGTTTGCCCCCGTTGCCGGACCACTGGCCGCCGTCCATGACGGGCAGCGCTTCATAGTCAAAATAAGTGGTGGCCAGCGCGTTGGTATGCGTGGCGGCCGTCACTGTTTCGTCAAACCCGTGGATGTCGCGCACGTAAAAGGTGCCGTTGTCCCACAAAAGATTGAGGCGATAAAACCGGCTGTCGTACCACACGGATTTGCGCCCCTGCTGCTTGGGGTCGTCCAAGGCCACCACTGAAGTAGGCGGCGTGACCGAATAATTCTGGCGAAACCAGGTGCCAGCCTGCGCCAGGGTCAGAACTTGAATGTTTCCGGCGCGGGCTTCCGCCGCGATGAGCGCCGCCTGGCTGGTCAATCCGGCAGCCATGCCATCCCAGCCAAAGGCATTTTCCTGCCCGGCCTGCGTGTAGCCAAAGGCGAGTGAAGGCTGCTTGATCAGCGCATTGAAATACCACGCCACCCAGTCGGGCGAACCGCCGGAATAGGAGTACACCGGTTCGAGCGTGTAAATGCCCGGGGTGAAACCGCCATATTGATAAATAGGATCGCTACCCAGCAAGCGGAACACGGGCAGGTCAATCTGCCCGGCGGAAGTTTGTGCGGGCATGTAGGAATTCAATTTGCTGGGATAATAGGCCTGGTTCCAATAGCCGCCCCACAGCGTGTAAGTGTCCGTGCCAATCTGGTCCTTGCAGTTGGCGGAAGCGATGACGCCGTATTGCTGCTGCATATACTGCAGCGTGACTTCATCAATGTACCACGAGCCGACGGTCTTGGGATAGTACCCGAAGATGTCGTGAAAATCGGCCATGTAGGCATCCACAAGCTTGAGGCGTTCCGCCGGAGTGTAGCCGCAGGAGAAGGCGATGTTCGCGGTGGAAACCCATTCGTGATCGCCGCGCCAGGTCAGGCCCGCCCGTTCCACGAGCGTCTGGGTAATTTCCCACCACGCCCCAATTTCGTCATTGGTGGTCAGGTTTGCCTTGAAATAATTTTGGTAGTTCGGATCCACCAGGGCGTCGTGTTGCAGGGCGAAGGTGGCGGGCAAATTGTATTGCTTGAACAACTGCACCTGTTGCGTGGTGGCGTTGAAAAGCACCTGCTGGGAGTTGCCAATCCGGAAATCCTGGTCGCGGCAGAAGCAATAGAGGTTCACGATGCGCGGTTGGCGGGCCACAGCAGACCGGAAATACACAGCGGCGTTTGTGGTGGGTAACATCTGGCTGGTCGCTTCCAGGTTGGTGGCGATGGGAATCCACGGCCCGCCCAGGTTGGTGGCCTGCTGGAGCGTCCCCTGCGCCCATTGCAGATGCACCTGCCCCGGGCTGTTGGAGACCAGCAACGCCACCGGCGGCAATGTCACCGCAGGCGGCGGCATGCCGGCGGATGGAACCAGGACGAGCGTGGCGACACTACTCGTGGTGCTGCCCGCGGCATTTTGCGCCACCACGGAATACACACCGTCATCGGCCAGTTGCACGGCGGGCAAGACCAGGGTGTTACTGCCGGCGCTGGCATTGGCCTGCGGGGAAATCGGCATGGGACCGAACCCGTTGTTGAAATACCACCGATAGCTAATCGGCGCCGTGCCGGTGAATGCGGTGGCGAAGAAGGCTGGTTCGCCAAGATCGTGCGTGCTGACCGGTGCCGGCGTGATGTTGGTGACCATAACGGGTGCGGTGGGTCCCAAGACGTTTACCGTGAAGGTCGGGCTAAGCGCGGTGCCGGAGGCATTGCTGACGACCACGGCGTAATTGTAATTGCCAGCCACCAGGCTGCCCATAGCCACGACCAAATTGGATTCTGTGGCGCCGACCAGCGGCGTCAGTGCCCCGCCGGTACCGTTGTCGCTCCACCATTGATAACTCAACGGCGCGGTACCCAGGGCGGCTTCATTGAGAGTGAAACTCCCGGCGCCCCCGGCGAAGACAGGCCAGGCTCCGGCGGCAAACGTGGGCAGCAGCGCGCGCGGCGCCGCGGCGGCATAAGCGGTCAGGCCCAGATCAAAAGTGGCATCGGAATTTCCGGTTATGCCATAGGTGATAAGCCCGGTACCCGACGTGTGGGCGACGGTCATGAGTTGGCCACCGGCGTAAGGATTGTCGTCTTGATTGCCAATGTGCTCCCAGCCGCCGCCGGTGGCATCCCGCCCCAGCGCATAGGCGTAAGTCTGATTCGGCGCCAACGGCACGTTCAAGCCCTGCCATTGCAGCCAGTGATTCTCCGTACCGCTGCCGTTGATTTTGTAATTGGCAATCAACGTGGCGCGGCCGCCATCAGACGTGACCGTGTACAGAAACAGATTGTAAGGCTGTGTGTTGCCAAAACTGTTGCCATTGCCGGCACTTTTCCATGCGAGGGAATTCAACAAATATCCATTGAGGTTGTTCCCCGTGGTAAAGGTCTGCCCGCACCAACGGCCGTAGGAAGCCCCGTTGTCCGTGTAATAATTCAGGCCATCGTCATTTTGGGCGGTATTGGCCGGTTGGGCGATGTCGAACGGCCCCGGCGTAGGGACCGCCGCCCCGATATCGGTCATAGCCAGCAGAGCCACCGGAACGGCGGGACTGAGGTTCGTGCCCAGCGCATTGGCCGCCACGTAATCATAGCGATACGTCCCCAACGCGAAGCCCGTGGTATTGATTGTCAAATTCGTGCCCGTGGCGCCGGGAATATTGGTCAACGCCCCGCCCGTGCCGCCATCGGTGCGCCATTGGTAGGTAATGGGACTGGCACCATAAGCGGTGGCGGACAAGGTGACCTGATTGCCGGCAGTGATTCCCGTGGCGGCGCTCGTGGGGCTTTCGGCCGGCGGATAGGCTGCGGGCGGGCCGGACGGTGCGCCGGCAACCATGCCCTGGACCGTGATGGCGGCATACCCGCAATAGCCGTTCTCCGAGGCCGGGCTGGTGAAATCAAATTTCAACGCCACCACATTGGAGACAATGACCGCACCCGAGTTGTCAGCAATGACGGCGCGCGTGGCCGATGCCGTGTTTGCCGGCACGGAGGGATTGTAGTTCACCGTGGTCAAAGTGGTGAAGGCATTGGGGCTGGCCACCGTGGCATACGAAACGGCGTAGGCCTGCTGATCGCGGCCATTGTCTTTCCAACCGCCGTACACCGTAATATTGGTGAGGTTGTATCCGTTGGCCGCTGCCGGCAGGGTATAAATCAACAGCGAGCCGGCCCCAAAACCATCGCCGCAGGTCAGGTAGTTGGTGCTGGTATTGTTGCCGGGCAACTCGCTGAGGGTGAGCGAGCCACCGGCCGTGAGCGAGGAGACTGTGCGGCCGGACACATCCAGGCTGAAATTTCCACTCGCAGTGGTTGGGTTCATGCCGGCTATCACACTGCCCGAAGCGGGCGCCCAACTGGGCGTAAACGGCAGAACACCCTGCTGACTGCTGGTGGTTACGGTCAACGCCGCCGGGGCGGCCTGGGAGACCAGCGAGATGACAACGGAGGCGATAGCACGGACGGAATTACGACGGAACGGAGGTACAACTTTCACGACGGGATTTATTTTTTGCTGAGGGTGGAATCGGGTTTGCGGGGGACCGCCGCGAGGCTGGCCGGATCAAATTTCAGGACCAGTTTTCCTGCGGCATTGGGAGTGAATTGCACGCCGCCACCGGCCAGCGGCCGGCAACTGCCGGCGCGGGTGCCGAGTTGCAATTGATACTCCACATCCAAATAATGGTAGCTCACCCCGGAGGCATTGACCTGCCGCACAGTCTTCTGCAACGCCGGACCGCCGACCAAATCAAAGGCCCACGCCAGCGGGTGGCCGGCCGCATCCGTGACCGTAAAGGTGACTTCTTTTTCCGCGCACACCATGGAGAATGTGCCGCCACCTTCCAGCGCTTGTTGAACGCTCAAACTGGAGGCGCTGGCCTCCTTCACCGCCGGCGCCCCGACAGGACGCAGCGGCACAGTCGCCCCGTCCGCTCCGAGCAGCACGGGATGCAGCCCGGCGTGCCGGTCGCCGTGATGCGACCACAGCGCCCAGTCCACGATGGGCAGGGTCTCGTACGCCAGCGAAGTTTCCTTCAGCGGCGTGTCGTGCGTGGGTGAGACCAGGTTTTGGTCAAAGCAATGGATGTCGCGAATGAAGAAAGCATCTTTTTCCCAGAACACATTGAGCCGGTAAAATCGGCTGTCGTACCAGACCGTTTTGCGGCCCTGCCCCTTCCAATCGTCCAGCGCCACCACCGCCGTGGCGGGGGTGCGGGAGTAGTGCCGCTTGAACCAGCGGCCGGATTGTTCAAGCGTCTCCACCTGAATCTTGTCTTCCTTGGCCAGCGAAGCCAGCAAGGGGATTTGATAGGTCAGCCCGGCTTTCATGCTGTCCCAGCCAAAGGAGTTTTCCTGGCCGGCCTGCGTGTAGCCAAAGGCGAGGCACGGCTTCTGCACCAAACTGGCGAGAAACCAATCCACCCATTTGGGCATGCCCCCGCCGCCACCGTTCTCGTAAACAGGTTCGAGGGAAATTAATCCCGGCGTGGTGCCATGCTGGTAAATCGGGTCGCTGCCCAGCATGCGGAAAACCGGAACATCAATCTGCCCGGCGCGAGTCTGCGCCGGCATGTAAGCGTTGAGCTTGCTGGGGTAGTAGGCCTGGTTCCAATAGCCGCCCCACAAGGTGTAACCGTCCGTGCCCACCTGGTCCTTGCAATTGCACGAGGCCACGATGCCATACTTGTCGGCCATGTATTCCAGCGTCACTTCGTCAATGAACCACGAGCCGACTGTGCGCGGGTAATGACCGAAAATCGCCTTGAAATCGGCCATGTACACGTCCACGAGCTTGCGTCGTTCCTCTGGCGTGTAACCCGGCGAAAAACCGACGTCAGCCGCCGGATCCCATTCGTGCTGCCCGCGCCATTTCAGGCCGGCCTTTTCGGCCAGGGGCTGCGGGATTTCCCACCACGCCGCGATTTCGTCATTGGGGCCGAGCTCTTCCTTGAGCAACTTCTGGTAGCGCGGATTGATAAGCGCGTCATATTGCAGCGCCCAAGTCGCCGGGAGATGGTACTGTTTCAGCAATTCGATTTGGTGCCGCGTGCAGTCGAACATGATGTTTTCGGAATCCGCCATGCGGAAATCGGAATTGCGGATGAAATTGTAGAGATTGACGATGCGGGGCGTGACAGCGGCGGCGCGAGCCGCCACCGCGCTGCAAACGCAGCAAGCCAGCCACACCATCAAGCGGCGTCGCCATGCAGCCACTCCGGGAACGGGAGAAAATCGTTTTAAGAACATACTTTAAATCTAATCAAAAAAATTGGAAAATGAACTCCGTTCGCCCGCGGAGACAAAATGATCACATGTTTGCGTATTGTACTGCATTGAATACCTGCCCGGAGGGTCAACCCATCCCGCTGATTGTTTTTACCACGGGCCGGGGCCAATGTCCGCCGGCACGAAATATTCGATGGCATTGCCCTTGGCGCCGATGCCAATGGTTTCCACCGGATCGGTGAATTTGTTTTTCCAGTTGAATTTGCGCCAGGAGACACTGCCATCCTCAAACAGGAAATTACCTCCCAATGGTATCCCGCCCGCACCTGCATGGCAGGATTGGGGATAAGTGTAACCGCTATCGGTGTAAGTCCAGGAGCCGGTAGCCGCATTGCACTGGATGATATCCGACATGATGGGCGCGCGCCGGTACGGACTGCCCAGCTTGGGCCGGCCCACCATCCACTGGGTCACCCCGGGTTTCCCGGCGATGTTGTAATAGTTAAATTCGGCGCCGCCGGCGCGGTCACGGCCGGGAAAATAATCATACCCGAGGAGTTGCTTCAGCGGATCCTTCCCCAACTGCCGCACGATGGTGTGATTGCGTTCCGTGGGACAATACTGCACCTCGTTAACCGAGCGATCCACGCCGGTGGACGTGGACTTGTAAAGATAGAGCTTGGCAAAGACGTCCTGGAAATCGTTCCGCATCCAGGCGAATCCCTCCGCGCCCGCGACTGCGGGCAGCGGCAGGAAATTGTTCTGGTAATCGCCCGCATACATGGTGACCGCCAGCCCCCACTGGTGGAGATTGCTCGCACAATTTGCCTTTTGCGCCGACTGCTTGGCCTTGGAAAGCGCGGGCAGCAACAGCCCCGCCAGAATGGCGATGATGGCAATGACCACCAGCAATTCAATCAAGGTAAAAGCCCGGCGGCAGCGGGCGTCACACTTCCTTCGCTTGTTCATAGCAAATCCGAAAAAACTGCCAACCGACCGAACCGCCCGGGGCCAACCACCCCGGGCGATCATATGTCGCAGCCTTATCCCCTGGCTTACGAACCCCAAATCAAGGCAACTGCACGCGGAAGAACCGCTCCGCTGGGATGGTTGTGACCGGAATCGCAACAGAGAATGCGCCCGCGCCATCCAGGGTGCCGACGGAGTTGGTGGCCCAGTTAACGGGCGGCGTCAGACTGGTGGCCTCCAGCAGCGTGTAACTGCTGTTGGGCGTGCCTCCGGTTCCGGAGATGGTAACGCTCCCTCCAGAAGCACTGGTGCTCAGCACGGGCGGCACCGCGGAAATTCCGCTGGAGGGCGCCCCCAGCATCGCAATTTCTGAATAGAACGCGTAACCGTTCAGATGTTGCGGCGTCACGTTCCAGTTGATTTTCACCAGAGCCACGTTGTGCGCCAGGACACCGCTGATGGGCACCAGTTCGGTGCGGGTGACAATGGCCGAACCGTTTGGATCATCCGGCACATAATAAGTGGAGAGCAGCGAGATGAAGTTGGTCGGATCCGCTATGGTGGCATAGAGCACCTCGTACTGCTGGTCGCGCCGGCCGGCGTCGCTCCAACCGCCGAAGACCTGGATGGTATTGAGGTCGAATCCATAGGGCGCAGTATTGGTCATCAGCGTGTAGGTAACATCCGCTCCGCCATTATCCGACCCGCCGCCAATCATCTTGGCCGGGTCAATGCTCAACACGCCGTCCGCCAGCACACTGGGATCGAGGCTGGCGCCGTCCACCGCGAAGTTGCCTAAGCCCGGCAGCATCGTTCCCGGACTGCCATCGCTGGCAATAAAGCCGTATACGAGATTGCTGCTGCTGGTATCCACCGACCAATTGGCCGGATAGAAGGTGGCCGGACCGGCCTGCGCGGCGTAGTTCACCACAATGCCATTCACCGGAGCGGGTGCATTGCTGACCTGCAACGGTGCGAGTGAGGTGTACTTGTAGAAGCCGGCGTTGGTGGTGCTGGTCGCCTTGATCAGATACATCCCGGAATCGCTGACCTGCACGTTGCTCAAGGTCAGCGTGGAAGTGGTAAGTCCGTTGTCCGTGGCGGTGGTTACCCCCGTTGAAACAATGTTGGTGGTGCCACCGCTGATTTTCAACCACGACAGGCTGACTGGCGGGACGTTGCTGAAGACGCCGCTGAAGACCACCTTATCGCCCACCACCGTGTCGGCAAAGTTGGGCGTGGTGTCCTGCTCCAGCACCAGGTCATTGGCCGGCAACGGCACCAGCTCCAAGCCGGAAACCCCCATGTCGCCTCCGCCGAAGAGCGCGATGGTGATAAGAATGTTCCCGCCATCGGTCTGCACGCCGCCCATCTTGACATAATTCAGACTGTTGGCCGGGTTGCCCCCGTTGAAACCACTGTAGGTATGGAGCGGCGTGGCAAGGTCGCACGGATCCGCGCTGCCGCCGTTGAAACCAAAGGAGGCGTTGTCGATATCCGGACTGCCCTGGGCGATGACCGTGTTGGCCTGCGCGTTGCCCCAGTAGTTGCCGTTGTTGTTGTTAATGAAAACATAGACGTCATACGCGCCATCCGGCAGCCCGGAGACCAGCAGGGAACCGGCCGGCCGGCCGAACGAAGTGGTCTGGCCGTTATTGGCATTAAACTTCCAGCAATCATACAGCAGCCGGCCCGCGGCGCATTCGGTACCGCCGCTATGCCAGCCATCGTTGAAACCGCCGGGCGTCAGCGTCACCCCGCTCAGCGCGTTCCCGGCGCTGTCGTGATCAATGGTCCAGGTCTGGTCCATGGCCGCAAACCGGGCGGCGTCATCGTATGGCGGCTGCACATCGGCCAGAAGATTGTTCCACCGGCCCACCTGGGTCAGCGGTTGAAAACTCGGCGGCACCAACTGGCCGGTGGCCACACCGGTATTGTCCGCCGGATACGGCGCGTCCGCGGTGGCGTAACCATTCGTGAATCCAAGCTTGATGCCAATGACCCCCGGGATGCCGATGGGCTGTTGCACGGTCAGAACCGCCACTGCGCCAGTGACGGCGCTGGTGTCATTCGAAACCACGAGGTCGTATTGGTGCGTCCCCACGGTGAAGCCGGTGGCGTCAATGACCAGGTTGGAGCTGGTGGCGCCCGGGATGTTGGTCAACGCTCCGCCACTGCCACCATCAGTCTGCCACTGGAAATAATATGGCCCGGGACCGCTGACCGGTGCGAAAGCCGTGGTGCTGGCGCCCGGTGCGAGCACGGAGTAAGGGGAAAATGTCGGTGCGCCGACCACAGGCGTGGTGATGGACGTAAGCCCTACCACAAAGCTGGCGTTCCATGGGTCAGGCGATGAACTGTAGCGGACCTCGCCCCCGCCCCGGGTGACTACCACAATCTGGCCGCCGGCATAGACCGAGTTGGAAACGCTGCCCAGGTTCATCCAGCCGGAGCTGTTCCGCCACATGGCGTAGGCGTACTGGGTGTTGGGCTGGAGCACCACATTGATATTGGTCCACTGGAACCAGTTGAAGTCGGGAATGGCGATGCTTTGCGAGGTGAAGGTGGTGATCAGGTTGGCGTTGGTCACGTCGGTTATCGCATAGATACCCAGCGTGAAAGTTTGCGCCGTGGTGCCGAAACCGCCGCTCGTGCCGTCGGCATCAAAGAGCGAAACACTGTTCAGCACGTAGCCGTTCACATTGCCGCCGGTGGTGAAAATCTGGCCCGGTGCGGGATTGGCGTCCACGTAGTAATTGAACCCCGCGCCGCCGCCGGGCGGCACGGCTTGGGCCTGGAGCACGAAATTGGTTTGGGACTGGTCGTCCGGTCCGGGCACTGGCGGGTTGGCGCCGAGGAGGTTGATGGTGGCGCCATTTGCGGCGCCGGCACCGGTCAGCAAGGCGCCGCAGAACAGCGCCAGCAACCGGTTATATTTTGAGGCTTTCTTGGGGTTCATAACGATGGATGGGGGAGTTTCGGGCACTGAGTTAAGGCCTGACGACGGAACGCCGCAGCAACAGAAAAGCCGCCGGACCATTCCCGGCGGGCAAGCCACAAAACGTTGCTGCAGGTATTCATTTGATTTGGCAATTCTAGCCGGTGAATGCCATGCGAACAGCCCCCCAACCGGGTGGGGCGTTGCGAAAACTTCGGGTAGATTTGGGGAATACGAAAACGGAAGACTGCGCAGGCGGTGGCTGCTGCGGGACAATACAAAAGCCCCCGGCTTGAGGACCGGAGGCTTAGATTTGACCCGCTGAATGATTAATCGTCCGGCCTTCAGGCCCGGCGCCGGCGCAGCAGGAACAGCCCCGCACCGCCGAGGCCCAGCAAGGCCAGGGAGGCCGGCTCGGGAACGCTCGTGACAGTGAAGTTGGCCAGCGTGGCGGTCTGTTCGGAATCCCACAGACCAGCGCGGAAGGACTGGATGTCCGAAACCGAGAACCCGTTGAGATAATTGCCGCTGTACGTCATGGTATCGGAAGAGTTGGCAATGCTGGTGGCGGTCACGGAATAGCTGGTCGCGCCAAAGGTGAATTCAAAATGCACTCCGGTGTCCAGGCCGGAATGGATGGTGAAAAAATTATCCCCCGCGGTATTGTTCAGGGTCATGTCCTGATGACTCTGCCCATTGGACGAGAAGGTCCGGGCCGTGGCCCACTCGCTGCTCGCAAAGGAAGCCGGCTGGGTGCTGAAGATGGTGGTCCAATCACCGTAATAGGTTCCGCCCTGGGCGCCGGGCGTGTAGCCGGGATCGTTGTTGGACAGGTAAAAATCGTAATCCACCTTGTCGCCGACGCTTAAGGTCACCGCGGTGTACATGTTATTGTCGGTGCCATAGCGGGCGCCAATGATGCCGGTGGTGGCATTGGGCGTCGTATAGGTATTTTGCTGATTGACGCCACCGGGCGCATTGCCGGTGCCATCCAGTGTGGTCCAGTCGCGATTGCTGAAGTGGATGGTGCCCGCATGGGCCAGGCTGGCAGCCGAGGCCAGCACCGCGAGGCCAGCGAGCGTCTGTTTTACTTGTCGGTTCATGATAGGGTGTTTGGGGTTGGGTTGATGATGACTTGATTATTCACGGTCTGCCGCCGGCAAACTACCGCCGCTCGACGGCTTTTTACTGGGTACGAATGCCGGCAGTATAACCCCTGGTCGCAGAGTCAAAAGCCCCCCAATCGGGTGGGCCGCCCCGTGCCGCAATGTTGGAGAAAACCTCCTTCCGCAGATCAAACTCGCGGCCGGATTTTGGAAGCCGCCTCGGTCCGGGAATGGACGTGCAGCTTGTGGTAGATGTTTTTGAGATGCCAGCGGATGGATTCAATGCTGATGCCGAGGCGGTCGGCGATTTCCTTGTTGGAAAAGCCCGGGGCAATCAGGTTTAAGATTTCCAGCTCGCGGGGCGAGAGCTTTTCCACCTCCGGCGCGGTCACCGGCCCGGTTTGGAAGTAGCCGATGACCTTGCGGGCAATTTCCGCGCTCATGGGCACCCCGCCGGATTGCACGTCGCGAATGGCGCCCAGCACCATCTCTGGCGTGGCCCGTTTGAGCAGATATCCGGAAGCACCCGCCCGGAGCGCACGGAAGATGCGGTCGGGATCCTGGTAGACCGTCAGCATGATCACCTGCACCGCCGGCAGCAGTTTCTTGAGCTGCTCCACGCATTCCACCCCGGACATCTTGGGTAGTTGGATATCCATCAGCACGACCTCCGGCTGCTGCTGCGCAATGAGCCGCAGGGCTTCCTCCGCGGTTTCATAAACGCAGACACACCGGTAATCCGGCGACAAATCAATGATTGTCCGCAGGCTTTCCCGGGTGGTCCGGTTGTCTTCAACGATCGCGACTTTTACCATGTTCAATTCCGTTGAGCGGCAGGCGCAGCTCCACTTTGGTGCCCTGGCCCGGCTGGCTGGAGATTTCGCAGATGCCACCCAACTGTTGCATGCGCTGGTCCAGACTGGACAGGCCATCTTTGCCGGGCAGGCCGGGAACAAACTCAAAACCGCAGCCGTTGTCAATGACCGACAACACCAATTGCTCCGCCACCACCGCAAAACCGATCTGCACTTCGGTGGCACGCGCGTGGCGGACGACGTTGTTCAGCGCCTCCTTGAAGGCGCGGAAAATTTCATGACGCCGCTTGGAGTCCAGCGGACAGGCGGGAATATTTTCGGCGACCTGCAGCCGGCAGGTGATGCCCGCCAGGTTCAGGAACGATTCCGCGTGCAATGAGAAATAGCTTACCAGCGAAGGCAGCGAATCGTAGTGGGGATTGACCGCCCACACGATTTCATCCAGCGAGGTGACCAGCGAGCGGGCCATCTGGGTAAGCTGTTCGAGGTAGCGTCCCTTGGCTTCCGGCGCCACCGCGGGCGTACTGGCCAGCGACCCGAGCAGCCCCACCTCGGTCAAGCCGGCGCCCAATTCATCGTGCAGATCGCGCGCCACCCGGGTGCGTTCCATTTCAATGGCGTGGTGTTGCTCTACCAATTGCCGCTGCTCAATTTCTCGTTTGAGTTGTGCCGTCCGCTGTTCCACCTGGCGCCGCAATAACGCCACCCAGATGAACATGATGCTCAATGCCCCCGACAACACCACCAGCATCATCACCACGCGCTGAATGGTCCACCAGGAAGGCCGCTCCAGCACCACAATGTCTGCGGTGCGATTCAACAGCAGTTCAAAGGGCGCGAAATTCAACCCCACGTGCTCGCGGTCGCCCGCGGCACTGGCATAGATTCCGGTCAGCTTCAACCGGCTGCCGACGGGCAGTGGCGAACCCGATGGAATATTCGCCACCCGGGCCATAAAATGTTGCGGCCCGCTCTGCACTTCGAGTACTCGTTCGCCCTGATGCACCGTGTCAATGACCAGCAGCGCGGTGATTTGCACCCGGTTGGCATCGAGGTCACGGTCCAGCAATTTGTCCGGCGGCACCACCACCGGTGCCGGCAAAGGTGCGTGACCGGTGATCCGGATTTGGGCCTCCTGCAACACCGGCGAAGGGCCGGCCAGTTTGGGGAAACCCACCGCTTCAATCAGGTCGCCCACCTCTGGCACCGCATTGCGGGTCAGCACCCGGAATCCGGCCCGGTCCGCCAGCACAAAGCATTCGCCCGGCAAGGCATAAACCACCTGGCCGGCGAGTTTGGTCCGTTGCAAGGCGCTGGCCCGGGCATCAAACCACATCAAGTTCGCCGGGGTCCGGGTGGGAAGCAGGAACGGGTCGGCAGGCATTGCATCCTCCACCTCCAGTTGTGCGGGATAAATATAAATTTTCCCCGGTGCCACCTGCCGGGTTTGCAAATCCACCGAGGTGGCGAAGCAGCCGCGGATGCGCACCACGCTCCCCACCAGCGCGGCCCCGTCCGGAACGGACCGGGGCAATGCTGGCAGCGGCCGATCCGACGCCCCGAGCACACTCACTGTGCCATCCGGCGTCAGCACGGTAATTTCGTTGGTGGATACGGCGGTAACCACACCGTGAAGTTCGCCATATTCGGCATCCATGTTGCCGTTCATCAACTGGTCGCGCGTTGGCTGAATGGGCTCGGGCAACGGCGCGTAACCCAGGAAGCGGACGCGGCTGGCCACGACCACCGGGGAAAAATCGCCGGGATCCGTGGCGCCCTCCATTTCCCAAAGTTCGCCCGTCTCCGGCTGCTCCGGCCAGTGTCCGTTACGGTAACTGATGAACACTCCACCGCTCGAATCTTGCAATACCACGGCCACGGCGCTGGCGTAAATGACCACCCCGCGAATCCGGGCGGGAATCTGGCGGCCAGCCTCGACAGGTTTCAAGCGCCGCACCTCGGCAGCCGTGACCAGAGTGACGGCGGCATCTCGCAGGTTTTCTTCCGGCTTTTGCACGCGCACCAATTGCAAGCCCGGCACAAACACCCCGACCAGCCGGCGGTCTTCCGGGTTGCGGGAAAATTCACAGACGCCCTGTAACTGGATCCAGGAATGCAGCCAATTGGTGGAAAACTGGCCCTTGCCCTCAATGACGGTTACCGGCACCTGGTTGCCGCCCACCACCATTCCCAAATTCAACCGCCGCTGGTCCTGGCTGACAAACGTGACCTCACCCTCCATTTGGACCCAATGGCTGCTGCCCCGGTCCGCCAGCGCTTGCTGAAAACTTTCGGGCGCGGGCAACGGACCTCCCGGCGCCGTCAGCAACTGGCAGGTCACCCCCGACCTTCCAATGTACAGCCGGCTGCCATCATCCGATTTCAGATGGAAGGTGTATGCGCCGGGCTGATCCACCTGAAGCAGTCCGGTGAAGACCAACGCGCAGTTCTCATCCCGGGTCCGGCAAGCCAGGTTGAAATTCGTGGCCCGGCCCGCGGCCACGGAGTTGAGCCAGCAAAAATCGGGCAAACTCTGCCAGCCCGTGCCTTCATAAGCCTGATAATCCAGCCCCGATTGCGGCGACTCCATTCCCGCGACCGCGTGCCACAACCGTGCGGCCGGCACCGGCTGCAGGGAAATTCCCGGACCTTCGCACGCCAGACTGAGACTGAACTCCGAAGGGCCGTTGAACCATTCCAGGCGGATCGGATTCATGCCGGCCTCCAGGGTGATGGTACCGGTCTTTTCGGTGTCAGAATGCGACCCGTCGTTGTTCACCACGGGCACATCCTCCACGCGGGCACCAAACCGGGTCTGGGCCACCAGACAGGGATTGGCCTCAATGGCAATCCAGTCGCCCACGGACACATTCACTCCGGTCAGAGGCAGTTCCAGCAACTCGGTCCCGGACGCATCCTGCAACGCCAACAGCCCGGCTTCCGGCACCACTGCGCGCACCTGTCCTTCCAGGCGGAAGGACAATTTCCGGGCTTTCAAGCTGGTCAGATATTCCTCCAGCGCGGCGATGGAAAGGGTTTTCACTCCGGAAACTTCCTCGGCCCGGATCGAAGCCGTCAACAGGCCGCAACCCGCCAGCAAACCCAGCAGCAGGACCAGATGAATCCGCCGGAATGGAAATGCGCCGCCCATTATTTGTCCTGGGCGAACGTCGTGCTGTTCCAGCCCCAGTTGCCAGGGGCGACGTCGGTGAAATTCAAATAAACACGCTCGGGCGGAATGCCCAGGTGTTCCTGGAGAATGCGACAGATGTGCTGGGTCAGGCGAACGTTCGCTGCGGCTGACAGTCCGCCAATGCTACGGAGATCGCCCCATGCCGTGGGATCATAGCTGCCCGACATCATCATTGCCACGCGGGCACAGGTCACCATGAGGTATTGTTCGGGCTTGCCCAGAATGGCGGCCACCACCGGGCTGAGCGCCGCCAGCACCGCGCGTTTTTTTTCCTCGGAAAGGTCCGCCGTGGTTTCGATTTTAAGCAAGGGCATGGGCCACTTATAGGACCAACGCCGCCCGCACTCAAGCCAATGCCGGAAACGGAAATTCTCCGCAATGGAAAAAGGCAACGTTATGGCGTCAGCTCACGCCAGTGACCGGTTTATTACCACGGCACCCCGGACACGGAACCTGGAGCATAGGTGGTGAGCCATACCTGATGTTTGTCAGGGTTGTTGAACACTCCGGAATCGGCATACCATCCCCGCAAGGTGCGCGTGCTGGCCACCTGCCATTTGATTTTGCCCACATGCCCGTCGGCAAAGGAAAACTGGCCGTAATTCCCATGCCGGCTGGCGGGCGCGTTCATCCACTGACGGCTGCTGTATCCCACCGCGGAGCCGGGGCCACCGGAGGGGAAGGCAAAATATCCATCGTCAATGCTGGTAGCGGCAGAAGCCGGGGAAGCACTCGACTGTTCATCGACGAAAAAGGAGGCCTCGGAGGGTCCGGGCAGCTGCACGGACCCAAAGGTCCGGCGCTCCTTGATGCCCGGATGCACACTGCCCGCGCCATAGCCCTGATTGTCCCCCATCATACCGTTCATTGAGTAATCCCGCACCCGGGTCTGGGTGGCGCCCTGAACAATATCCTTGTCTCCGGGACATTTGTAGATCTCCGGCGATTTGTTGTAGGGATAGAGCACCGCGCCGGTAATGCTTGCGATGTTTGTGGCTCCTGGCAGGCCCTGCACATCGTAGTTGGGCGAACCGCCCGGCACCCAGGAGGAAAACGTCGATCCGTTGGGTGGAATGGCATCCCGAAAATCCGCGGCATACACATTGGCCGCAAGCGTCAACTGCCTCAGGTTGTTCAGGCACGCAGTTCCCAGCGCCTTGTTTTTGGCGCGCGAGAGCGCCGGCAGCAGCAGCCCGGCCAGGATGGCGATAATGGCAATGACCACCAACAGTTCAATCAATGTGAAGCCGGACATTCTGGTGCGAGGCCGGATCAAGGCGGTTTTCCCACGGGGCCGCTGCCGCAACCACGCAGCCGCGGAGCGGAAATCCAGGGCGCGAAGAAACTTGTTAGTGGTCTTCACATCCAGTAGCGCGCCGGCACGCGAACCTCGGGCGAGTTGTGCATATTCGGCTTCCAGGCGGGCCGCTTCGGTCTCGAGCAACTGGATGCACCGGGAACAGCAGACCCGCCGCTGGTGCCGGTGAGGTTGCGGCCCGGCTCCGCTCATTTCATTTTTTGCTGAAGCAATCATCTTCGTCACTGATTGGTTGTCGCCGCGGCCCGCAGGTGTCCGGGACTGGCCGTCCCGGATACCTTTGGAACCGCATTACCGTCACCCCCGACATCAAGGCACTTGCAACTTGAAGAATTTGGCCGGAGCTTGGGCATCAATCGGGATGGCATTGGAGAACGCGCCCGTTCCATCCAGGGTACCGGTCAGGTTGGTGGTCCAGATCACCGGCGGCGTCAGGTTGGTGGCCTCCAGCCACGCATACGTGGCATTGGGCGTTCCGCCCGAACCCGTCAGAATGAGACTGCCGCCCGCGGTCGCAACCGGGTCCAGCGTGGGCAATGTCGGCGCCGGCGGCGTGGTGGACGGCGCGCCAAAGACGCTGATTTCACTGTAACCCGCCCAGCCATTTTCCACGCCGGCCGGTTGGGTGAAGTCCACATAAATGGCCGCCACGTTGGCCACGAGCAACCCGTTCTGCGGCGTCAGCATGGTGCGCACCACGGATTCCGTGGCCGGCGGCACCACCGGATTGACTGTCACCACCGCCAATGAATGGAAGGTAGCCGGGTCATCCACTGTGGAATACTTCACGGTGTACCATTGGGCATCGCGCCCGCTGTCATTCCAACCGCCGGCAATCTGAATGTTGGTGAGGCTGTACCCGTAGGTGCTGTCCGGTAGCGTATAGGTCAGATACTGGCCCGCACCTTGACCGGGACCGCAGGAGGCGAACGCCGGCGCCGGGCCGCCCACGGCGAAGATGCCGTAGTTGCCATCCGTCAGAATATAAATGCCGCCGGCAGTGTGATAGTTCTCCGGATTGGTATCGGGATCGGCAAAGTCACCCGCGGAATCCGTCGGCAAGGCATTGTAGAGGATGCTGGACGCCAATTGATTGGTGCTCCAGGTGGGCCCCACCGTTCCCGTCAGCGTCTGGTAGGCAAAACTGGTGAT
Organism: Dongiaceae bacterium; assembly: GCA_035492855.1. GTDB lineage: Bacteria > Verrucomicrobiota > Verrucomicrobiia > Limisphaerales > JAFMIX01 > JAFMIX01. The sequence continues at coordinate 19,113 of DATJIU010000062.1, read as the reverse complement.
CACGTTGCCGACGGCGGCGGGGGCCGGATCCACCTTCACCGCGCAGGCGGAACTCACCACGGAGCCGGCGGCGTTGGACGCCACCACGCGGTACCCGCTGTTAGTGGCCGTATCGGATGTTTGCAAATCATCCAGAACCAGCGTGGCGTTGGTGGCGCCGGGAATATCCACGTTGTCTTTCTGCCACTGATAACTGGTGGCGCCGGTGAACGCTGCCGTCACGATGATCTGGCTTCCGGCAACGTCTTCTGCCGTGCGCGGCGTCGTGTCCTGGGTGAGCACCGGAGCGTTGGGCGAAGCCGCGCCTTTGACCACAACCTCCGAATATCCTTCCCAGCCGCCCTTGGGCGGAGCCCCCTGGATGTTCCAGAAAATTTGGAGCCGGGCCACGCCCCGGGCCAGCGGTCCGCTGGCGGGGATCAAGGTCGTACGGGTGACGGATTGATAGCCGTTAGGATTGTTGGGATTGTAATCAAATGTTCCCAGACTGAGGTAGTTATCGGGCGCCGAGACAGTGGAGTAAAATACCTGGTATTTTTGCTCGTTCCGCCCGGAATTGGGCCAACCGCCGTAAACGGTGATGTTGGTGATGTCCAGACCATACGGCGCGGCATTGGTGTTCAAGGTATAGGTCATGGCCGCTCCCGCCGGCGCCACCCCGCAGCCAACCAGGGCATAATTGGCCGACGCCCCATAGGTCATGTAGCCCAGGTCGCCATCCACCAAGATGGTGGGATCGCCATTGGCCTGGCTGGTGCCACTGAAGTCGCCCGTGCCTGCCGTGGCGGTGCCGGGTGTGCCCGAGCCATCGGTCAGGAAGTTCAGCACCAGATCATTGTTGGTGTCCGCCAGCCAGGTGGGATGAAAGTCGGCGCTGCTGTTCACCTCGCTCACGGGGCCGAGTCCGGATTCCGCGGCATTGAACTGGATGACATTGTTCACCGGCGCGGGCACCGCCCCAGCTACCACAGGCGTCGCCGTGCTATACGAAGGCGCCGCAATGACATTGGTGGCGTTCAAGGCCATCAACCGGTAATTACCCGCATCAGTCAGCGCCACATTGCTGAGCGTGAGCGTGGAGGTGACCGTGTTGTTATTCGTCACCGTTACCACACCGGCACTAATGTTGTTGGTCGCGGCCGGGCTGCTCACCACCTGCTGCCATTGCAGGCTCACCGGCGGTTCATTGCTGAAGGTCGCGGTCAACACCACCTGGTCGCCCGCATAAGTTTCCACATAAGCCGGCGAGGTATCCTGCGTGAGGATCGGCGACGGCGGCGGCGGCGGGGTGGTGCTGTCAGAACCTTGCACCACGATTTCCGAATAACCCTGCCAGGCATTGTCAAACGACCCGGCATTAACAGGAGCGAAATCAAATTTCAGCTTGGCCACCCCGCTGGCCAGTGCGGAACCATCGCTCATGGCAACGGCCACCCGGTTGCCCACGGCGCCACTCACTTCCGGAAGATAGAACACCGTGGTAATGGGCACGTAAGTTGAAGGCGCCGCCACCGTGGCATAGGAAAGGGTGTAATATTGACCGTCGCGCCCGGAGTCCTGCCAGCCCGTGTAAACTACGATGTTGGTCACATCCGTTCCATTGCCCCCGTTGGGCAAGGTATAGATGAGGGAAGAAGCCCCGCTTGGCCCGCCGGCCAAAAACGTTGTCTGGCTGCCCGTGTCTCCGAGCGCACCATCGGTCAGCACCGCCGGATCCGCACTGGCAAAGCCGCCGCCCGTGCTGTCGCCGGAAACCAGGGGCGGCGCCGCGGTTGCGAGCAGGTTGGGAGTTTCCGGGATCCAATCCGGGGTAAACGGACTTGAACCCGTTTCCGTAGCCAGGGTCTGCACCACTCCCGGGCCGGCGGCATTGGCCGTGGCCGCACCTTGCACGGTGATGGCCGTATAACCCGCCCCCCAGTTAATGGCCGAGGAAAAACCGGTGAAGTTGAAGACAAACTGCAGCGCGGCCACGTTCTTCACAAAGGCGCCGCCGGTGGCGCTGGTGAATGTCACCCGTGTGGCCGTGCCTACCTGGCCGCTGTTTGGATTGTACAGGACATTGGTCAGATAAATGAAGTTCGTCGGATTCTGGGCCGTGGCATACAGGATGGCATATTGTTGTCCGCCGCGCCCATTGTCCTGCCAGCCGCCATACACGGTGATGTTGGTGAGATCAAAACCGTTCGGCGCCGCACTGGTGTCGAGATTGTATTGCAACAGGTGCCCGGTATCGCGTCCGGCCATGTTGAAATTAGTTTGCCCCGCAGTACCATAGGCAGACACGGTGAGGTCCGGATTGGTCTGGGTCAGGCTGGTCACTGTGCTCCCCACGCCGTAGCCGGCAAAATCGCCCGCCGCCACTGTTGGCACCGCTCCCAAAAGGAGATGTGCCGCCGGTGGGGTCCACGAGGGGGTAAATGGAATTGTTCCGGTTTGGACCTCGCTAGTCACGGTGAGTTGCGCTGGGGCCGAAACGACTGCCGCCAGGAGGGCGGCGGTGCCGATGAATAGCCGGATTCGATGGAAGTTTTTCATTGTCTCTGGTTGGTTGTTTCAGGTTGGGTTGTGCCTTGCTTCATTCCTTTTTTTGGTCAAGCCAAACAGCCCTGCACGACAAATGCGCCGACCGGGAGCCACGGGCTGGTGTTATTCTGAAATACTAAACGCAGGAAGCGGGAGCGTCATTAACCCCGAGGTGGAGTTCATGGCAAATTTGGTGGATAAACTGGCAGGAGGCGGCTTGAGCGGAACGTCACGAGCGCACCAACACGGAGTTATACCGCCTTGCGCTTGGCTTGTAACTGCGCGCGCCATTGGCCCGGAGTCACTCCAGTTTTCTGTTTGAAGAAGCGGCAGAAATAATGTTCGTCCTCGAAGCCGGCCTGTTGGGCGATTTCCTTGATGCTACACGAGGTCTGTTCCAGCAGATTGCGCGCACGCGCGAGCCGCAGCTCCAACAGATACTGGTGCGGACTGGATCCGGTGTGTTGCTGGAAGGTGTGGCGGAACGAGCTGTAACTGATGTTCAATTCCCGCGCCAGCAGCGGAGCATCCAGTCCGCTGCCCATGTCGGAACGCATCCGGGCGATGGCTTGCTGCACAATCAACAATGCCTGGCCGCCGCCGGAAACCCCCGCCTGATGGCCCGCGTACAGCAACCCGAGCATCTGCGCCGTGAACCCGGCCATCACCTGCTGCAACGCGGGCCGGTCCAGTTTCACCACGGTGATCAGCTCGGAGAACAGCGCCAGCCAGCGGTCTTCCTGGTTGGTCTTGAACACGGGTGACCGCGGCGTGAAGAAACCATGTTTCACCCAGCGACGAATGATGTCGCCGTCAAACCCCAGCCAGTGTTCCTCCCAGCCGGTTTCCGGATCCGGCCGGTAGCGATGCCAGATGCCCGGAAACAGCACCATGACCTGCCCCGCCTCCACGGCATGTTCCGAACTGCGTTTCGATTCAAATATCCCGCGCCCCCGGGAGATATATACGAGTGCATGACAATCCAGCACCCGCCCGCGGCTCCAATCAAACTGATAGCCTTTCGGATGCCCGCCCGGCGGGTAGGCCTGCCCCGCGGCAATGCGGCTCTCCCCTACGGTGGTGACATACCAACCCCATTTCCGGTCGCGCACGCTCGCGGGAAAGTAGCGGGAGAAATTTCGGTTGTCGTTGTCCTGGCTCATTTCATTGCCATGGCAAGTCGGCCATCCTACCGGCCCAAATTTTTCATCACCGCGGTGACGATGGCATCCACATCCATCACCGCCGGCCGTGCCCCGCCTGCGTTTCGCCCGTGGCGCAATTCACATTCGCGCGCTGCCTCGGCGTAACCACAGTCGCCGAGCAGACACGCCAGCTTGCCCTTGGCTTCTTCCAGACTGGCCAGTTCGGCGGCGCTCATGGGAAATCGCGGCGGTCCGGGATTAAATCCGCGCAGCGCCACTGCCGCCCGGAAGCCTTCGGGAAAGTTTCCCGCCGCGAACATCACCGCAATGATGTCCTGCAACTTCAACTGCACCCGGCGGCATTCGGCGTGATTGCCGTTTTGAAAATCATTGTAGAGTTTCACTATCACCTCGGGCATCACGCCCGAACTGGCGATGGTCCCGCCGTCGCCACCCATCACCAGGCTGGGATACAGAATTTCCTCGGTGCCGCTGAAACAGACAAAGTCCGGCCGCTGCGGTTTGATCTGCGCCAGCATCGTGCAAAAGCGCGGGAAGTCGCGGCTGGAATCCTTGATGCCAATGATGCGCGGACAGTCAAGCGCGAGCCGGCGCACCACCGGCAGGCTGATTTCATTGGAGAACTGCGGGATGTTGTACAGCAGGATGTCAATCGGCGACCGGGCCGCGAGTTCGCGGAAATAGGTTTCAATGCTCTCCTGCGAAACCTTGTAGTAATACGGTCCGGTCAGGCTCACGGCGCGGCAGCCCAGGTCCGCATAAAACCGGCAGGCCTTGAGCACCTGATCGGAATTGGATTCCGCCGCGCCTGCCAGAATCGGCAGCCGGCCGCGGTTTTCCTCCGCCATGATTTTGACGACCCGCAACCGGTCCTTAAAACTCAGCCGGATAAATTCACCCGTGCTGCCGTTGGGATACAGGCCATGCACGCCCTTCCCGATCAGCCAGTCCGTGAGCCGCCGCAGTTCTCCTTCATTAATGGAGGAATCGTCATTGAAGGGGACGATGTTCGGCGTGAAGATTCCGGAAATGTTTTTCATACCATTTTGGCGGCGGCGATGGTCAGCAGATTTTTCATTTGCACGGTTTCCGACAGGATGTCCACCTCGTTGCAATGCTCCCAGTCCAGCCACACATATTCCAGCGCAATCCAGCCGGCAAACTGCTGCTGGTTGAGCGCGCCCAAAACCCGCGCGAAGTCAATGGTGTTCTCCTTCAACGCCGCCTGCAACCGGCCGGGTCGGGCCGCGCGGGCGTGCAGATGGGTGGCATACCTGGCCAGCGGTTCAATGGCGGCATCCGCAAATCCCCCGCGGGTGAAATGCGCATAGTCCAGGGTGACCCCCAGACCGGACACACGCCTCACCAATTCCAGCGCCCGTTCCGGCGTATCGGTCAACGAGCCGACGTGGGGCTCGACAGCCAGTTGAATGCGGGCGTCACGGGCCTGCGCCACCCTCCAGCGCAATTCTTTGGCACTGCGCGCCAGCGAGGTTTTCCGGCTCTCGTTGGGGAAGCTCACCCCCGGCAGGATGGTCACATGCTCCGCGCCGGCGGCTTTGGCGTAATCCAGCGTCCGCAAAAACTGGTCGCGCACGGCAATGCGGCGCCCGGCCTCGGGATGGTTGATGGCATAGGCGGCGAAGTCGGCATGAGTTTGCAAAAAGATATCCGCTGGTTTCAGCCCCTGATCGCCCAACCGTCGCTTGAGTTGTTTGCCGTTGGGAACGGAACGGATGAGTTCGCAACTGGGCTTCAGATGGCCGTGACCCTCAAACAGGCCAATGTCCACGCCGCGTAACCCGAGTAGCGCAATCACCGCCAGGGCCTGGTCATGCGCCAGCAGCGGGAAGGAGAAATCGGTGCAGCTCAGTTTTAGTTTCATGCTCAGTTGATTTGATATTCCCGGCTACCGCGCGCGCGGGACTCCCGGTAAAGCACGTCGAGCTGCTCCAGCGTCGCCTCTAGATCACGCCCGTCGCGCAAATGTTCCTGCAACGCCATTCCGCCTTCTGTTTGCAACGCCACATATCCGCTATAACGCGGGCGGACGATGGCGTCGATTTGGGCCTGCCGGGTATCATTGAAAAAATTCCCGCACAGCTCGTTTGCCAAGGGATCCTCCCATGCAGCCCGGTGCGCCGGCTGGCCGCCGGCATGAACATAAACACCCTTCTGGATGTCGCCCCAGGCGAGGAACAGGGCATAATCCAGCGCCGCATTTACATTCTGACAGTGGCGGGAGATGGCGATGCCGGTGCCGCCGAGGATGCTGCGTAACCGTGGCCCCCCCGGTTGCAGCGCCAGCAACGCTCCAAAGCGGAGCGGATGGGGCGCAAAGCCGGGACGTGCATAGTTGTTGTAGGTGTAGGCGAACGCGTTCCAGGCAAAATCGTCGGAAGCAGTCATCCGTTCGGCGACCTGGATGGGATTCCAGCCGAAAATCTCCCGGGGCATCGGCTCAGTGAGCTGCCGCAACAATTCCACCGCCTCCTTCATGGTTTCCCGTGGCGCAATGCCTCCGAGGTCCGTACACGGCATCGCCCCCAACCCCTGCACCAGCATGAGGAAGTGCAGGAACAAATCGGCGTTGAATCCCGGAATCACCGCCAGGCCGCGGCGGGCCAAAGCCACGGCCTCGGTCCAGGTTTGCGGTGGGGGCACATTGTGACGGCTTAACAAATCCGGGCGCCAACTGGGTGCGGGCGTGGCGGCATCAATCGGCAGCGCCAGCAGCCGGCCCTGATATCCATAGCTTGCGAATGCCCGGCCCATGGAATTCTGCTTCAAATCATCCAGCACTGCCGGCGGCGCAATTTGCGCCAGATCGCAGACGAGATTCTTTTCAAAGCAATATCCGGCCCAGGGGTGATCAATGACTATCAGGTCAAATTTCTCCGCCAGGACATCCACGGGCAGATGGCCGAACTCATCCAGCGTGCGTTTGTGCCAGTGAATCCGCACCCCGGCATGAGTCTCCTCATACCGCTGGGCGGCGGCCACCAACGGCGGCAGGGCGCGGCTGTGATCCCACGCGATGCCGGCAAGTTGCAGTACGGGTGGCGCCACAGGTTATTTTCCGGAGCCCGCGCCCATTTGAGTGGCGGACAATGCCGGCAGTTTTGGTTTTTCCGTTCCCTTTCCGGGCCGGATGACGGGGCGTATTACCTGAAGCTGTCCCGTCCGGGCGGAGATACCCGCGGCTTCGATAATTTCCATGGAGGCCAGGCCCAGTTCGCCGGGAGATCGGTTGGCCGCCCGGCCCAGGATTACGTCGATAAAATTCTCCGGCGGCGCCGCCGCGGGATAAACCTCCCCGGAGGCCAACGGCGCAAATTCCGTGCGGCGATCCTGGAAATCAATCAGGGTCATCGTTCCCCGCCAGAGTTCCAGTTGCAAAATTGCCTTCTGGCCGAAAATCCGGACTTCGAAGTTCCGCTCGCTCCGGGGCGTGGCGCCGGTGCTGGCAATGGTCACCAGGGTGCCATTTTCCAGTTTCAGGTTGATGGCATCGTAAATATCGGTAGCGGCGCCATCGGCATCAAATTGGGCAAAAACCTCCGCCGCCCGAAAGCCGGTGAGAAAATTCAGGTACGCGGCGGCGTGCGACACCTGGCAATAAACCTGGCCGCCGCCGGCCACCGCCGGGTCGCTGTACGAGCCCGGCCGAGGCTCCACATAGACGCCCCCTGCATCGTGCGTAGGCGCGGTGTTGACTCCGCGCAGCAACTGGTCGATCGGATTGGTCATGAGCATCGCGATCAGCTTGATCTCGCCCAAGGCGCCAGACTGGATCAACTCCCGCGCCTGGGCGGCATGCGCGGTGTAGTGCCAGGGGCAACTGATGACAAAATGCAAATTCCGCTGCGCCGCCGTCTCCACCAGTTCGCGGGCTTGGACGGCGGTGAAGGTCATCGGTTTTTCCAACAACACATGGCGGCCGCTGGTCAGCGCGGCCAGGGCCTGCGCATGATGCACGTTGGGCGTGGAGGCGATGATGACCGCATCCACCTCGGGCAACGCCAGCAACTCTTCCGCGCTGATACACGCGTGTCGCGCGCCAAAATCGCGGGCAATGCGTTCCGCCTTGGCGCGTTCCCGGCTCTGTACCGCCACCAGTTCCGCTCCCGGGTGCGCCTTGATTGCCGGAATGTGCGCGGTAGTGGCCCACCAACCGGCCCCAATAATCCCCACGCGAACTTTGTTCATAAATTCATTTCACCGGTCCGACTTAAATTCATAACTCCCGGCTCCAACCTCATAAACAGCCACGCCGTCAGCAGCCCGGACCAGTTTAATCCCATTGCCTTCGGCTATCGGCTGGCCTCCCTCGGTTACCGCCGCGGCGTTTTGGGCCGGCACATACACGGTCGCCGTCGTGTTGGCGGGAATGACAATATTCATGATAACGCGGTCGCCCTCCCGTTTCCAATTGCTGACAATGCGGCCGTGCGGTGAATCAAAATACGACTGCACCCAGGTCAAATCGCCAACCATTTCCGGTTTGATGATGATTTTCTTGAAACCCGGTTCGGCGGGACGAATGCCGCCCAGATATTCGTGCAACCAGATGTTGAGGTCGCCGATGAGCATGACGATGTTGCGGGAATTCATTCCCGCATCGGCAGTATCGCCATTCCACAGCTCCCAAACCGTCGTCGCGCCCTTGGAGATCATGTAGCCCCAACTCGGATAGGTGGTCTGCGTGGCCAAGGTATATGCGAGGTCGGGACGACCGTTGTCCGATAACACCCGCATCAAGTAATGTCCGCCTACCAATCCCGTCCGCAGGTGGTTGTCATTCTCCACCGTGATGCTCTTCACCAATTGGGCAAAAACTTTTGCCTTGCAGTCCTCCGGCACCATTCCAAAAGCCAGCGGCAAAATGCAGGAAGTCTGGGTGCCGTTGTCGTAATAGCCCCGTTCCGAATTGTAGTAACGCCGGTTGAACGCGATGTTGATTTTCTTTGCGAGCGCCTCAAAGCGTTCGGCATCTGCCACCTTGCCCAGCAACCGCGCCGTGCCGGCCATCAGTTGCAGGTCATGGTAGAAAATCGCCGAGCTCATCATGTTTCCATCGGTGGTAAGCTTGGGGTCGGTGGAATTGATGACGGTCATTTCCGACTCCAGCCGTGGCGGGAAACACCAATCGGCGTAGGTGTTTCTCGGCATGAGATCGTCCTTCAGAAATTTCGCCATGTAATCAACCCATTCTTTCAACGGGTCGTAGTGCTGCTCCAAAATCCTGACATCGCCATACTGATCATAAAGCATGTGCGGTACGATCACGTAAGTGCTGGCCCAGACGACCCCATCCTGGTAGAGCGGCCAGAATGGCGGGCAAACGTCCGGCACGCTGCCGTCGGCCCGTTGGGAGTCCCGAATGTCGGTCAACCACTGGGAGTATAACGGCGCGACATTGAACAGAAACGTTTCACCCTTGGAAACTTCCTGCCGGTCGCCCATCCAACCCTGGCGCTCATCCCGCGGCATGTCCGTGGGCAGGGTCCGATAGTTATCCCGGATGCCCCAATAAATGTTGCTGTGAAGTTTGTTGATCAGCGGGTTGGACGTGGTGAAGCCGCCGGTGGGCGGCAAGGCGTCATGAACCACCCGGCCTTCAATCGCATCCAATCCCGGCTCGCCGGGAAAGCCCGTGACTTCCACAAAGCGGAAACCGTGATGAGTAAAACGCGGCTCATAAACTTCAACGCCGCTCCCTTTCAAAGTGTACTCATCCTCCGCCTTGGCGCTGCGCATGTTCGCGGTGTAGAGCGTACCATCCGGATTCACCCCCTCGCCATGGCGCAACTTCACGACCGTGCCTGCGGCGCCGCTAACTTTCAAGCGGCACCAACCGGCGATGTTCTGGCCCAGGTCAAAAATATAAACGCCGGGTTTGGGGTTGGTGACGGCAACGGGCCGGATCGTTTCCCTAACGCGCATCGGCTCGCTGATTTGTGCCGACAACACCGGCGCACCGGGCGACACCACCTGCACCGGGCTCCACTTGAATTCATCAAATCCGGCCTCATTCCAGCCGGGCATTTCCATCCGCGCATCATAGACCTCGCCATCAAACTCATTGTTGGCCCGGATCGGACCTCCGTCCGTCACCTTCCAGTTCTCGTCGCTGACGATTTGCGCCGAGGTGCCGTCGGCATATTCAAGGTCAAGCTGCAACCGCAGCTTGGGATAGCCAAACGTCCGGCATTCGGCCGGCACTCTCACCCGTGGCGCGTAATAACGCCCATTGCCCAAAATGACTCCGATGGCGTTGGTGCCATTACGCAACTGAGCCGTCACATCGTAGGTCAAATAAAACGCGCGGGTGTCATACGAAGCGATGGCCGGAGACAACGCATCATCGCCCACCTTGTGACCGTTCAAATATAACTCAGACAGTCCCAGCCCGCAGATGTAGGCGGTGGCACGCCGGATTTTTCTTGCCACCGGAAACTCCCGGCGCAGGTAACGCGCCGGCAACGGACGATCATCGCTGCGAATAATTCCCCACGTTTGGGTTCCGTATTCGCCTAGCTTCATAACCGGTGTCCATTTCGAGTCGTCAAATGCCAGTTCGTTCCATCCGGTCGGTACGTTGGTTGCCGAACTCCAATTTCCATCGGTGTCTATCGTCAGCGGCGTCATTTGGCCAGATTCAATTTTAAGCTTGGCCAGCAGCCCGGCCGGGTTCGGATTGCTTCCGACATTCCGCGCCACCACCGCCAGCAAATTTGTTCCCGGCCTTAACAAACTCGCCACATCGAATTGCTGCGGGCTGCCCCAACCATCGCCCTTTCCGGCCAACTGACCGTTAACATAGAGTTCAAATTGATCATCCGCGGTGATGGTCATGATCGCGGATTGTTTTCCGAGGCTGGCGGGCAATTCGAAGACACGCCGAAAATAACGCGTGGCCACCGGGGCGCTTTGCGCCGGGTTTCCCTCGGGAAACCAAATCCATTGGGCGCCGCCAAAATCATTGGTTCTTTCGCCCTGATCCCAGCCAATCCATTTACCCTGCCAGTCCTCCGGATGCAGCAAGCCCATGCTCCATAACGCCGGAGCGCTCCAGGCCGAAGGCTGGCCCTCGCGATCCCAGGCCCGTACTTTCCAATAACAAGGCATCCGGGAATCGAGCGTCTTGCCGGCATAGGCCACGAGCGTACTCTGATCCGAGTTCACCTTGCCGCTGTCCCAAAGGTCGCCCTGGTCCTGGGCCAACTGCTCCGGCGTTGAGGCTACCACGATTTCATACGCGGTTTGGATTTGGCCGCGCCGGTCGGATTCCAGAATCCAGCTCAGGCGCGGCTGGGTGACATCAATTCCCACGGGATTTTCACGGTACTCGCACCGCAGCTGATCCACCTTGAAATCGGTTCCGGCAAATGCCGCTACCGCGAATGAATTCACCAGGGCCAGAACCAGGGCCAGTTTGACATTTCGGACATTCATGAATAATCGGGTTGATTGACCGTTTAATTATTGTGCGTTGAAGCTCCCGCTCAGGACTTGAACGGCACCAGTAACTCGCGCTTGAGTTCCACGCCAAAGCCGGGCTTGGTGGGATCCAAAGATATTTTGCCATTCACGGGCAACGGTTCGCCCTCGAGCACAGCAAAAATGGGCTGGATGGCGTCGCCCTTGCCCACGGAAAGGTATTCCGCGTAAGGCGAATTCGTGTTGGCCATGACGAAGTGATAGTTGTACACGCTGGCGCCGTGCGGGATGACCGGCATGTCGTAAGGCTTGGCCATGGCCGCCACCCAGCGCGCAGGGGTAATGCCGCCCATCCATTGCAACTCCGGCTGGATGATGTCTGTGGCGTGGTTGTGGATGATGTTATGGAATGCCTTGGGGTGATATTCCAGATTGCCCGTGGCCACCAAGATGGGCGCGATGCGTTCCCGCAGGATGCGGTTGTTCTCCGTGGCCCAGCCGTTTTGCAACGGATCTTCAAACCATTTCACATCATAATCACGAACGCGCTCCGCCACGCGCGCGGCAAATTCCAAGTCCCACGACAGGTAGCAATCAATCATGATCTCCTGGTCGTCGCCGAGTTCGCGGCGGAGTTTGGCAATGAGCTGCTCCATCTTCTTGATGCCCTCCCGGCCGCTTTCCACGCCCCATGGCGCGGCAATCTTCACCCCCAGGAAACCGCGATCGCGCCAGGCATCCACAAAGTCCGGATGAATGGTCACGTAGCACGGAATGGCTTCCTTGGTCTGCCCGCCGAGCAGCTTGTACACCGGCAATTTCTGGGCCTTGCCCACCAGGTCATAGAGCGCGAGGTCCACGCCGGCCATGGCCATGCTGGTCACCCCGCCGAGACCGTACGGCAGCGTGGCGCGATTCATCTGGTCCCAGATGAGCTCAATATTGAAGGGGTCCTGCCCAATGAGGAACCGCTTAAAATGTTTCTCAATGACGGCGCAGGCAAATTCGCCGCCGCCGTAGTTCGCACAAAATCCGGTCACGCCTTCATCCGTAAGAATTTCGATGACGTACGGGTCCTGCCCGCCGCCCATCCACAGCGAACGGATGCGGGCATACTTCGGATACACCGACATGGGATTGGAGATGAGCGTCTGCGCCTGCCAGCCGCCGCCCCAGTATTGGGATTCGCCCATGGCTGCGCCGCGCGCGCCGGTGTCGCCGGACTTGATCGTATAAAGCCTGACTTCGGTGATTTTCATGTGTGATTAGCATTCTCTTTCAGCCGCCCCGCATCCGCCATCTTTTATATTGGCGGCGCCGGCAAAACCGCCGGCGCCCGGATCCGGCCAAAGGGTCCGGGGAGTATGACGGATATGGGGGGAAGGCAACCAGTGGAGAGAATGACAAATCTGGTGGATAATTTGGCAACCCGCATTTTTTCCCTGCAAAACTGGCCGCCACCCAACATAGTAGACCAAAGCCAGAGCCGCCGGATGCATCACAAAACAAATCATTGCCGGGAAACGAAACGCATGAAACCACACCCCGTAACAATCCGCCGCCTCCGGCATCTCTTGTTCCACTGTTTGACCGCGGTTGTCCTGCTCGCCCCCGGCAGCCGACTGGCCCTGGCCGCCGACTCGCTGGCCGATGGATTCCAAAATCCACCGGATACGACCAAGCCCTGGTGTTACTGGTATTGGATCAGTGATAACATTTCCCGGGAAGGCATCACCCACGATCTGGAGGCCATGAAGCGGGTGGGCATCGGCGAGGCGTTCATCGGCAATGTGGATGTGGACACTGAATCCCGCGGCTCGGTGAAGGTGCTGTCGGAGGAGTGGTGGCAGTTGGTGGACCATGCCATCCGCGAGGGCCAGCGCCTGGGGGTGGATATTGGCATGTTCAACTGCCCGGGCTGGAGTCAGTCCGGCGGCCCGTGGGTCCAATCCACCCAAACCATGCGCTATCTGGCGCAGTCCGTAACCCGGGTGGAAGGTCCGCTTACCTTCACCAACCAGTTGCCGGTGCCGCGGGAACCGTTTCAAGATGTGGCGGTGCTGGCTTTTCCCGCTCCCCAACTGGATGGCGACACCATCGCCCAACACTCGCCCCAGGTGCAATGCACGCCTCCGGTGACCAATGCCGACCAGCTCTGTGACGGCAAACTCGAAACCACCTGCGCCTTTCCCGCAGGCGGCGCTGTCACGGTAGATATTACGGTGCCCAACGCCTACACCGCCCGCAGTCTGACCCTGCATCCGCCCCAAGACCGTTGCTCCATGACCTGCGAACTGAAAGCCGAAACTGCCGACGGTCAGCTTCAATCCCTCCGCACATTTGTGTTGGACCGTTCCAATCCCAACCCGAACGTGGGGCCCGTGCCGTTCGCCCCCGTAACCATCGCGTTCCCGGCGGTGACTTCCCGGCATTTTCAACTGATCTTCACCAAAATGGACGGACGCCGGGAACTCGCGGAAATCGAACTCTCCGCCGCTCCGCGCCTGGAAAGGTATGCGGAGAAGCAATTGGACAAGATGTTCCAAAGTCCCCAGCCCATGTGGGATGATTATCTCTGGCCGGCAGAAACCGGACCGTATCCCGCGCTGGCAATCTCCCCGACCAACGTGCTCAATCTCACCAAGTTTATGAGCGCCGATGGCACGCTTCATTGGCAGGTGCCCGCCGGCCCATGGATCATCCTGCGGACCGGCATGACGCCAACCGGTGTTTCCAACGCCCCCGCCTCGCCCGAGGCCACCGGGTACGAAATTGACAAGATGAACCGCCAGTGGGTGAACTATCACTTTGAACAGTTCATCGGCAAGGAACTGGCGCGCTTGCCGGCGGCGGAACGCAAATCGTTCCGGCACGTCGTGGCCGACAGCTATGAGATGGGCCCGGAAAACTGGACGGACGGACTGGCAGCCGAATTTCAAAAAGTTTACGGCTACGATCCCTTGCCGTGGCTGCCGGTGCTGACCGGCCGGATTGTCGGCAGCGCGGACCAGTCTGACCGTTTCCTGTGGGACTTGCGCCGGCTGGTGGCCGACAAGGTCTCGTACGACTACGTGGGCGGGCTGCGGCAGGACGCAGAAAAACACGGGCTGCGGCTGTGGCTGGAAAATTATGGCCACTGGGGTTACCCGGGCGAAATGTTGCAGTACGGCGGCCAGTCGAGCGATCTCAGCGGGGAATTCTGGACCGGCGGCGACCTCGGCAGCATCGAGCTGCGCGACGCGGCTTCGGCGGCGCACATTTATGGCAAGCCGGTTGTCACTGCGGAATCGTGGACCTCCGGAGGCCCGCACTGGGCCCTGACCCCGTGGGAACTCAAGCTGCGCGGTGACTGGGCCATGACTGAGGGCATCAACCACTTTCTGCTGCATGTTTACATTCATCAGCCCTACGATGACAAGTTTCCCGGAGTGAATGCCTGGTTCGGCACCGAGTTCAACCACCACAACACGTGGTTCGCCGAGGCCCGGGACTGGGTGGCTTATTTGAAGCGCTCCAGCTTCCTGCTGCAACAGGGCCACTACGTCGCGGACGTCGCTTATTTCATCGGCGAAGACGCGCCCAAAATGACCGGCACCCGGCAGCCCGCATTGCCGCCGGGATATTCCTTTGATTACGTCAATGCCGAGGCCATCGCCCGGATGAAAATTGTGGCGGGCCGCTACGTGCTGCCCGATGGCATGTCTTACCGGCTGCTGGTGTTGCCGCCGTTGGAATCCATGCGGCCCGAGCTGCTCACCCACATCCGGGACCTGGTCCAGGCCGGCGGCAGCCTGCTGGGCCCCAAACCGGACCGCTCGCCCAGTCTTGCGAATTATCCTGCGGCGGATGCGCAGGTGAAAAAACTGGCTGCCGAAATCTGGCAGGATTGCGACGGCCAAGCGGTCACGGAAGTTCACTACGGCCGCGGCCGGGTGTTTTCGGGCCTGACGCTGCAACCAGTACTGGACCGGCTGGCCGCGCCAGCGGATGTTACCGGGCTGGAAGACGGCAAGCTTCCCTGGATTCACCGTGGCACCGCTGACGCCGACATTTATTTCATCTCCAACCAGCGGAACCGCACGCAAACCTGCCGTCCCGGTTTCCGGGTTTCCGGCAAGCAGCCCGAGTTGTGGGATGCCGTCACCGGCACGCGTCGGGACCTGCCGGAATATGCTACCGACGGCACGCATACCTATGTGCCTCTGAAACTGGCGGCCCGGCAATCGGTGTTTGTCGTCTTCCAAAAATCGGCGGCCAAACCGAAGCACGGAGCGCAAAACTTTCCCGAGGCCACCAACGTCGGCGAACTCACCGGCCCCTGGGAGGTTGCCTTTGATCCTCGCTGGGGCGGCCCGCAAGCGGTGACGTTCGACCAACTGACCGACTGGACGCAACGTCCCGAGCCGGGTATCAAATATTACAGTGGTACCGCCGTTTACCGAAAAACCTTTGACCTCCCGGCCGGGGCCAGCGGACGGAAACTGCTCCTGGATTTGGGTGCCGTTCACGACATGGCGCGTGTCCGCCTGAATGGCCAGGACCTCGGCCTGGTCTGGTGCGCTCCCTGGCAGCGGGACATCACCGCGGCGGTCCGGCCCACCGGCAACCAGTTGGAACTGGAAGTGGTCAACACCTGGGCCAACCGCCTGATTGGCGATGCCAGCCTGCCGCCCGACCAACGCCTGACCTGGACCGCAGTGGGCACGTCTTATGATGCCAAATCCCGGCTCCGGCCCGCCGGACTGATTGGCCCGGTGTCGCTTCTGGTACAACCCTGAACCTTTGGCAAAATTATAAAAACCCTCTTCCCTCAAGCCATGAACCATTCCCCGCGCCCTTCCCGATTCTCCATGCCCCGATGGCTGTCCTCGCTGCCGCTCTTGATTTTGTCCGGCAGCTTGCTTCCCGCAGGAAGCGCCCCATTGATTACCGCGGACGCCGCCCATCAACTGGTAACGCTCAGCGACGGCGCCGGCCAATTGACTCTGCGGTTGAACTGCCAGACGGGTTGTGTGCTGGACCAGGTCGTTGTGCGCGGTCGCGAGGTGGCCGCACCGGCGGGCGTTTATACGGGCGTGCAGATCGGCACGAACTGGTTCACGTCGCGGAGCGCGCCGCATGCCGAAGTTGCCGTCGGCAAAGACACGGTCACGGTCAACGGCATCCGGTTTGGCCCGGCAGGACAGGAGATTCAGGAGACCTGGAAGTTCACTTCGCTGCCCGATCGGATCGTCTGGAAAATCACCCGCAAATATTCGGGTGAAATCACCGCCACCGACCTCGCGTTTCCGCAATGGAATTTCCGCAACCTCGCCACGTGGACCGGCGGGTTGCTGGACAACGGCGGGGTGATTTGGAACAAGTACCTGGACCGCCCCAACGCCACCTATGGCGGCCATTTTGGAACGGTGACATTTTGGAACGCAGCGACCAACGATGCCCTGCGCATTACTCCCCAATTGGCGAACGGCACCTTTGGCGCGGGCCGGTTCTCGCGGCAGGAGGACGATGGCTTTTCGTTCAACTATGCGGTCAGCCCGGAATCGTTGCAGCCCAAACACGGCCAGAGCCGTTTCCTCGGCGACCGGCAGGATTTGTGGCGGTCGGTGACCGTTTCCCCCTCGGAAGTGACCGCCGAATTCTCCCTGCAAGCCCTGGACTACGCCCAGACTTACAATCGCGGCACCTTCGTGGGGCTGGACGGCGCCAACGTTCGCGAACTGTTCAACACCGTGGCGCGCTACGGCGTGATTGACGCGAAACTCGTCGGCGGCAACGGCTGGCGCTCCGGCTACATTTGCCTGCACGAACCGTTCTTTGCCCAAATCGCCGCCGCCCTGGCCGCGCCCGATTACACGGCCAATGTGGCCGCCTTTCTGGACAATGCCCGCGACCACGCCATCGAACCGGATGGCCGCGTGAAATCGCGCTGGACCTACGGCCCGTTTGACGCCATGCCGGGCACCTATGACCAGAATGGTTTCTACGAGGCGCAATGGGGTTACCTCCTGGATTCCCAGCCGGACTACGTGATGAACGTGGTCGAACAATATTATCTGACCGGGGACCGCACCTGGCTGGCCGGGCACAAGGAATCCTGCGAACGCGCCCTCGCCTACCTGACCCGTCGCGAGGTGGGCGACACCGGGCTGGTGGCCATGCTCACCGACTCGCACACACAACAGCGCGGGAGCGACTGGATTGACATCATCTGGGCTTCGTACGAGAACGCCTTCATCAATGCCCAGCTCTACGCCGCACTGAATCTTTGGGCCGAGGCCGAGACCGCCCTGGGCGACACCGCGAAGGCCCAGGACTACCGCGCCTTTGCCGCGCGGTTGAAGGCCAGCTTCAACCAACCCATCGCCACGGGCGGCTTCTGGGATCCCACCAATCAATGGTATGTGTACTGGCACGACAAGGACGGCTCCGTGCATGGCAACAACCTCGTCACGCCGGTCAATTTTGCGGCCATCGCCTACGGGCTCTGCGATGACCGTACCCGCGGCCGGGCCATCCTGGCCCGGATGGAATTTGAGATGCAGAAGGAGAAATTGTTCTACTGGCCGCTCAGCTTTTTCCCCTACGAAACGGCCGAAGGCGCCGGCAGCAACTTCCCGTTTCCCAAGTATGAAAATGGCGACATCTTTCTTTCGTGGGGCGAACTCGGCGTCCGCGCCTATGCCGCCTACCGGCCCGCATTGGCGCTCAAATATGTGAAGAACACCCTGGCCTGCTACGCCCAGGACGGACTGTCTTATCAACGCTATCTGCGGCAATCGCAGCGCGGCGAAGGCGACGACATCCTTGCCGGCAATTGCATGCCCGTGGTGGGATTGTACCGCGACATCTACGGCATCCAGCCCCGGCCCAACCGCCTCTACTTGGAGCCGCATCTTACGCCGGAACTCAACGGCACCCGCCTCCAGTATGAACTGCGCGGCCAACGTTACGAGATTGACCTGAGCACCGAAGCCAGTGGCGTCACCGTGGGGAACTGCACGCTGCTCGACGCGCAACCCTTCGCCGTCAATGCCACCACCAGCGGCCTCCAGTATTTTCCCAGAACGGCACCGGACTGGGCGCTGGTGGCGACGCCGCCCGCCAACTCGCATCTGGTGGTGGCCGTGGAAAGCTGGCCCGACGACCCCACCGCGCGTCGCACTTGGAGCGAAACGCCTTCCCAGAAAGGCGCCACGATTGCGCACGTGATCCGGGGATTGAAACCCAACACCACGTACCAATTCTATGTGGACGGGAAAATCTTGCGGCCACTCCAGACCGATGCGCAGGGCCAGGTGACGTTTGACTGGAAGGCCAAGACCGCTGACCGGCATGACCTCAAGTTGGTGCTGGAACATTAGCCGTCACCTCCTTTTTCCCTCGTCGGGGATCCCCCTAACGAAGCCAAACGAACCCAATTCATTTTGACGGCTAAAAATATCACAGGATGTTTATTTGCTGAATCTTACGCATTTTATTTCGCCGTTTTATTTTGGGTTCGTTTGGTAATTTCACTTTTCCTGTCGCGGGTTTGGTGGCAGGGGTCGCCGGCGGCGGCAACCCCCTCCGGGGAGATCGCCGGTGGGACCGCATTGGGCATAGCTTCGCCCTCGCCGCGGGACGTTCGTCCCGGGACTCCATCTCCCCGGCCCGCAGGCCGGCTCTGGTTGCGGTTTTTCGCATACCGGCAAGCATTCTAACCCGCTCCGGGAAACCATGTGGTTTAACCATTAACCAAATTTTTGGAGCGCTTTTTGGGGGTCGAAAAATGCGTTCCAACCAAGCCTAGCGGCCCTTTGCTCCCGAACGGGTTCGGCAAAAACCAAAAAAATTGTTAAACAAAAATTCGCCTGCCGCTATTTTCCAGCCCGGTTTTTTGACCTTTCCGGGCGCGCGCCGTTCCCGCTCCGGCGGAGCCTGCGGGCCTGCCGGTAGAGATTCTGGCGAATTGCGTGGACAATCTGGCAAAACACCG
>DATJIU010000061.1:0-10062 GCA_035492855.1 Dongiaceae bacterium | reverse complement strand
TACCACTGAGCTACGCTGGCAAACCCGGGGTCCGGGCGCTGCCGGCTGCGGCGCCACTGCGGCGACCGCAAAACCGGGTGCGTCGGCACATTGATACCCTACCGATACCTCCCGCCTTCGGCAAGTTTGGAAAATGGAAATTCCGTCCGGCGGGATGTAACGGGGGGCCGGGCGCGACAACCCAACCGTAAAGCTTAATTGGCCCCACCCGAAAAATTGCCGCCTTCTTCCGGTTACGGCGCCGACACGAGTGTCAGTTCTACTGCGTGCAGATTGATGGGTTGCCAGGCTGCGTCCGTCTGTGAGCAGACGCGCACTTCCAAATGGTTCGTGGCTGTGAGATCTACGTTGCCCAGATCAACGGTAACAAACCGGCCCCAATCGCCCGTGGTGGGCAATGTGGCGGCAATCACCCGGTCGCCCACGGCAACGGCAAAGTGCGCGGTCCCCGGCATGGTGGCCACCACGGCGCTCACATGGTAGGTACCGGCGCGGGCCACGCGCGCCGTCCAGGAAACCGACTCCTCGCGGTGGTTCCACCAGCCAATGTCGGACTGGCCGCCCTTTTCTTCCAACTGCAATTGGTCCCCATGCAGCACGGCATCATCCGCAGTGAGCATGAGCCGGCCGGAAGCATCTGGAGCAAGGACATTCACGGTCGGCTCAATGGCGGCGGGTTGCAGGTGGCGGCCGGTGATGCGCAAGGAACAGGTAAGGTCGCTGAGTTTTTCGGCGGGCAGTTGGACGGTGAGTCCTTTGGTTGTCTGGGTAAATTTCAGGCGGCCATGATGACCCAGCAGTTCTACGCGTTGAATGTGATTCGCCCCGGGATCCTCCATCCGGGCGAGGGAACGGATGGCCAACTGGCCGTTGGTCGGCCAGCCCAGGGCGATGGCGTAGAGCGTTTTGCCCTTGGTGGTAAACCGGATGTCTTCGGCAGTGTACTGGAAATTCTCCTTGAACGCCCCGCCCTTGGCCTTGACCTTGCCCTCGCCAAACACCACCCACGGGCGCGTGCTGTAGATGGCCTCGCCGTTTATCTTGGTCCACTCGGCAAGTTGACGCAGCATCGTTTCCACTTCAGGGTCGAGCGTGCCGTCGGGACGGAGTACGACATTCAGGAGCAGGTTGCCGTTCTTGCTGGTAATGTCCACGAGCATGTGAACCGTCCAACTCAACGGCTGGTACTTCCAGTGCTTGTTGTAAAACCAGTCGCCGATGGAGGTGTCACATTGCCACGGATACGGATCGATTCCTCCGCCCACGCCGCGCTCGTAATCCTGCACCCAGCGGCCGTTGGACGGCTGCTTGCAGTTATACACGGCGGTCACCTTGCCATGCTGACGCAGGCTGTCGTTGTACAGATTGGCAATCTGGCTCAACCCCACGGCATTGCCAAATGCCACGCCACCGTCGCTGTATAACAGGTCGGGATGGTAGGTATCCACGAGTTGCTTGATCTCGGCGTACCATTGCTGCTGCCAGCGCGGGTCCTGGGAATACCAGTTGGTATCGCCCGGTTGCGCCGGGAAGTGGTACAAGTCCCAATTGTTTGAATTGGCGCCGTCATACGGCACGCCGGCCAGCGGACCGGTCTGGTCGGACTGATGCGCCACCTGAAACCAGGTGAAGCTCGCGCCGAGATGTTCGGACACGCCAAACGGCAGGCCGTTGGCCCGGGCCGCTTTTTGCCAGGCGGCCACCACGTCGCGATGCGGCCCGTAATTGACAGAATTCCACGCGTGCAACGGCGAGTTCCACAGGAAAAAATCATCGTGATGCGAGCCCATGCTGACGAAATACCGGGCGCCCGCCGCCTTGTAGAGTTTCATCAGTTTGTCCGGATCCCAATTTTCCGCGTGCCATAGGGGGATGATGTCTTTCCAGCCGTTGGTGGAGGGATGCCCCCAGCGTTTGAGGTGATCCTCGTAATCCTTGGAACCCTGCTGGTACATCTGGCGGGCGTACCAGTCGCCTTCCTCGGGCACGGCTTGCGGGCCCCAATGCGCCCAGATGCCAAATTTCGCGTCGCGAAACCATTCCGGGCAGGTGTAGTTCGTCAGCGAATCCATGGTGCCGGCGAACGGCCCCGGCGTGAGGGGAAGCGGCAACGGTTCGGCGGCCCGGGCTGCCAACGTCAGGCCGGCGACGATCAGCATTCCGGCCATCCCGCGGCGAATCAGGTTTGAAGTTTTCATAGGCATTGGCGGTTGAGCCGGGTCGCTGCGGTTCGCCCCCGGAAATCAGAACCAGCCCCACCGGTTGTATTGCTCCGGCGGCTTCAGCACCCGCATCACCCGCACAGGCAGATTGAATTCCACCCGGCAGCCGTGGCCCGGCTGGCTGTGAATGTGGCAATGTCCGCCGAGTTCCTTCATCCGGTGCAGCATGTTGGTGAGCCCGTTGCGTTCGGACTTCGGGTTCACCGGGTCAAACCCCTGGCCGTTGTCCTGGACCACGACGATCAGCCGCTGGCCGTGGCGGCTGATTTGCAGGCGCAGTTCCGTGGCGGCGGAGTATTTGACGGCGTTGTTGAGCGCCTCCTTGATCGCCATGAGCAGGCTGCGGCGCACCGGCAGGTCCAGGGTGGCCGCTTCCATTTCCGCATCCACCTCAAAGAGCGGCTGAATGGACGTCGGTTTCAGGAAGGTCTGCGTGTAATTGCACACGTAAGCCGTAAAATCCCGCAAGGTGTCCCGGCGCGGATTCACCGCCCAGAGAATTTCGTCCATGGTGGACAACAATCCGCGCGCCTCCTCGCAGATATGCACCAGGTGCTGGCTCATTTCCGATCCCGACGGCAGGCCGCTTTGGGCCACCTCACCCAGCAACACCAGTTGCGTCATCCGGGCGCCAATGTCGTCGTGGATTTCCCGGGCGATGCGCGACCGCTCCTGCTGCAGCAGCCAGCGCTCCTTCTGGTGCAGCGCCAATTGGGCCATGAGCCGCAGACTGAACAATATCACCAGCCCGCACACGCACAGCAGCGTGATTTGAAACCAGCCCGTCTGCCAGAAATAAATTTTTACCGGCTGCAGCGCGGGCATTTTGTCAATGTTCACTGGAAACGGTATCCAGGGCGCCCCACCGAAGGGCGCTTCCACGACGGCCGGCTGCCAATCGAGCGGAGCTTCCCGGATTTTATTGAGGTTCTTGACGCCGTCCGGGACGACGTACCAGGTCTCGTCCGACTTAAGGGCGAGGTGGCGGCCATCGGCCAGTTCGATCCGCAATCCGCAAATCAGGCCCGCAAAATGGACAGAATTGAACGCGCGAACCGTCAGGATGTGACTCCCCGGCGTCAGTAGTGGTGCCAGAAAATTAAAGTCGTACAACTCGCGCCAGTCGACCCCGCGCCCCAGTTCCCGGCCATCGAGGAACAGTGTAAACTCATCATCCGCAGTCATGGCCAGCCGGGCCTTCACCACCTTCGCGCCCGGAGGGATCTCAAACTTGCGCCAGAACTGGCAGGTCTGGCCGTTGAAATTGGTCTTCGTCCAGATCCATGATCCCAGTCCGTTGGTGGGACTCTCATACGGCTCGGAGAAGTTGACCGGTGGCGCGGCCAAATCAGCCCCCCACAATGGCGCGGCCAAGCCCCAAACCAAACCGGCAATCCCCAGCAAGATCACCATCCCGCGCCGCCATATCAGTCGTCGCCGGCTGCCAGGATTGGTTGGAGAATGAGGGTTCATCGCGTTCAGGCTGGGTGACAGCCTACGCGAATCAAACCGGGCGCGGTAGAATTTTCCGCAGCCGGAATGGCCGGGCTCCGGGAATCAGGCCGCCTTGCAGTTTTCCAGGAACGCGGCGCAGAGTTGCGGCGGCAGGGTGGGTGTGGCGCCCGGACAGGAGCAGACAAAGTTGGCAATGTCAGCCGCGTTGCGGTGGACGTCATCCAATGGCAGTTGATGCAGCAGGCCCATCGCCAGGCCGGCGGTGAAGGCGTCGCCCGCGCCCACAGTGTCCGCCACCACAAACTTGCGCCCGGGCAGTTCCGACCAGCGACCCGCCTGGTAAAGCAAGCTACCGTTTTCCGCCCGGGTCAGGGCAACGCAGCGCAGTTCAAACTGCCGTGCCAATTGCACAATACGCTCGTTAACACTTCCCGTCAGACCAAACATGGGCGTAAGCACCGCGAGTTCCGCGTCGTTCAACTTCAGCACATTCACCAGGTTCAGGCCCTGCTCAAGCAGTTCCCGGCTGTAGAATCCCTGGCGTAGGTTGATGTCGAAGATGCGCAGGGCCGCGGCCGGGGTGGCGGCCACGAGTTGTTGGATGGCCGCGGCCGCAGCCGGAGTGCGCTGGGCGAGGGTGCCGAAGCAAATGGCACTAACCTCGCGGGCGGCTGTGAGCGCCGCTTCCGTGAGCGTCACCGCATCCCACGCCACTCCAGGTGTGATGGTGAAGTGCGGCGTGCCGGTGGCGTCCAGGGCCACGATGGCGGTGCCGGTAGGCAGTTGCTCGTCCACCTGCACGAGGCTCACATCCAGCCCCATGGCGGCAAACCGCGATAACGCCTGCCGCCCGTAGGGGTCATTGCCCACCCGGGACACCACCTGCCCCACCGCGCCCAACTGCCGGGCGTGGCAGGCAAAGTTCCCCGGGGCCCCACCCAATTGCGGACCCGACGGCAACACATCCCACAGCACCTCACCGATGCCAATAACGCGAAAACTCATAAAAAGTCTTAAAACCAATCGGGCCGGGTATCCCCCGGCCCGTTAATCATACTAATGCACCCGAACAGCGCCGCTGGCGCCGGGCTCGGCATCAAATTCGATGCCCAGTTTGCGCTGCATTTCTTCCAGAGGCACGCCCTTGGTTTCCGGCACCATCAGTTTAACCCACACCAGTTGCAGCACCATCATGCCGCAAAAGAAGGCAAAGATGTACCAAGCCCGCTGGGGGTCCTCCTTGGCGCCGGACCAGTTCACCATAATGGGGAATACAGTAGCCAAAGTCGCGGCAAAAACCCAATGGGTGGAACTCCCCAGTGCCTGGCCCCCCGCGCGATGGCGGTTGGGAAAGATTTCGGAGATAAACACCCAAATGACCGTGCCTTGCCCGATGGCATGGGCGGCAATGAAGGCAAAGATGCACGCCGGCACGATGCTGAAATGCTGGGTGAAAAACGCCCAGGCGGTGAGCCCCAGCGAGGCAATGTAGCCAAACGATCCGATATAGAGCAGCGTCCGCCGGCCCAACCGGTCAATCAGCCACAAGCCCACAAAGGTAAACAGCAGATTCGTCACCCCGAGGCCAATGGACTGGAGCATGGCCGATTGCTGCGCGAACCCGGCCATTTCAAAAATGCGCGGGGCAAAATACAAAATGGCATTGATGCCGGAGAGCTGGTTGAAAAAGGCAATGAGGAACGCCAGCGCCATGGGCTTCCACAGCCGCATGGTCCAGAATCCGGCGGCGGCGTGCTGTTCCGAGGCGCCGGCGGCGAGGATTTCATCCGCATGGGCAGCGAGCTGGGCATCGGATTTCTCCGGCTCAATCAACTTCAACACCGCCAGCCCGGCGGCCCGGTCATTGCGGCGGCCGATGAGCCAGCGCGGGCTTTCGGGCAGGCCGAAACACATGATGGCATAGATCAGCGACGGAAACGCCGCCACGCCCAGCATCCAACGCCAGGCGTTGGCCCCGCCCACCACCCGGTCAATCAGGGCATTGGAGGCAAAGGCAATGAGAATGCCAAACACGATGTTGAACTGAAACATGCCCGCCAGCCGTCCCCGGTAATCCGCCGGGGCAATTTCGGAGATGTAAAGCGGCGAGCAGACCGTGGAAATGCCGATGCCCAGGCCGCCCAGGAACCGGGCCACGAAAAACAGCCAGACATTGTTGGCCAAAGCGCAACCGATGGCAGAAATCACGTAGAGCACGCCGATGAACAACAGGGTTTTCTTCCGGCCCAATTTGTCGGTCGGCCAGCCGCCGATGAGCGAGCCCAGCACCGTGCCGTACAAGGCCGAGCCAATGACAATACCGTGCAGCTTGTCACTCAATCCCCAGAGGTGCTGGATGGTCTGTTCGGCGCCGGAAATGACCACGGTGTCGAATCCAAACAGAAATCCCGCGAGGGCGGAAGTGATGGACCAGAACAATATTTGTTTTTTCATGGTTTGATTAATTTAAGGCAATCGAGCCCAAAAAGGTGTTTGTCGCCGGCAACTTTGGGGTTTGCCCCCATCACTTGCACGCGCAAAATGCAAACGTTCGTGGCGGCGGTGACGGCACCCAAATCCAGCGGCGGGGCGGGCCGGACGTCCGGGGCATAGCCGTCAAACTCCATTGGCAATTCCCGGCCATCAACAAAGAAACGCAGTTTGCCGTAGTCCGGCGCCTGGGTGGCGTAGAGCTGCCAGTCACGGGTTTCACCGGCAATCACCGGCACTTCCAGTTCCACAAAATCCCCCACTCCCTGCGGCACGCCCAGCAATTGCGCGCCGCCGCTCCAACGGGTGACGTCGAATGGTTCCATGTCCTGCTCGCGCACAGAGAAATCACCAGACTTGCCGTGTACCCGGAGTTTTTCGCACTCGATGGCGCCGGGCCAATGTTTGGGCGCGGCGGCGGCGGCGGCCTCAGCGAGTGTGGGCACGGGTCGTGTGGCGGCGTCCGGTTGCGGTCGCACGTCGGCCGTCGTGCCGGGGAACGCGTACCAGTAGGTTGTCATCGCGTAGATCAACCGGGTGGGTTTCCAGGAGATGAGTTCAAACACGAAATCGAGCGAATGGGAAAACGGAATGCCATCCAAATTGCGGGTGCGCGTCATGATATTGTGCCCCTGAGTCATGCGCTGGTCCACGCGCACCTGGTTGGCAAACGGCGTTTGCATGAGCCCCCGCGGCGCGAAGGAATAATCGTAGTAATCCTCCATGCCCGTGCCGAGAAATGACGGCAGCGCCTCGCCGTCCACGCGAATCTTCTCATCACCTTCGCCGTACCAGGTGGGGATGTAATTGAACAATGACAAAGTATCGCCCACGTAAACGCCGCGGCCCGTCAGATGGATGGCTTCCCAATCGCGCACGGGCGGCGTCTGCAAATCGCCGTCGTAGTGCCAGGTGGAATGGAAATACATGCTGCGGGCATCCCAATGCCAGGGACCGGTGCCGGCGGAGAGCGCCACCGCCACGGCTGCGGGGCCGAGATTAGACACCGTCACGCGTGCGGTTTTGGCGTAGGGCATCACCCAGCGGCAAATCATGCGGCCATCGGTAGTCACGGTACGATACCAGCTTTGCAACGGATTGAGGCCGGCGCCGCTGCCGAAGAAATCGGGGGCAGGACACCACACCGTTTCGTTCCCATCAAACGCAATTTTGATGATGACCGAGCGCAACTGCTGGTCGGTCAGCGTGGTGGCCCCGGCATTCAGGGCCAGTTCCAACCGCCGGATCGCCGCCGGACCGGCCGGCAAATCCAAGGTCGTGCTTTCGCCTGCCGGCACTACCCGGTTGAGCGAGATTACGCGGCCACCGGAAGCATCGGGCGGCGCGAGCAATCTTTTGCCAGTGGCCTCAATCAGTGGTCGCGCCCGGGCCAAAATCCCCGGCGTGAAGGTTTCCACGGCGGTTCCCGGCGCGTAGGTACGGTAATCAATCTGGTAATAGCGCGGGCCTTCGCCAGCCTCCTCCCAAGTGACCTTGCAATGCTTGGCGTAGGGAATGGGCAACATCAGCGTGTCGCCGCCGTTATTGTTGGGGCTGTAGCCCGGATGCGGCTGCGCGAGTGGCGCGCCCAGCTTCAAATCGCCGGTGAGCAGGTCATACGCGGGAAAGGTGAGCACCGGCTCGGCGCTGCCATCCAAATAAATGCGGAGCGTGCCCTTCTTGTTTTGCACGGTGGTGAGCCAGAAGCGGACGATGGCTCCCGGGCCGGCCACATCCAGCATCACCTTCTCGGTCCGGCCGGCATGCGTTTCTTCGCGGACATACTGCGAGAAATCATTGTTGGCGAACCAGCCGGGCTGGTCCGGCGCCACCTCGGTGCGGTCATAACTGCTGGATTGATGCGTGGTGTAGGCCGGCGCCGGCCAGCGGGCCACGGCGCTAAAGTCCGTCAATTCCTGCAACAAAGAATCCAGGGTTACCTCGGCCGCCAGCACCCGCTGCGCCGCCCCAAAACACGCCAGCCCCAACAATAACGTCAGGGCGCGCGTAGCTGCTGGCCAAGAACATCTTGAGATGACGCAAAAAATCATTTGGATTCCCACGCCGATTTCAATTCATAAACCTTGAGCGACACAATGCCGGCGGTGCCGCCGGAACTGGTCAGCTTGAGGCTTTGGTGTTGCGGCGCGAGCGCCTGGGCCATCGGCAGGTACAAAGTGCCGTCGCCGCCATAGATATCTACTGCGGCACGGTCCACAAACAGATGAAGTGCGATGACACCGTCCTTCGGCACGAGCGTCACCGTGCTGCCCAGACAGGAAAGCTTCTGACCCGCGACGTCGTACACCACCGGCACACCGCGCAGATCAAAGGCTATCTCCTTGGCATCCCCTACTGTCAACGCGGCCTCGATTTCAAACAGGTCGCCGTAGATTCCTTTCAGCGCATTCTCCCCGGGAGCTAACGGCTGCGCCGGAATGTCATGCGTGGCCTGCCGAAGTGATTGCAGTTCGCGCACCGGAGTCACGTTCAGCACGGCGCCCGCACCGGTGGAATGCAAGGTCAACTCCACCGGCAAGCCCATCATCTGATTAAACGTCTGGCCGCGGAAAATTTCGCCATTCGGCAGCCGGCCCCACGGCACGAGGATGCAGCGGCCATCCGCGGCGGGGATGTCGGAATAAACCTGGGAGGCGTACCAGCAATTGCCGTGATGCAAATGTTGCGGCGCCGTCTCGGGCGTGAATTTCTGGCCGTCGAACTGGCCCACGAGATACACGCCACTGGCGCCGAAGAATACCCAGCGCAGGTTGTTGGTGTTGCCGTCGAGCGGGATTTCAAAAAAGTTCGGGCATTCGGAATCGCCCGGCAGGTTGACGTCGCTCAGCTTCTGCCATTGCTTCATGTCGGGCGAGCTGAACAGTGCATAGTCGCTGTGGTCGAGGTAGAGGGCCATCACCCATTTCTTTTCGGGCGCGTACCAGACCACCTTGGGATCGCGATTCTCGGCGGCGATGTGGCCGAGCACCGGATTTTTATCATACTTGATCCAGGTGCGGCCGCGGTCGTTGCTGTAGGCGATTCCCTGGGTAAAAGGATTGCCGGCGGCGGTGAACATGGCCACGAGCGCGGGGTCGCTGCCGGTCTGGAACCCGGCGGTATTGTGCCAGTCCACCACGGCGGAGCCGGAAAACATGGTGCCGTGCTTGTCCGGATACAACGCCGTGGGCAGTTCGCGCCAATGCACCAGGTCGGTACTCACGGCATGTCCCCAGTGCATGTTGCCCCAGTTCCAGCCGTATGGGTTGTGCTGGTAGAACAGATGGTATTCCCCCTGGTAATAAACAAGGCCGTTGGGGTCGTTGAGCCAGCCCCGGCGCGAGGTGAAATGGAACTGCGGCCGCAACACTTCGTGATACACATCCCACGCACCCTTGATTTCGGTGGACTGGTCAATGGCGCTCAGGCCGGTGGAATCTTCCGTGAGCCGGTTGGCTTTGATGGTGACAGTTTTGCCCTCGTACGGGGTGGCATCGAGAAATGCCCACCAATCGGGCTGCCCGTCGGCCAGTTCAATGTCAAAACTGCGTTCGGTTTTGCCATCCACCGCCACACTGACGCGGCGCATCGGCGCGCCGGTCTTTACGGGGAAATTAAGAAACGGCTGGGTGATGGCAATATCGCGGGTGATATTGCGCTGGACCATCCCGGCGCCATTGCGTTTGTCGCTCTGCACAATGTGGTCCACGTTGATGTGCCCCCAGGTGCCGGTGGCGTCGTCCACAATTTCCAACGTGACCTCCCGGCCCATAAACTCGGAGACGTCCCACTGGCCGGGCTGCAAATGTTCGCTGCCGCCGGACGCCGTGTTCGGCCCGGTGGCGGTGCGGACCACCTTGCCATCGAGCAACAGGTTGATGCAGGTCTTGTCCTC
>DATJIU010000060.1:0-5212 GCA_035492855.1 Dongiaceae bacterium | reverse complement strand
GGCTTCGCGGCGAAACTGCGGCATGGCAAAAACTGATTTGCAGATTGAAAAACTCACCACCGGGACCGGGCCCGTCCCCAAGTCGGGCGACACGGTGAGCGTGCATTACACCGGCTGTTTCACCGACGGCAAAAAATTCGACAGTTCGGTGGACCGCGACGAGCCGTTCGCCTTTGTGCTGGGCGCCGGCCAGGTGATTGCCGGTTGGGACCAGGGGGTGGCGACCATGCGCGTGGGCGACAAGGTCAAAATGACCATCCCGCCGGCCCTCGCCTACGGGGAACACGGTTATCCCGGGGCCATTCCTCCCAACGCCACGCTGGTTTTTGAGGTGGAATTGCTGGGAATCGAATAACCGCCGCCCCGCAACCAGATCTGCCCGGAACTGACGTTACCAGTCCGTTTCCTTGTAGTCCTTGAGGAACTTGCCCCAGACATGCTGGCCGGTATTGCACCCGGCAATGATGGGGTCCACGATGCGTGCCGCACCATCCACGATGTCCAGGGGCGGGTGGAAGCGGTGCTCCTGAACCTTGCGCGCGGCAATCTGCACCGGGTCCTCATCGGTCACCCAGCCGGTATCCACGGCGTTCATGTGGATGCCATCGGCATGGTAATCGGCGGCGGAAGTGCGCGTCATCATGTTCAACGCGGCCTTGGCCATGTTGGTGTGCGGGTGCCGCGTGGTTTTGAACTTGCGGTAGAACTGCCCTTCCATGGCGGAGACGTTCACGATGTGCTTGTCGCGCTCCGGGGTGCGCAGCATCAGCGGCTTGAGCCGGGCATTGAGGATGAAGGGCGCGATGGCATTGACCAGTTGCACCTCCAGCAATTCCACGGTGGGCACTTCGTGCATCAGGAAACGCCAGGAATGGTGCTCGCGCAAATCCACCTGCTGGAGATCCTGATCCAACCGGCCCTGGGGAAATAGCGCCTGCTGCGCCTGCATTTCCTCCGCCAGCAATGGCACCTGCGAGAGCGCCGCGGCGTGCGTGAGGCCGGCCAAGGCGACGGTTGCCGGCTCCGGCGCTGGAGCCAGTCCATTTGTCCTGGGGTCTGCCGGACCTTCCGGTAGCAAATGATAACCGCGCAATCCCTCGTACGCGCCCAGCAACCGCGCCGCGTCCGGCGGCAAGTCATGCAGCGGCCCCTGTTCCCGGTCCATCATGTGTGCGTAGAAATCCGGCGGCCGGCGCACGGTCTGGCAGGCGTTGTTGACGATGAAATCCAGCCGCGAATATTTGGTCATCACGTGCCGGCAAAATGCCTCCACGCTCGGCGTATGCCGCAGATCAAGCCCAAAAATTTCCAGCCGGTGACCCCATTCCTTGAAATCCGGCTCGGCGGCATACCGCACGGCGGAGTCGCGCGGAAACCGCGTGGTGACGATGAGGTGGGCGCCGCACCGGAGCAGTTTGATGCCGGCCTGGTAGCCGATTTTCACCCGGCCGCCGGTAAGCAATGCCACCCGCCCGCGCAGATCGGCCAGTTCGGTGCGCTTGCGGAAGTTCAGCTCCGCGCATGCCGGGCAAAGCTGGTCGTAGAAATGATGGATGGTGGCGTAATCCTGTTTGCAGATGTAGCAGTTCTGCGGCTCTACCACGTCACGAAACTCCGGATCATCGGCCACTTCCTGCGGCTCGGCGGCGGGCGGCGGCGGGAGATTGGGCGTCACAAACACGGGTTTCTGCCGCAGGGTCCGGATGCCGGTGCCGTTCAGCACCGTCTGGTCGCGTTCCAGTTTTTTGGCCTTGCGTTGGCGTTTGCTCGCCTTCACCAACTGGCGCCGTTGCACGGCATCAGGCCGGGAAATACGCCCGGCGGCGGCCAACAGGCGGGTGCGGTCGGCCTCGCAAATTTCGGCGAGCAAGGCGCGATTGCCGGCAATCTGCTCCAGCAAAGCGGCGGCCGACCGCAATTGCTCAATGAGCGGCGGAGAATCTTTCATCGGGTCAACAGAGGCGCACTGTTCATGGATACCAGCTTAGGGCCGGGCCGGGCAGGCGGCAAGCGCGTGCTGGACCATTCCGCCCGCCCGCTCCACCCGGAACTGGCGCAAATTGGGCCTTGCCCTGCCGCGCAATTCCGGGAAATCTGCGGCATGGCAGGCCAACATTAACCGATCCCCTTCAAGCTTATGACATTCACCGCGGCTCAAATTGCAACCCAACTCCGGGGTGAAGTCCTCGGCGACGCCTCCGTTTCCCTCACCGGCTTTGCGCCCGCCGAACTGGCCCGCCCCGGCGACCTGACCTTTGCCGACAACGAGGCTTATTTCGCCGCTGCCGAAAAAAGCCAGGCCAGCGCCATCCTGGTGGCAGGCAATCTGACCTCGGCCCAAAAAACGGTCATCCGCGTGGCCAATGCCCGGGTGGCCGCCGCCCGGATTCTACCATTGTTTTTCCCGCCGGAAACCGCAGTGCCCGGCATTCACCCCACCGCGATCATTGCGGCCACGGCCCAGGTGGACACTACGGCGGAGATTGGGCCCCACTGCGTCATTGGCGACGGCGTGCGCATCGGCGCCCGCACGGTGCTCATGGGCGGCAATTTCCTGGGCCGCGACAGTTCCATCGGCGCGGACGGCCGGTTGTTCCCCAATGTCGTGATTTATGCCCGTTCGAAGATTGGAGACCGCGTCAGCATTCACGCCGGTACGACCATTGGGTCGGACGGTTATGGGTATGTGTTTGACGAAGGCCGGCACCGGAAGGTGCTGCAGCTCGGCCATGTGGAAATTGGTAACGACGTGGAGATCGGGGCGAACTCGGCCATTGACCGGGGCGCGCTCGGGCCCACGGTCATCGGTGCGGGCAGCAAAATTGACAACCTGGTGCACATGGCCCACAACGTGGTGCTGGGGCAGCATTGCCTGATCATGGGCCAGGTGGGTTTTGCGGGCAGCACCCGGCTGGGCAACTACTGCGTGGTCGCGTCGCAATCAGGCATTGCCGGCCATTTGAAGCTCGGCAATCAGGTGACCATCGGCGCCAAATCCGGCGTCATGCGGGATATCGAGGATGGCGGGCGGGTACTGGGTATTCCCGCGGCACCGGACAAACAGGCCAAGCGCCAATGGATTGGCGTCACACAGTTGCCGGATCTGATCCGCCGGCTGCGTGAACTGGAAGCGCAGGTCAAGGAACTCAGCGCCAAGCCGAGTCAGTAATCCGGGTGCGACAGCCGGCCGCAAACCTAGCCGATACGTGGATGCTAATTCACATCCACGGCAAAGTCATCGAGGTAAAAAATTCCGTTGCCATTGCCGACGCTGCTGAACCCAATCCAGGTGAGGGTTTGAAACCGGGAACTGTGGCAGGGCTGGTCCAGGAATTGCACCGGCGATTTGCCGGGCAGGGTCACTTCCAAATTCCACCGGGGCTGTTTGCCGGCGCCTAATTTCGCCCAGACGTGGAAATTCAGCCACTCATTTGCTGGCAGGGTCAGCAACTCCTTGCCGCCGCTGAATAGTTTGCCATCGTGAATGGCGAACTCCGGCCCGGTTTGATAGGGCGCCCGGCTCCAGTCGCGCCATTCAAAACTCAGATCCGCATTTGTTCCGAGTCGCAGTTCAAAAACATTGTGCGCCTCACCTGTGGAAAAATTCATCTGCCGGCACAGATACGGTTCCCAAGGATACTTCAGGCCGGGAGCATCGGTAACCTTCACGCTCTTTTTGCCGTGGGCGGCGGTTTCATCCGTAACGAGAATGGAATCACCCTTGTTCTCGGTCCGGACTTCAAAGTCGGGCGGCGGCTGGCCCACCGGGTTATGTTCAAACGTGTAATGGATGGGCACTGGCGGCGGCGCGGGCGGAATTTGCGTGGGCGCGAAATTCTGCGCCCGGCCCAACTGACGCCAGGCGGCGGCACCATACACCCCGGCCCGCGAATAGTCGAAGGGCCGGAAGCCGAGCGCCAGCGCGGGGGACCCGGGCTTGAGCCGAAAATCGTGCGCCGCAGCATTTACAAACAAAGGATCGGCAAGGATACTGCCGGTTTCGCGTCCAAGACCGACCCATTCCGGGTGCAACGGGACACCGTTGGTATCCACCGGCCGGACCACCGGGGTCCGTTGCCAGTCGGCCAGAGTTTTAGCGCCAAATCGCACCGGGTACCCGCCCGCGTTCCAATAGCAATTGCTGCAGCTCAGCTGGATATTTTCCTCCCAGTTGCCCGCCACTGCGGGACTGCGGTTGGTCCAGTAAACAATATTGTGCTCCAAGGTGAAGGAAAGGTGGTTTTCCACCCGAATAAGTTGCAACTGCTGTTCCCGGGCATCTGCCAGAATATTGTTGCGAATGACGTTCCCTTGGCCGTAGTGCTGGACGAAACTACCAGACTTGGTGTCATAGACCAGATTGTTCTCGAACAAAATTCCGCTGCTGCCTTCATCGGTATAGAGCCCCCAGCCGCCGTAAGTGTAAGACTCAATGTCATATAAGACATTGTTGTGGACTACGGTACCCTCCGAAGGGCCCAAGGTGTAGATGCCACCCATGTCACTGAGTACTCCCTGGCCAATGTGATGCACCCGGTTGAAGGCAATTTCATTGCGTTTGCAGTTGCTTTCGCCGTAGCCCCACCGCCAGCCAACACTGATGCCGACGGAGAAGAAATCGGCGATTTCATTATGCGTAATGTAATTGTCCGGACTGAACCCCACCCACACCCCCGTGGCACACGCGAAAATCCGGCCGCCATTCCGGATGATGTTGTTATCCAGATAAACATGGTGGGTGGCCACGGCGCTCGTCGCCGGCATCTTCAGGTCCCCCACCCGTATCCCTCCGGCGCCCAAATCATGGAGGTAACAATATCGAATCGTATCGTACTGGCAGCCTTCCCGAAACCAAACGCCATGCCGGCCCACATGGGCAATCTCACAATGTTCAAAGGTCACGTCGCGGGCCCCATCAACCAGGATGGCCGCATCTATGGAAGCAGCCGCCTGGGATGGTTCAAAGCCCCCCGGCGGCATCTGCCACTGGCTATGCTGAAAACTCAATCCGCGGAAGGCAATATTCTCCACGTACTTGCCAGCGGCGGGATCCCCCCGGATAACAATCAAATGATCCACCACCGGGGCCACCACCTCGGCCCGGCGCATATTTTCGCCCGGCAATGGTTTGTAATACAGTGTCCCGCTCCGGCTGAGGAACCATTCCCCGGGAGCATCCAGAAACCGCAGCGCGTTTTCCAAAATGAAGCGG
>DATJIU010000059.1:0-3806 GCA_035492855.1 Dongiaceae bacterium | reverse complement strand
CCGTTGGTATATTACTGGTCTTCCTCGCCCCGCCCGAGCGGGGAGAGGATTGAGGTGGGCTAATGTAAAAACCAGGCAAAACCAAAAAATCAGCGACTCCTTCGGGCCCTCGTTGGGCGATGAGCGGTGAACGTTTCGCCGCCAGTTACGGATTCAGTTGCAGTGCGATCGTGGCCGGAACATTCGCGGTGGCGGCGCGCTGAAAGGTCAGGCTGCCCGAGCCGTCGGTGGTGAGAGTTTGCCCCGCGCCGCCATCCACGCTGAGGGCATAAGCTTGATTGGGCGCCAGGCCGGACAACGTGTGTGTCAGCGATGTGCCGACAGATGCGGTTTCCGACCACGTGTAACTGTTCGTCGGAGTGTCTTGCCAGGACGCCACCTGAATTTGCACGGCGGCAACGGTCTCCGGCGTGACTGTGAGCGCCGCCGTCTCCGTGGCGCCGGGCCAGAACGAAACCGTGTTGGATGCGACTGCCACCGCAAATGGCGTGGGGGCCGTGACCGTGCATTCGTCGGCGCTCGCCGTGGCGGCATTGGTTTGGAGCGCGATGGCCCATGTCTGGCCTCGCAGCGGATAACGCAGCGTGGTGCCGGCCAGTTCCGGCGTGAGATGCGGCGCCAGCAGCAGGCGGTTCCATTGCGGGCGGATGCCGTAGAGGTCGCGGTAAAGTCCCACCACCGTCATGGCATTACCGGCCAAAATGTCGTCGCCGGCGCCGGCCTGGCTGTTGCGCAGGTAGCGTTGGTACGAAAGTCCGTCCGCCTGATACTGCGTCAGCAGGCGCTTCACATAATAGATGGCGTTGGAAGGTTGGTACGCGGCATAGGCCCGCACGGCCAGTTCGCCCCAGGACAGGAAGATGTCGCCATTTTCGTAGGTGGGGAAGGTGGCGCCGGCGGCGCCTTCATCCGCCGCAAAGGGCAGGAAGCAAATCGGCCAATGAAACAAATTTTCCTGCGTCATGCGCGTCTGGATGCCATTGAGGATTTGTTGCTGCTGGTTGGTGTCGCACAGCCCGTAGGCCACGGCCGCAAAATTCACCGGGGTCACCAGATTGTTGCCGTGGATGCTGCCATTCTTGTCGCGCCAGTACACAAACCAGCCGTTGGTGGGATCCCAGAAGCCCCCTTGCGCGATGGGTTTGATGAATTGCGCCTTCAGCTTGTCTGCGGCGGCCTGATATTGTGCGGCCTTGGTGGAGTCGCCCAGGATGGTTTCCCGTTCGCTCCACAGGGTCAGCGCGTTGTACAGCTTGGCATTGACGAAGGCGTTTTCCCACGAGGCCCAGACCACGTCAATCCAGTCGCTGGATTTTCCTTCGGTATGATTTTGCGAGATCATTTCCACCAGGCCGTTGCCGTTGCTGTCGCGGCTGAGCAGGTAGTTGAGCGCGCGCTCGCAGGGTTCCTTCTGCGACTGCAACCAGGGCAGGTCGCCATTCAGGTCGAACAGCTCGGCCACGTTGATGGGATAATCCGAGTTGGAATCCAGCAGGTAACCCCAGCCGCACTCGTAATAGCCTGTCGTGGGGTCGTAGGTGCCAGGCACCATGTTGTCGCTGGTATCGTGATGCCAGCGCGAATAAACCCGGCCATTGGCCTGCAACGCGTGATCGCGCCACGCATCCAGGCTCGATTGCAGGTTGGCCGTGTAATTGGGATCTCCGATGGCCAGCGCCATCTCGGCAAAGAACGGTTCGTGCAGGCACACATACCCGGAGAGCCAGCCGTTGCCGCCCACAATCTGCCGGTCCACCACGCCGTAGCGCGCAATGGTGTCCAGCACATTCCCCACCGCCGCGCCGTCCACGCCCGCGAAGCTGCCACGATCGCGCAGCTCGGAAACATCCGGCGTGTCCAGCGTGAGCGTCCGGGTCACGGTGCCGGGCGTGACCGCAAATGGCGCCCACACATCCATCCCCGAGATGCTGCGATGCAAATTATGCTGCGTGCCGAGATATTTTCCGCTCAGGGATTCGGCAAAGGTCAGGGCGCCCGATGGCTGATGGGAAAACCGCGAGGCCGCGAACTGGCCGGCCACCGGCTCGGGCGTGACCCGCAGGCAGGTGTTGTTTTTCCAGAATGTCACCGCCCCCGAATGCTCCCCGTAAGACGCGCCGCTGGACAGGTAACGCATCCAGGCCACGCCGCCGGTGTCGAGAATGCCGGCGGTCCACGTACCCACGCTGGCAAAGTCCCAGCCCGGAAAATAAGTATCCTGCAACGTGCCGCCGGTGAGATAAGTCCGCGAAATCTGCCATTGCACGTGGTCCGTCGCGACCTGGAACTGCCAGGTTTCCCGCACCGAGACCCCGCCCGTGGCGTACACAATGTTGCTGAGAGTGACGGTGGTGCCGGTCACGCTCACGTCGGGAGAATTGGCCAGGCTCCGGGTGGTCACCCAGTTGCCATTGACTTCCATGCCGGTGGCCACGCCGGTGGCGGCTGCCACTGTCTCCTTGCCATTTACCCGCACATGATCCACCAGGCAACTGTGGTCGTATTTGAGGTGGATTTGCAGGTCTCCCTGGCCGTTGGCCAGCGTGATGGTGTGGTTGGTTGCGTTTAGAAGCACTTGGGGCTCGCCGGTGGCGGCCTCGGCCACGCTCAGCCGTTTCACCTTGAAAAATTCGTTGGTATCCGTGAGGTCGAGCGTCGTACCGGCGGCAATGTCATCGGCCAGAATGATGCCATCCCGTGCCGTCCAGGGGCCATTGGAGCTGGGCGCGTGAAACAACTGGTAACTCTCGCCAAATTGCGCAGCCCAGGACAGGGACACTTTGCCGGCCGCTACGGGCGTGTTGGTGATGTTGATGGTGAAGGCGTCACTTTGGGCCAGGAAGTCCGGCAGGCCCCGCGCCACGGTGAGGTTGTCCAGCGAGCCAAACGCATTGTCCGCCAGAAAATTCAAATATTTTTCGGTGAACTGGCCGGTCTCAAAATCCCCGATCCAGTTCGTGCCGTTGTAGAGTTTGACGGTGGTGCCGTTGCCGGCAAAGGCCGAACCGGTGCCGTCGGTATCGGTCAACACCAGCGTGAAATGCCGGCTGGGCAGGGCGGCATATTCCGTCCCGGGAATGGTGGTGGTGAAAACCTGGAGGTTTTTGTTGATGCGCAACAGGAAGGCGAAGTCGGCCGCGCTGCCTACCACGGGCCAGGTGTCGCCCGCCGCGCCCAACCGGACGGCCACCCACCAAGCGGGGTCGCTGTAACCGGGGGGCAGGGCCGTGCCCAGGTCGAAGCTGATGGTTAGCGGTTGGCCCTGCGCCAGCGCTTCGTTGAGAGGCAGGTGACACGTCGCCGCGCCCGAATAGGCGAGCAGCAAATAATCCGCATAGCCCGGCGCCCCCGCCTGACCGGCGGCGGTGGTGGCATTCCCCAACTGCGTGTTCGCATCGCCCCCCTGCTTGGTGTAGCCGTACGTGCCCACCGTGCCGCTCTGCCGCACCCGGTTGGTGGGATACGCCGAACCGTCCACTGCAGGGAGATTCAGATTCAGGTTGGAGGTGTTGGTGCCGTAAGTGCTGAAATCATCCTGAAACAACAATTCGGTGGCAGCGGACGACGCCCCGACGGCCCCCAGCAAGGCCAGGGCAAAACAACAAAACAAACGCATAAGATTGCCCAGCTTAAGCCATTGGCCGCGGGTTTGTCAGGATGGGGGACGGTGTTTTGCCAGATTGTCCACGCAATTCGCCAGAATCTCTACCGGCAGGCCCGCAGGCTCCGCCGGAGCGGGAACGGCGCGCGCCCGGAAAGGTCAAAAAACCGGGCTGGAAAATAGCGGCAGGCGAATTTTTGTTTAA
>DATJIU010000058.1:0-8197 GCA_035492855.1 Dongiaceae bacterium | reverse complement strand
CAACCTGTTTGTGGAAAATGGCGGCCGGTTGAAACTGTACGGGCCGGCCATCGGCGGCGATGTCACCGAACTCCGGCTCAAGAGCGACAACACCACCGCCACCAACGCCTACGTGGAACTCCGCGCCGATTGGGGCTGGCTGGATATTCGCAACACCAAGATCACTTCCTGGGACAGCGCGGTGAACGGACCGGACACGGAATACCTGACTTATCGCCGCGCCTACATTCGCGCGCGTTCCTCGTTGGATCCCGATGGCGTCACCGCGCACGAATCGCGCATGGACGTGTTGAACAGCGAAATCTGCTATCTCGGTTCGCACAACACCGAAGCCTACGGCCTGGTGTGGAAGGTGGTGGACACCACGGCGGTTTACATCCCGGTGGGCTCCACCAATACATTGTTCGATCTGGTGAATGTGTATGGCGACATCCTCAACAGCCACCTGCATAATAACTTCTTCGGCATGTATTCCTACGGCCAGTACGGCGGGCATTGGGCCACCAACGAAGTGGATCACAACATCGGTTACGGGTTCGACCCGCATGATGATTCCGATTATCTGGTCATTGAGAACAACTATGTCCACGACAACGGCTGGCACGGCATCATCGCCTCCAAACGCTGCGACCACGGCATCATGCGCAACAACCTCTCCGTCCACAACGGACTGGACACCAGCAATCCCCACGGTAATGGCCTCATGCTCCATCGCTCCTGCAACTATTGGATCATTGAGAACAATCAGAGTTATAACAATGCCGACAGCGGGGTGGCAATTTTCGGCTGCGACAACAACATAATCCGCAGCAATATTTGCCTTAACAATCTCCGTGGCGTCAGGTTGAGCGTGGGCGCCGACACCAACTGGGTCGAATCCAATGAGATTGGGAGCGTCGCCCAATACGGTCTCTATGTGTACGAGGGCAGCGACCCGCCGGAACCGGATGACGAAGGCGGCACGGAAAGCGGCCATTGCAGCGACAACGTTTTCACCAACAACTATGTCCACGATTACGGCGCGGAAGCCATCAAGGCCCAGGATTGCGACAGCAACCTGTTCGTGAACAATGTGTTTGTTGGCGCGAATACGACCCTGCGATTCGAACGCGGCACCAACAACATGGTGCTAAACAACTCACTTCCCACCGATACGTTGATGAAAGTGATCGGTGCCAGCACCAACCTCAGTTCCGTCACCATCAAGGCACAGCCGCTTCTGTCTTTGTTGGTGGATCCGTATAGCACTGCCACCTTTGCCGATGACTCCGGGGCCACGTTTGACTCCTCGCCCAATCCGGTCACCACGGTGGTGGACAACACCGGCTCGTTTGCCCTGTTCACCTCGGGCCTCGTCGGCACGAGCGCCAACACGGTGGCCACGCGCAGCCTGTTCACCGCCCCCGATTCCGGCGGCATGCTGGTCAATCCCCTCACCTGGGTATCCGGCGGCACCAAGACTTGGGCGGCTCAGGCTTCCCTGGATACCGTGTCGGTGACTTATACCGTGGGCGACCTGTTGCCGGGCGTCAGTTATCTCCTGAGCCAGAACGGCAGCCCAGTCACCAACCTTACCGCCAGTGCGCAGGGATATGTGTCCTTCCTGACCGCCCCGGGCACCACCGCTGCGGTGACCTACTCGATCACGCCTCCATAACGGGCCACCGGGCCATCGGCCATAAGGGCAATCTCACCGGGAATATGAAACTCAGAAAATGCGCTGACGGTCGTTCGCGGAAGACCGGAGGGACGGGCAATCCCTCCGGGAATTTGCAAATTCAAAACTGCGACCGGGTCAATGCCGGCCCCGAAACCGCCTCGGACCAGCAGCGCATTTATTCCCTGCTCTACCGGCAGCTCACCCGACGGTTGATGCTCACAATGGTGCTCTGTTCCCTGGGGGCCGGACACGCCAACAGCGCCACCTTCCGCTGGGTGGCGTCCGTAAACCGCATCTACGTTGAAAACGGCGGCACGGCACGCTTGAGCGACATCAAGGCCGCCTTGCCGGATGCGCCGTTGGAAGTGGTCAACGGACCCGGCAAAATCTGGCTGTTGCGGGCCGACCTGCTGGTCACCGGCGGCACCACCCTGGTGTTGCACGGGGCCGGCAGCGGCGGGGATGTGAACGAACTCCGCCTCCAGAGCAATAATTCTCCCGGCACGAACACCTTTGTTTCCATCACTGCCGACTTCGGCGACCTGGATATTGCCGGCGCCAAAATCACCTCGTGGGATGACGCCGTTGCCGGCCCCGATACCGAGACCGCCACCTACGGCCGCGCGTTCATCCGTGTCCGTTCCAGTCTGGCGGATGACGGCGTCACCGCGCAGGAATCCCGGATGGACATCAGCAACAGTGAGATTTGCTATCTCGGGTACGACGGCTCCGAGGCTTACGGACTGGTGTGGAAAGTTGCCGGCGCCGCGCCGGATCCCTCGGGCAGCATCTTTGGCTTGGTGAAGGTTTACGGCGATGTGGTGAATTCCCATTTGCATGACAATTACATGGGCGGATACGTGTTTGGTTCTTTTGGCATGCAATGGCACACCAACGAGGTGGATCACAACCTGCAATACGGTCTGGATCTGCAGTCGGATTCGGATTGCGTGGTCGTGTCGGGCAATTCCCTGCACGACAATGGCAACAACGGCCTGCTCGCTTCGGTGCGCTGCGACCACCTCACCATCACCGGCAATTCCGTCTATGCCAACGCGGGCAATGGGCTGTTGCTGGACAAGGATTCTGGTGATTCTCTGGTGGAGTCCAACCAGTGCGTGGATAACGGCGACAGCGGCATTTCGGTCAATGCCAGCGCCCGCAATCTCGTGCGAAACAACCTGTCGTTGCGCAACGGCCGGGCCGGGCTGCGGGTAAGCCTGGGCAGTGCCGACAACGTGCTCCAGGACAACACCTGCACCTCCAACTTACTCTACGGGATTTACCTCTACAAGGGCACCAACACCCCGAACGCCGGTGACGACGGGCGGCCCAAACGAAACCTGTTCCTCGGCAATGACGTGGCCTGCAGCCCGCTGGACGGCCTCAACCTCGCCGAAAGCGACGACAATATTTTTGCCACGAACACGTTTTACGCGAATGGCGATTCGTTGCGGCTGGTCCAGGGTTACCACAATCAACTGGCGGGAAATCAAATCCCCAGTGACGTCATCGTAAAAACCTTCGGCGGGCCCGGCGTGCCGGCGCTGACCTGCATCAGCAACCAGCCCGCGCTGCGGGTGCAGATGGATGAGTACTCTACCACGATCTTTGCGGACAATGGCGGCCAAATTTTTGACCCTGAAGAAAAACACGTGTCCACCACGGTTACCCCGGCCGGGGCCGTGCTGACCCTCAACACGGTGGTGGTCAGCACCAGCGCCTCCACAGTCTTGGCGCGGCCCATGAACGTGGCGGTGACGGCCGGCACCATTGCGATCAATCCCACAATGTGGACAAACATCAACGTCGGGGCCCGCCAGTGGCTGACCCGAGCCAACAACCCCACCCGCAATCCGGTTTACACCATAAGCGATCTCAGCTCCAACCAGGTCTATACCGTGCGCAAGGCCGGGGTGCCGTTGTTTGTGCTCAGCTCCGGGAACTCCAACCAGATTTCCTTCGCCGATGTGGCCGGCACCACCAATGACATCCTGTACGCGGTGGAATTGGGGCCCGAGGTGGCCATGGAACGGTATAACTCCGGTCTGCGGGTATCCTGGAAAAGGGGAAAATTGCAACGCACCACCAGCCTGAATCCGCCTGACTGGCAGGATGTGGGCAATACCAACGGTCAAATCACCATCGATCCGGCGGAGCCCGCGGAGTTCTTCCGGTCAATTCCCACCACTCAAGGAGGCACCTGATGAAAACTGCAATCAAACCGGAACTGCGGCGGATGGCCCAACCTGCCGGAACTGTTGTGGCCGAGCCGTTGATCGGCACCGCCAGCCCCACGGCCAATGGCGATACCAACCGCGCCAACCGCTTCAAACCGGGCGCTCCCCGCACCTTCACCATCGAAGATTCCCGGCCGGCCGAGGCCGCCTTGCCCCCGTCCTTTCGGGGCCGGCAGCCCACCGCGCTGGCTTTTGGCACCAGCGGCTTGCGCGGCCTGGTGACCGATATCACCGATTTGGAAGCCTATATCAATTCCCGCGGTTTCCTGGATTACGCCATTGGCTGCGGCGATATTTCCCCCGGCGACACGGTCTGCATCGCCGGAGATTTGCGCCCCAGTTCGGACGGACCGGACCGGAGCATCCTGCGCGCCGTGGCGCGGGCGGTGACCGACTCGGGCTTGCGGGTGGATCATCTCGGGCGATTGCCCACGCCGGCCCTGACGTATTATGCCATGCAGCATGGCCGCCCCAGCATCATGGTCACCGGCAGCCACATTCCATTCGACCGCAACGGCATCAAATTCAATCTCAGCACCGGCGAAGTGTTGAAGCGCGACGAGGCCGCCATCCTCGCCTCGGTAAATCAGATGCGGCGGCGCGAATACCTGCGCCCGGTGTGGGAGTCGCCGTTTGCCAATGATGGCATGTTCAAGCCCAGCCAGGTGCAACCGCTGCCCACCGCCAACTGGCAGGCCCGGCTGGATTACCTGTGCCGGTATCTGGATTTTCTGCCGCATGATTCCCTCAAGGGCCTGCGGATTTTGTTTTACCAGCATTCCGCCGTGGGCCGCGACATGCTGGTGGTGCTGCTGAATTCCCTCGGGGCGGAAGTCGTGCCGGTGGGCCGGAGCGAACGGTTTGTCCCGGTGGATACGGAGGCGATTTCGCAGGACAAATTGCAGTTTCTCCAATTCCTCGCCGACGAGGCCCGGCGGGAGCACGGGCGGTTCGATGCCATTGTGTCCACCGACGGCGACAGCGACCGACCGCTGCTCGCAGGCATCACGGCCCAGGGTGAGGTCAGGTTTTACCCCGGCGACCTGCTCGGCATTGTGGCGGCCGAATTTCTGAACGCCAGCGCCGTGGTGGTGCCGGTCAGTGCCAACGATGCCATCAACCGCTGGGCCACCACCCGCGGCGTGAGTGTCATCAAAACCAAAATCGGTTCGCCGTATGTCATCGCCGGCATGCACCAGGCGCAGTTGCAGGGGGCCGCCCGCGTGGTGGGCTGGGAGGCCAACGGCGGTTTCCTGACCGCCACAGACATCAAAAGAAAGGGTCGCACCCTCATGGCGCTGCCCACCCGGGATGCGACGCTCCCGTTGCTGGCCGCCCTGGTCACCGCCTGCGAACGGGGCGTTTCCCTGCCGGATTTGTTTGCCGAATTGCCGCGCCGCTTCAGCCGTTCCGGATTGATTGACAATTTCCCCGTGCCCTCCAGCCGGGCCCTGCTGCACCGCTTTACTCCCACGGAAACGCCCGGACCGGAGCAAACCTTCGACCTGACCGAGGCCGTCCCACAAAGCGATCTGGAGGCGCTCCGGCTCGAGTTGGAGCGGTTTTTCCGCCCCCAGGACGGCTTCAGCGAGATCGCCCGCATCAATGTGCTCGACGGCATCCGCATCCATTTCCGCAACGGCGAAATCGCCCATGTGCGGCCTTCCGGCAACGCGCCGCAGTTGCGCATCTATGCCATCGCCGACACCCAGACCCGCGCCGATGAAATTGTTTCCTTGGCACTTCGCGAACCGGACGGCATTTTGCGACACATGGAAGCGGAATTGAACTCGACCCCGGCGGGCGATACCTTCGCCGGACAGGTGGGCCGGAACATTGCCCTCACGGCGGAACTGTTTGCGCGCGGCGAAACGCCGGAACTGATTGGCACGGTTTCCGGCTCGGCCGCCGCGCAGACATTCTGGCAAACCATTCTGGATCGCGCCAAGGGACCGTTCCAGGCCGACGCGGCGGTTTCCTTTGTGGAAGACCTGCCCACCAACCAGGCGCTCGGCCTGCTCCTGCTCTGGCAGCGGCTCAAGCCGCATTTGCAGGGCGACCGCGGTTCGCTCGTGGCGTTTGTCTTTGGCGACGGCACCCGCTCCACGCCCTTCACCGAAACCGACAGCGCCCAGAAACCCGCCATTGCCACGTTCGTGCCGGCCTCACCCGAGTCCGGAGCCCGGTGTCTTTCCATGGTGGAACTCGGGTTGCGCTATTTCGTGCCGGTGCAGCAGTTTCTCCGGCGCTCCGGCTTCAACGGCCTGGTGGTCAAGTGGGGCGACGAGGTTCAAATTCCCACGCGCGACCTCGCGGGCACGGATGCCCTGTTTGCCCAGGCGGACATCGTCCGGTTTGTCTCGTTGCGCGAGATGAATGCCGACGAGGCGAAAAACAAGGACTGG
Source organism: Dongiaceae bacterium (assembly GCA_035492855.1). Lineage (GTDB taxonomy): Bacteria > Verrucomicrobiota > Verrucomicrobiia > Limisphaerales > JAFMIX01 > JAFMIX01. Next base: position 1,892 of record DATJIU010000058.1, on the reverse strand, counting down.
GTGGGCGTAAATGAGGCCAGCCACATCACTGCCTTCATCCCCCGCCGGCCGCTGGACCAAATGGAGGCGCTGGCCCGCCGGGGCCTGTTGCAACGCCGGGGTGATGCGCTGTGGGGTGGCATCAATCTGGGGTCCATCGCCGTTTCCTATGCGTTCCTCAACTGCCTGCTGGAGGAATTCGGCACCGAGGTGAACGACGCCACCGCCCGGCGGGATGACCGGCCGGCGCTGGATCCGGAATTCTTCACGGCGCTGACCGTCGCCGCCATCGAGGACATGGAATCCCGCGCCGAGGCGTGGGACCGCGTCCTTGCTGAGAGCGCGGAAGTCCGGACGCTGGACGAAAAATTTCCCGACCTGCTGCTCCGGTTGCGGCGCGCCATCCGCAATTTGGAGGAGCGCCAGAACCGCAAACTCAAGATGGTGGCCCTGGATTTTGGCGACCAGTATTGGGGCGACGTCGGCCAGCACGCCAAGATTTATGAATTCTACCTGGCCTTGAACCAGGACAGTCCTGCCGGCGAAGTGGCCCGGGCCATGGCCGGCCTGAACCAGCCGCGCGATGCCCGGGGCAATCTCATCGTGAACAGCGAAATCACCCCGGACATTGAAGTGCGCAATTCGGTGTTGCTGAACGTCAAACTCGCGGGCCGGGGCAGCATTACCGACAGCGTGTTGATCGGCACGCGCGCCCGGAACGTGGAAATCCACGAGGGTTTCGACGTGTTGAGCACGGTTGAGGATTTGACCATCGAACCCCGCGGCGGCACTTACAAGGTCGTCACCGCTACCCCGGTCCACGCCAGCCGGGGCGAACGGGTGACCACCTTGTTTCTGCCCTCACTCGGCGCGCAGCTCTTCCGGGTGCAGGAAACCACGGACCTCAAGAACAAGGCCGTCAATTACGCCGTGCCGATCCTGGACAATCCCCTTTCCTTCAAACAGGCCCATGCCGAAATGGGTACCGTGGGGGTGACCGACCTGGAAAAGAACCGGCAGGAAGCCGAGCATATGATCCTCGCACTGGAGGCGCTCTGGCAAAAGAACCCGCCGCCAACCGGTGGGGTCTGAGGGGTGGCGGCGCCCCGCGAAAGGTGCTTGTGAAACTGTTGCACATCCTGGGGCTGACACTGGTGGGAACGTTGCTCCTGGGTCATCCGCTCCGGGCGAGCAATCAAATGTCTGCGGCCGAATCTCAACGGGCGCGCCTGGCGGCCCTGGTGGCCACCCATCCGGAAGCCGCCAAACTGTTCTCCAAATACCAACGGCAGGCCGATGCCGCCCTGACCGACGCGCCGCATCCGGTGCGGGAAATTGTCACCGCCGGCAAGCTGGCTTCCGACCCGGCCAAAATCGAGAGCCGGGCCGCGTTGGAAGATATGGGCAAGCTGGCCGCCTTCGGCTATGCGTATGCCGTAACCACCAACACCGCCTACGCCACCGCCGCCAAACGCATGATCCTGGCCTGGGCGCAGGTAAATCAGCCCACCGGCCGGCCGATTGATGAAACCAAACTCGAACCGCTGTTCGTGGCCTATGGGCTGACGGCGGATGCGTTTTCCCCGGCCGAAACGGAAACGGTCGCGGCCTGGCTGCGCTTGGTTGCCCGGCAGGAACAGGCCCAGGTGCGCCCCGAATCCGACACCTCGTTCAACAACTGGAACAGCCACCGGTTGAAAATCATCGGCCTGATTGGCTGCGTGCTGGACGATTCGAATTTGGTGGCGTCGGCCACTTCCGGATTTAAGACCCAAATCACCCGGAACTTGCGGCCGGACGGTTCCAGCTTTGATTTTCACGAGCGCGACGCCCTGCATTATCACTGTTACGACTTGGAACCGTTGTTGACCCTGGCCATTGCACTGGATTCCCGCACCCCGGGGCTATACGAC
>DATJIU010000057.1:0-4157 GCA_035492855.1 Dongiaceae bacterium | reverse complement strand
GGAACCCAGGCAACGGCGGCCATTGCCCGCGCCACAATTTCCGGGGCCATTGCCCCGGGCCGGTTCGCCAACCTGGTTTATGCTCCGGGTGCCGGCCTTAGTTTTATCTTTACCGACGGTACCCCCGGCCAAGCTTACCGTATTCAGAGCGCCCCGGCGCTTGGGGCGGCGGGTTGGACCACTGTCACCAACTTCACCTACACCGCGCCCATGGTCATCACCGACCCGGTGGCTGGTGCCGGCCCGGCCAGGTTTTATCGGGCGGTAACCCCCTGACGGGGCAAAGAAAAAGACGTGCCCAAGGGGGGCACGTCTGGATAGTAACCTGATAACTTGTTTAGTACCGCGGCACGCTGTGGTCAATCTCGTCCGACCACGCATCAATGCCGCCTTTCACGCTCTTGATATATTTGAAACCCTGCTCGCGCAGGAAGCGCAGGGCGTCGAGCGACCGCAGCCCCACCTTGCAGTGGAAATAATACTGCTGGTTCGGGTCCAGCTCGGTGAACCGCTGGGTCAACTGGCTGAGCGGCAGCAAGGGCACGCCTTCCACGTGGGCGATTTCGTATTCGCCCTGCTCCCGCACGTCAATCACCTTGATGCCGAGCTTCGGATCGTCCAGCGCCCGCTTCATGTCTTGCACGGTCACCTCGTCCGGATTGCCCACCGGCACGGCGGGTTCGGGGGTAATGCCACAGAACATTTCGTAATCAATCAGCTCCGTGATGGTGGGATGATCGCCGCAGACGGGGCATTGGGGATCGCGCCGCAACTTCAATTCGCGGAACTTCATATCCAGCGCATTGAACAGGAGCAACCGGCCGGTCAGCGTAGAACCTTTTCCCAGGGCCAGCTTCAAAATTTCCGTGGCCTGGATGCAGCCGATGATGCCCGGCAACACGCCCAGCACCCCGCCTTCGGCGCAACTCGGCACCATGCCCGGCGGCGGCGGTTCCGGATACAGGCAGCGATAGCACGGCCCGCCGAGATGCGGCGCGAACACGCTGGCCTGGCCCTCGAACCGGAAGATGGAGCCGTACACGTTCGGCTTCTTCAACAGCACGCAGGCGTCGTTGGTCAGGTAGCGTGTGGGAAAGTTGTCCGTGCCGTCCACCACGATGTCGTAGGGGCGGATGAGGTCCAGCGCGTTTTCCGCGGTGATGCGGGTGTTGTGGATCACCACTTCGCAATTGGGATTGATGCTGCGGATGGTTTCCCGCGCCGACTCCGCCTTGGCCCGGCCCACGTCTTCCGTGCCATGAATGATCTGGCGTTGAAGATTCGAGAAGTCCACCACGTCAAAGTCCACGATGCCGATCTTGCCGACCCCTGCGGCGGCCAGATACATCTGAATGGGCGAGCCCAGACCGCCCGCGCCGATGCACAGGACACTGGAGGCTTTGATTTTCTTTTGCCCCGCCAGACCGACTTCCGGCAGAATCAGATGCCGCGAGTACCGGCGGATTTCATCGTTGTTGAGTTGCATAAGTTATCAATCGAACCTAATCGAGCGAATCAGCGTAACGCGATTTGCGAATAAATCAAGCCGGGCAAACATATGGACCGTGTCATACCAAAAAGGAACCAGCCGGGGCGTTGGGCCGGCTGCCGCCCCGCAAACGGGATAACTTGCGAATTGCCAGTCAAATGAACCTGCGAATGAACGTGTTTCAGCGAACGGCCCGGGGCCGAAAAAACCACCGGCGGGCCCGCCGGTTTCTGGCGGTCCTCATTGCGGCCCTGCTGGCCCCGGTCGCGGCGCGGGCGGATTACACCATCACGCCGCAGCCGCAAATCACGTGGGGCGTTTGGGAAGGCTGGGGCACGTCGTTGTGCTGGTGGGCCAACGTCTTCGGCCCCCGGGCCGACCTCGCCGACCTGCTGTTTACCACCAACGCCGTTACTTTGAACGACCAGACCCTGCCGGGCCTGGGCCTCAACATTGTGCGCTACAACGCCGGCGCCTGCACCAGCAACGCCGTCAACGGCGCCACCCTGCAGGCCTCGCCTCACATCCCGGCTTACAAGCAAATCGCCGGCTACTGGCGCGATGGCGTCAGCTCCGACCCCACATCGGCCAGTTGGGACTGGACGGCCGACGCCAACCAGCGGGCCATGCTGTTGCAGGCCAAAGCCCGCGGCGCTGACCGGTTCGAACTGTTTTCCAATTCGCCCCTGTGGTGGCAGTGTCGCAATCATAATCCCTCCGGTGCGACCCCGGCCACGGACGACAACCTGCCTCCGGAAAACTACCGGCAACATGCCATCTACCTCGCCACCGTGGCCCGCTACGCCCGCGACCATTGGGGCATCACCTTTAATTCGGTGGAACCCTTCAACGAGCCCAGCGCCGACTGGTGGCCCTCCACCGGCGGTCAGGAGGGTTGTCATTTTGGCACCACGGCCCAGGCGGCGGTGCTGCGCGACCTGCGCGCCGAACTGGACCAGCGCGGCTTGCCGACCATGCATATTGCCGCCTCCGACGAATCGCTGTACGACCAGGCCCTGGCCACCTGGAAAGCCTTCAATGCCCGCACCAAGGCGCTGGTGGATCGGGTCAACGTGCATGGGTATCAATATGAGAAAGGGCGGCGCGACGCGGTGTATGCCGCCGTGGCGGGCAAGCCCCTCTGGAATTCCGAGTACGGCGATCCCGACGTCGCCGGCGCCAAGCTGGCCGCGAATTTGAATTTGGATTTTCACTGGCTGCATCCCACCGCATGGTGTTACTGGCAGCCCCTGGATGCCGCCCCCAACTGGAGTCTCCTCACCGCCGACTTCACCACCGGCGCCCTGGGGACCGCCAATCCCAAATACTATGTGCTCGCCCAATACACCCGGCACATCCGCCCCGGCATGACCATTATTGCCAGCGGTGATTCTCACAGCGTGGCTGCCTATGATGCCGCCGGCCACAAGCTGGTTCTGGTCACCTGCAATGCCGGCGCCGCCCAGACCCTCACCTGCAAATTGACCCAATGCTCCGTTGCCGCCGGCCCCGTGCATTGCTGGACCACTGCCACTGGTCCCGGCCCGAAGTACGAACCCGGCCCCGACCTCATCGTTACCCGCCGCACTTTCAGCGCCGCTGTTCCCGCCGGCTCGGTTACCACCTTCGAAATCGAAAACGTGGATTTGACCGCAAAACTGCCCGCGACTCCTCCCTGAGGGCGGGCGGCGGCGCCGGAAAACCCCCACACGATGCCAAACGAACCCAAATTGTTTTGGTGTCATAAATTAATGTAAGTTTCTATTATACAGAACATTGAAACTTTGCTTCGCTCCAAAACAATTGGGTTCGTTTGGTAATTTGGCTTTTGCGGGCGGCCCAGGTAATTGCGGAGTTCAGATTGCGGATTGGGGAGCGGGCTCCCATATGAAGCTGCGGAGCAGCGTACGATAGTAACCCACGGCGCCAGCCGTGGGTTGGACCAAGCTCCTCTCCAAGCCCCAGCCGGGGCGAACCCATCCGGCAGCCGGTGGGGCGAGCTTGGTACGATGACGAGTTTGGAAATGGCCCCGAGGGTGCGCCCGGAGGGACGCGGGATACTTTTTCCCGGCGTGGGGATGATTTCACGCGCTCCGGGTTTTCCGCGAGGGCGCGGAAAACAGCGCCCGTGGCGGGCGCGCTCCCCACGGCCTTGCGGCCGGCTCTGGTTGCGCTTTTTCGCATCCCGTAAAGACCGGTAAATGGACGGAATGGGTCGTAAAGGGTGGCGGAATGGGTAGCGCGGCTCGGCGGCGGGATGGGTCGCGGATGGTAGGCGGCCGTAGCGCGCGGCAGCCGCCAGGTAGTCGCGAAGGGTCAGCGGCCACATCCCCGACAGGGCGCGCGTCCGGTCAACCGGGTCAGTTCGGCGGTCAGCGCATCTTCCACCGCCGGGGTGAAGGCCGGGCGCGGCAGCGGTGTAGCGGGCAGAGCGGCCGGAAGCGGCGGGATGCCATACTTCGCCAGAATCTCAACCTCTTTAGCGGGCTCGATCAGGACGTGCAAGGCGTCCTGGGCGACGGTGCCCGCGCCGACCAGCTCATGCCAGAGGTTTGGGTGGCGTTCAGCGGCCTGCTTGATGGCTTCCAGGGCGATGCGCTTCATATATCAATGATGAACGGCGGAATGGTCTCGCCGCGGTCAGTGGCCGTGATGGTGATCCGGGTCG
>DATJIU010000056.1:0-14157 GCA_035492855.1 Dongiaceae bacterium | reverse complement strand
GAGAAATCCACCGCTTGCAGCAAGTAGGGCAAGGTCTGGGGAAAATCCCGCAGCCGGGGGGCAAAGAAACGTAACGTGGCTTCGGCCGCAGTGCGAAAGTCGGCGCGCCCGGTGATGCCGGCCAATTTCAACAAGGCCAGTGTGGCCACGGAATTTCCGGAAGGTTCGGCGCCGTCGTAATCATCTTTCAACCGTAAAATCAAATCCTCGCTGCCGCTGGGCCCTTGCCAGAAAGCACCATTCTCCGGGTCGTAGAACCGGGCCAGAAGCGCTTCGGCCAACGCCACGGCAAAATCCAGATGGGCCGGCACCAGCGTGGTTTCGTAAAGCTGCACCACGCCATCCAGCAGGAAGGCATACGCCTCAAGCAATTGTACGGTGTCGTGTTCGCCTTCGCGCCAGCGATGAAAAAGGGTTTTGGTTTCCGGCACCCACAGGTGATTCTGAATAAACGTCAGATTGCGTTCGGCGGCGGTGCGATATTGGGATTCATTCAGCACGGCGGCAGCCCGAGCCATGGCGCCGAGCATCAGGCCGTTCCACGACGCCAGAATCTTATCGTCCCGATGCGGGCGCACGCGCGTGGCGCGGGCGGCGAGCATTTTGGATTTTGCTGTGGCGAGGAGCGCAGCTTCGGCGCTGTCCGGGGCCACGGGGCTCACTACGCTCAGCACATTCTGGCCGGGCAGGGGGGCTGGATGGCTGTGATCGGTAAAGTTACCGGCTTCTGTGATGCCGAAATGGCGGACCACGACGGCAAATTCCTCGGCCGTCAGCAATGTTTCCAGTTCGGCTTGGGTCCAGCAATAGAACTTGCCCTCGTGGCCTTCGCTGTCGGCGTCTTCTGCGGAATAAAATCCCCCGTCGGGATGCGTCATGTCGCGGCGCACATAATCGAGAATGTCCCGGACCGTGGCGGTGTAGGATGCCGCCGCCGCGGGATTGGTTTCTCCCGCCACCAGGCAGGCGTCGAGATACAACTGGGCCAGTTGCGCATTATCGTAGAGCATCTTTTCAAAATGCGGCACCAGCCACTCGGCATCTACAGAGTAACGCGCAAACCCGCCGCCGAGCTGGTCGTGAATGCCGCCAGCCGCCATGGTGTCACAGGTGTGTAACACCATGTCCGCGGCTTCGGGTGCATTGGCCAACCGGGCGTAACGCAGCATAAAGGCCGGAATGCTGGGCTGGGGAAATTTGGGCGCGCCGCCAAAGCCCCCATGGCGCGGATCAAACATGCGCTGAAACGTTTTGCCAGCCGCATGCAGGGAGGCGACCTCGGGGGCGGCTTCGCCGGGGGCCAGCGTGCTGGTGGCGGTTTCCAGGCGGGCGTGAAACCCGGTGGCGGAAGCGGCGACTTCCTCCGCGCGGGTCTGCCAGACCTCCTGGATTTGTTCCAGCAGTTGTCGGAAGCCGACCCGGCCATGGCGGCTTTCCGGCGGAAAGTAAGTGCCCCCAAAAAAAGGCAGAAGTCCGGGCGTCAGGAAAACGGTCAGTGGCCAGCCGCCGGCGCCGGTGGTGGATTGCACAAACGTCATGTAAATCTTGTCCACGTCCGGGCGTTCTTCGCGGTCCACCTTGATGCTGACAAAATGTTGATTAAGAAACGTGGCGGTGGTCTCGTCTTCAAACGTCTCCCGCTCCATCACGTGACACCAGTGGCATGTCGAATAACCGATGCTCAGGAAGATGGGTTTCCGCTCGTTCCGGGCGCGGGCAAAGGCCGCCTCGCCCCACGCATACCAGTCCACGGGATTATGGGCATGTTGCAACAGGTAAGGCGATTTTTCCCGGCTGAGCCGGTTGGTGTGCTTGGCGGTCACCTTGGAATTCTGAGCCGGACTGATGAAAAAGAAAAGGCTGCGTTATGCCCGCAGCCTCCACAAAGTGTCCCGAAATAAGGTCGGAGAACGATTAATGTTTGGGTCGGAGCAGGATGGCCTTCTTGTCCGAGCCCTCCACTTCCACGCTGTGCGTTTCAATGTCGGGATCGTTCTTTAATGCGTTGTGCACGATGCGGCGGTCGAAGGCGCTGAGCGGTTCCAACTCCACCACGTCGCCCCAACGGCGGACTTTTTCGGCAGCGTCCTTGGCCTTCTTGACGAGGGCATCGCGTTGCTGGGCGCGGTAGCCACCCACATCCACCATCACCTTGGGGGCGTCGGGGTCCTGCTGGAAAAGCAGGCGGTTGGTGATGTATTGCAGGTCGGCCAGGGACTGACCCTGCCGGCCAATCAAGCGACCGGAGTCATCGGTCTTCACTTCCAGCAGGCAGCCGTCATCCATGGGCTGTTCTTCCACGGTGGCGGGGAGGCCCAGCAGTTCCAGCAATTTCTCGAGCGTGGCTTTTGGTTCGGCAGGCATAGTCAGATCAGTCAAATTTTCGCGGGTTACAATAGCAATTCCCTGTGGACGTGGCTATTTCTTCTTTTTTGCCGGGGCGGCGGCGGCCGGAGCCGCGACCAACTGGGTCTTGGTCAGCTTGGTCTGCATGACCGTCAGCAAGTTCTGGATGGTCCAGTAAAGCGTCAGGCCGGCAGAGAAGTTGTACAGGATGAACAGGAACATGAGTGGCATGAAGCGCATCAATTTCTGCTGGGCCGGGTCCATGCCGGGCGAGGGCGGGGTGAGCGACGCCTGCCACAGTTGCGTGGCGCCCATGATGAGCGGTAGCAGGTTGAACGGCACATGCAGGTACGGAATCATGAACAGCGTGTCGGGCCGCGACAGGTCGCCGATCCACAGGAAGCTCGCGCCCCGCAGTTCAATGGCGCTCAAAATCATGCGGTAAAAGCCGAAGAAAATGGGCAACTGGATGACCATGGGCAGGCAGCCACCAAGCGGGCTGACCTTGTTTTCCTTCATGAACTCCATGGTTTTCCGGTTCATCTTCACCGGGTCATCCTTGTACTTCTCCTTGATGGCGGCCATCTGCGGTTGCAAGGCCTGCATCCGTTTCATGGATCGGGTGCTCGCGGCGGTGAGCGGCCAGAACACCACTTTGATGATCACCGTGATGGCGATGATGCACCAGCCATAAGGCAACGAAATGAAGTCATGCAGCCAGTTCATGGCCAGCAACAGCGCGCGGGAAATGCCGCCCGTAAAGCCGCCGTAGCCCATCACCACTTCCACATTGTTGGTGAGCTGTTCCGAAATGCCCGCCAACGTGCGGTATTCCTTGGGCCCGGCAAAGAGCTGCAGCGTCTGCAGATTTTCCTGTCCCGGCGCCAAGGTGACGGCGGGATAGGTGAAAGTGGTCAGGCAACCCTTGGGCATGGCCTTATTGCCGGTATCAAATTCGTCCTTCGGCAGATCCACAGGGCGCACCACCACGCCGGCGACCGGCTTCGCGGGCATGGCAATGAGGGTGAAGAACTGGTTATGCGAAGCCGCCCAAACAACATCGTTGGAGCCACCCTGGTAGATGCTGCGCGGTTTGACATTGTGGGTGACACAGCTCAAAAAACTCTGATTCTCAAACCACGCAGTGCTGGCCGTCTGATCGGCCTTCTTGCCATTGTACCACATCACCCCCAGCATTTGCGCCCGCTCCTGCGGGCCGCTGGGAGTGGCGGTGCCCACCACCATCTCCCGGAGGGGCAGGGTGAGAGGGGCGGTGCCATGGTTTTCCAAGCGGACCGAAGCGGTGACGAGATAATTCGAATTCACCGCAAAGTCTTTAACAATGTTTAATCCATTGGGCAGAGTCTTCTCCGCTCGGACGCCGGTGGCCGTTGGGGTGAGCGTGTACTCCGCATTGCCCTGCATGTTGCTGTCGTCCAAAAACATCCCAATCGGCAACAGTTCGGCATCGTTGAGCGTCACCACTTCGCCCGTGCTGGAGCGCGCGTTGCGTATGGTGGAGAGCGATTCTGGAAACCGCAGCAGATCAACCGATTGCAAGCCGCCGCCGCGAGAGGTAAAGACATAACGGGCGTTGGCATTGCTGAGCGTGATCGTCTGCTCGGGGGTCTTGGGGTCAAAGTGTGGCGGCGTGGCGGTCGTCGCTCCGGTTGGAGGAACGGCGGCGCTCGGAACGGCATTCGTGCTGCCGGCCACAACATTGGTGCCCGTCGGCGCGGTGGCGGCAGCCACCTGGTTGGTCACCGGTACTTGAATCGGCGGACGGAATTGCTGGACCAGCCGGGGCCAAAGCACCAATAGCAGGAGGCAAACAATGAGTATGGGAATTGATTTACGATCCATGAGCGGATGAGGGAATGGGGGACAGGGTCAACGGGTCTTTTTTTTCGGGAACCGGGTCATGCCCGCAACCACCCCAAGGGTGACAGCGGCAGAGCCGTTTGGCAGTCAGCCAGGTGCCGGTGCCGGCGCCATGTTTTTGCAGGGCTTCGATGGCGTAGGCGGAACACGTGGGCGTGTAGCGGCAGCCGGATTGCGGGCCGAAAATGGCCGTTAGCAGCGGCGAAACCGTCCAGCGATACGTTCGCACCGCCAGAATCAAGATGTGCGGCAACGGATTCACAATCATTCACGCCTGTTGGTGCAGCAACCCCGCCTTCCGCACCGTGCTTAAAAAATCCTTTTCCACCTCCGCCAGTTTGCGGCCCACAATGCTGGCCCGGGCCACCAGCACCAAATCCACCGGCTGAGCCAGCTCCTGCTGGTGCAACCGGAAGGTTTCCCGCAGCAACCGCCGCGCGCGGCTGCGCACCACGGCGTTGCCCAGCTTGCCGCTGGTCACCACCCCGAGCCGGCTGACAGTTCCGGCGGGCAATACCTGCCAGTTGGCAATCAGGCATCCCTGCACCAACCGGCGGCCGCCCTGGCGGACCCGGCTGAAATCACGGCTGTGCTTGATACGCTGGGAGCGGCCAAACAGCCGGCGCTGGGGTTTGGCGGTGGACATCACCGGCCTCGCGCGCTCAAACCGGCGTCAGGCGCTTGCGACCCACCCGGCGGCGGTTGGCCAGGGTGGCCTTGCCGCTCTTGGTGGAATTGCGGTTCAAAAAGCCATGCTGCCGCTTGCGCCGAATCTTCGAAGGTTGGTATTGCCGTTTCATAAAAATTGATTTTTTCCCGTTGGCGCGATCTCGCGCTACCGGCACGATTTTCGTTACCGGAGCGCGGGAGGATAGCAACGGCGCCGGCAGTGTCAACAACGCAAGCCGGTTGCCATGATTGTCCCGCGATTATCCCGCCCGTCCGTTTGCCGCTCCTTAAACGCTTGCCAAATGCGCCTCCTTCCTTAGAGTTAACGGCTCACTGTTGACTCAAACATGAATTTATCCAGCGTCAAAGCCATTTTTGCCCAGGCGGGAACCACCACCCAGCAGGACCCCACCGGGCAGCTCATCACCACCATCGGCATGTTCGCCATCATGGGCGTCATGTTCTACCTTCTGTTGATCCGCCCGCAGCAGAAACGCGCCAAGGAACTCGCCAAGCTGGTTGATACCCTCAAGCCCGGCGACAAGGTCGTGACCAACAGTGGCATCGTCGGCATCGTGGTCAGTGTCAAGGACAAGACCGTGGCCATCCGCTCCGCGGAAACCAAGCTGGAAGTCCTCAAGTCCACCGTCGCCGAGATTACCGGACGCGATGGTGATGCCAGTGCCGCCTAAATTTTCTTTCATTCATTCCCATGAGCCGAAATCTTTTAACCAAGTTCATCTTCATCGTCCTTTTGGTGGCGTGGTCGTTTTACGAAATCTACCCGCCCACCGGCCGCGGTTTGCTGGAGGAATTTCGCACCCGCGCTGTGCAACGCGATGCCGCCTTCACCAACATCCTCACCGAGCTGAACTCGTTGCAGTCCACCAATGCCGGGCGCGATTACAACAATCTGGTGGCCGCCATCGGCACCAACGACATCAGCCGGTATTTCCCGTTTTTTGACACCAAATCGGAATTGAATCCCAACCGTTACGTGCTCAACCGCCTGCAGCGGGAAGCCTCGGGCAAGATCAAGCTGGGCCTGGACCTCCAGGGCGGCACCTCCTTCCTCGTCGGGGTGGAATTGAACAAGGCCACCAGCGGCGACACCAACGCGGTGGCCTCCGGCACCAATGCCATATCCGTGGCCGAAGCGCAGGAGCGCGGCCAGCGCATCCTCTCCCAGGCGGTGGAAGTCCTCCGCAAGCGCGTGGACAAGTTCGGGGTGGCCGAGCCCATCATCCAGCCCCAGGGCAGCGACCGCATTCTCATCCAGCTCCCCGGATTGTCCGAGTCGGACAAGGAAGAGGCCCGCACGCGCATCCAGCAGGCCGCCTACCTGGAATTTCGCATGGTGCATGAAGACAGCGACAAGTATCTCCAGCAGGGCATGAGCGAGCCCGGTTATCAGTGGATGAAAACCAAGACCCGCGGCAGCGATGGCAAGGATGAAGTCCATGCCTACCTGGTCCGCAATCGCGCCGAAATGACGGGCAAATACATCAAGAGTGCCATGGTTTCCCGCAACCCCATGAGCAACCAGCCCGAAATCGAGTTCACCCTCACCTCGGCGGGAGCGGATTTGTTTGCAAAAATCACCCACGACAACATCGGGCGGCAACTGGGCATTGTGCTCGACGGCAGCCTGATGTCCGCCCCCGTGATTCAGGGCGAAATTCCCGCGGGCCGCGGCCAGATCACCGGTACTTTCGATCTCCAAGAGGCCCAGCAAATCGCCTCCGCCCTCGAAAACCCGCTGGAAGCCCCGGTGCACATTTTGGAATCCAATGATGTCAGTCCTTCACTCGGGCAAGATTCCATCACCAGCGGCATGCGTGCCGCGCTTTACGGCGTGGCCGCGGTGTCCGTGTTCATGCTGGTTTATTATCTCTTGGGCGGCCTGGTGGCCAATATCGCCCTGATGCTCAATATCATCATCCTGCTCGGGGTGATGTGCGCTGTCGGCACCACGCTCACCCTGCCGGGCATCGCCGGTGTGGTGCTCACCATCGGTATGGCGGTGGATGCCAACGTGCTCATCTTTGAGCGTATCCGCGAAGAACAGGCCGCCGGCAAATCTTTGCGCGGGGCGCTGTCCGCCGGCTACGACAAGGCCTTCGGCACCATCTTTGACTCCAACCTGACCACGCTCATTTCGTCGGTCATCCTCATTTTCATGGGCACCGGTCCGGTGAAGGGTTTCGGCGTCACGCTCACCATCGGCGTTACCGTGAGCATGTTTACCGCGTTGGTGGTCACCCGCCTCATTTTTGACTTCATGGTGCAGCGGGGCTGGCTCAAGACCTCGTTGACCATGTGGCAATTCCCCTTCCTGCACAACACCAAGTTCAATTTCATGAAGTATGCCCTGCCGGCATTTATCGCTTCGTGGCTGCTGATCGTCATCGGCAACGGTTGGGGCATTTACCGCGAAGTCGGCGCCCGGCATCACAACCATAGTGTCAAAACCATTCTGGGCGTGGATTTCGCAGGCGGCGACGAGCAGACCTATAGCTTTGCCCAGGACCCGGGCCAAGACAAAATTCGCGCCGTCATTGACAAGTTGGATGTAGGGGATCCCACCATCCAGACGACCAGTAACCCGGTAACCAAGACCCAGGAATTGCGGATCACCACAGCCTTTGGTTCGGCCGACAAGGTGACCAGCGCGTTGCAGCAGGCCTTCCCCGAGGCCAAGTTGGTCCGCGCCAGCCTGCAAAACGTCGGGCCCATCATCGGTCAGGAAATCACCCGGGTGGCCATTCTGGCCTCCTTGCTGGCCATGTTTGGCATCCTGATCTACGTCGCCTTCCGGTATGAATTCTCCTTCGCCGTCGGCGCCGTCATCGCCATCATCCACGACATCTTCATGACCATGGGCTGGTTCTTCCTCACCGACCGGCAGTTGAGCGCGCCCATCGTGGCGGCCATCCTCACCATCATCGGTTTCTCCATCAACGACACCATCGTGATCTTCGACCGCATCCGGGAGGATTTGAAACTGGGCGTGCGCGGCACGTTCCGCGAGGTCATGAACCAGGCGCTCAACCAGACCCTGAGCCGGACCATCATCACCAGCGGCACGGTGTTCCTGGCCACGCTCTCGCTCTACATCTTTGGTGGCGGTGTGATCAACGACTTTGCGTTCACGTTCCTCGTCGGCATTTTGACGGGTACGTATTCGTCCATCTATATTGCCAGCGCCATTGTGCTCTGGTGGCACAAGGGCCATCGGCCCAATATCGGGTCGCCCGTGAACGCTGCCACTTCGGCCGTGGTGGCCTCCGCCAAGGCCTGAGGCCGGGCGTCGGGTGGCAGGATGACCGTGCGGGCCCATAACCGGAGTTGCACATGAATCCGCCTCTGGCAACCGCTGAGAATATCACGATTTGGCACTGGCTGGGATTCCTGGCCTTTGTGCTGCTGTTCCTGGCGCTGGACCTTGGCGTGCTCAACCGCCGGCCGCACAAGATCAGCTTCAAGGAGGCGCTCGCCTGGTCCACCGTGTGGGTGTGCCTGGCCCTGCTCTTCGGCCTGGTCATCGCCCCGGCGGTGGTCACGAATTGGAAGCTGGACCAGACCGTGGACTTCATCACCGGCTATGTCATCGAGCTTTCCCTCTCGATGGACAACGTCTTTGTCATCGCGCTCATCTTCAGCCATTTTCTCGTCCCGGAAAAATACCAGCACCGGGTGCTGTTCTGGGGCATTCTCGGGGCGCTGGTGATGCGCGGGGCCATGATCGGGCTCGGGGGGGCGTTGGTCCACAAATTTGCCTGGCTGCTGGTGGCCCTGGGCGTTTTCCTGGTTTTCTCCGGATTGAAAATGATCTTCACCCGGGAGAAAGAACCGGACCCGGAAAGGAACCTGATCGTCCGCCTGGCGCGCAAATTTTTTCCCGTCACCACCGAGTTTGACGGCCAGAAATTCCTCACCGTCCAGAATGGCAGCCGCGCCCTGACGCCGCTCATGCTGGTGCTGCTGCTGGTGGAAACCACCGACCTGATTTTTGCGCTGGATTCCATCCCGGCCATCTTCGCCGTCACCACCGACCCGTTCATTGTTTTCACGTCCAACGTCTTTGCCATCCTGGGGCTGCGCTCGCTGTATTTTGTGCTGGCCGGCGCCATCCAGTATTTCCGCTACCTCAAGGTGGGCCTGTCGGTGGTGCTCGTGTTTATCGGCGCCAAAATGGTGGTAGTAAAATACGTGCACATTCCCACGCCAATTTCCCTGGGCGTGGTGGTGCTGATCATCGCGACGTCCATTCTGGCCTCGGTGCTGGTAACGCGGCGGCAGACCCAAGTCCGGTGAAAATTCCGGGACCGGGGTTTTCTTTTTCCCCGTTTCATGGTTTCCTAGCTGCAATGAAATTCCGCTGGCTTGTTGCTCCTGCCCAACCTTTGCTGGCGGAACCCCTGGTAGCTTCGGGAAAATTCTCGCCGTTGCTCGCCCACTGCCTGCTCAACCGCGGCCTGAGCGACCCGGCCCAGGTCGAAACTTTTCTCGCACCCCGGCTGAAGCACCTGGCCGACCCGTTCCGATTGCCGAATCTGGCTGCCGCCGTGGACCGGTTGTGGCAGGCCCGGGAACGCGCCGAGCCGCTCGTCATTTTTGGTGATTATGACGTGGATGGCGTCACCTCCACCACCATTTTGGTGGAAGTGCTGCGCACCCTCGGCTGGTCCGTTCATTATTATCTGCCGCATCGCATGGACGAAGGCTACGGCCTCAGCCAGGAAGGGGTGGAAAATTGCCTCAAAAAATATCCCGTCAAACTGTTGCTGGCGGTGGACTGCGGTTCCACGGCGGTCCGTTCCATTGCCTGGCTGCGGGAGCAGGGGGTGGATGTCATCGTACTGGACCACCACCAAGTTTCCCGGCCGGCCCCCGCCGCCGTGGCGCTGGTCAACCCGCAGTTGCTTCGCGAAGAAAAAGATTCCGGGCCGGGCGGGGGAACGGCGCGGGCCGAGTTCACGGAATTATGTTCCGCGGGCCTCGCCTTCAAGCTGGCCCATGCCATCGTCAAACGCGGTCGCGAAACCGGCCTGCCCGGCGCCGCGGAGTTTGATCTCCGTCCGCTGCTCGACCTGGTGGCGCTGGGCACCGTGGCGGACATTGTCCCGCTCACCGGCGAAAACCGCATTCTCGTGGCCGCCGGTTTGGAGCGCCTGAATACCACGCGCCGGCCCGGCCTGGTGGCGCTGAAGGCCATTGCCGAGTCGCCCGAAAAACTGGGCGTTACGGACGTGGGCTATCAGTTGGCGCCGCGCCTGAATGCTGCCGGGCGGTTGGAGAACGCCGCCGAAGCCCTGCATCTGCTGCTGGCCGGCGATGAGGCCGAAGCCACGCCCCTGGCGCAAAACCTGGATGCGCAAAATCGCGAGCGGCAGAAGATTGAGCGCGGCATCAGCACGGAAGTCATCGGCGCGGTGCGGGCGCGGTTCCGGCCGGAGACGGACCTCGTGATAGTCGAGGGCCAGTTGCTTTGGCACATCGGGGTGGTGGGCATTGTGGCGTCGCGGGTGTTGCAGCAATTTTACCGGCCCACGTTCATCATCGGCGGCGACGGCGGGGCGTGGCGCGGCTCCGGCCGCAGCATCGCCGGCTTCGATCTCGCGGCGGCGTTGCGCGAGTGCGACGATTTGCTCATCCGCCACGGCGGCCATGCCATGGCGGCAGGCGTGACCATCGCCCCGGAGAAAGTGGATGCCTTCCGCAACCGGCTTAATGACATTGCCCGCCGCCAACTGCGCCCCGAAGATTTGCAGCCGCCGTTGCATTTGGATGCCGAGGTGACGCTGGCGCAGTTGAACCTGCGCACGCTGGCGGAACTCAACCGGCTCCAGCCCTTCGGCCCGGCGAATCCGCCGGTGCAATTTTGCGTGCGACGGCTCACCCACGCCCGGCCGTTGCAACGCATGGGCAAGGAAAAGCAGCACGTCAAACTCTGGGTCACCGATGGCCGCGCCACGCATGAATGTGTGTGGTGGAACGGCGGCGGCGAATCGCTGCCGGTGGGCGAGTTTGACCTGGCCTTCGTGCCCCAAGTCAACGATTTCAACGGCCGCACCACGGTGCAGTTGCGCGTGCTGGACTGGCGTCCCGCCGAAAAGTAGGCCGGGCATGATCTGGTAGGAGACGAGGTGACGAGTCTCTAATCGGAAACAGGGAATAGTTAATCAGAACCCCCTGACGTCGGCCCCTACAATTTGTGGGTTGCCCCTCATCCGTCCTGCGGACACCTTCTCCCCGTTGGGCGGGGAGAAGGGAACTCGCTGCGCGTTGAGTCTGATTCGAACGCCGTGAGTCCGCCAGAGCCTGGTGTTTTACCTTAAATATGAAACATTTTCCGCAGGTGGCCCGTCAAAGAACCGTGATGAAACTGCGTTGTCTTGGCTGGTTTGGCATTTTGTTGCTGCTGGCAGTGCTGCCCGGCGCCGCAATGGCCGCGCCGGAAACGGCCGCCACATATGCGGCGCAAGCGGCGGTGACCAACCGCGTGGCCACGTTGCGGCTGGACTGGTTCGATGCCAGCCGGCGGCGCGAAGTGCCGGTGAAGATTTATTATCCGGCGGACCGGCCCGGACGGTGGCCCATCATCATCTTTTCGCATGGTCTGGGCGGCTCGCGCGACATGTACGAATACCTTGGCGCATACTGGGCCGCGCACGGTTATGTGTCCGCGCATGTGCAGCACATCGGCAGCGACACGGAAGTGTGGCTGGATGCGGTGAACGGCGGCCCGCAGGCGGCGTTGCGTCGCGCGGTGAGCAACGTGCAAAATGCTATCAACCGGCCACGCGACGTGAGTTTCGCCATTGACCGGCTCACCGCGTTGGATGCCGACACCAACTCACCCTTGGGCGGGCGGCTGGACCTGGCGCGCATCGGTGTGGCGGGACATTCCTTTGGCGCCTATACCGCGCTGGCGATTGCCGGGCAGCGGTTTCCAGTGGACGGCAAGGTGTACACGTTCACCGATCCCCGGGTGAAGGCCGCGCTGCCCATGAGTGCGTCCATCCCGTGGCAGAAGGTGGATTTGGACTTTGCCTATGGCGGCGTGCGTATCCCCTGCCTGCACATGACGGGCACGCTGGATGACAGTCCGCTGGGCGAAACCTCGGCGGCGCAACGGCGGATTCCGTTTGACCATTGCCGCAACTCCGACCAATACCTGCTCACTCTGCGCGACGCGGATCACATGAGTTTCGCCGGGTTGAGTGGCACGGCCTTGGGCAGCGGCAAGGATGCCTTGTTTGAGCGGTTGATTTGCGAAAGTTCCACCGCGTTCTTCGACGCCTATCTGCGCGCCGCGCCCGCCGCCCAAAAATGGCTGACCAATGATTTCAAGAAAGTGCTCGGCGCGGATGGAGTTTTTGAGGTGCGATTGAAACAATGAGGCTTCACCGGTGGCCACTCCAGCCCCAGCCCGAACCCATGGCGGTGAGGTTGGCCGGAACCCGGTAAGCTTTGCTGCGGTGCAATAGCCCGTGCCGCACCAGGCCAAACGCCAGGACCATGCAGCCTGTCACGCCCGGGACGATGTATAACAGGGGGGCCTGATCCAGGTGCAAGATCAGGGGCAGGGCTTGGGCGCCGGACATTACCATGATCGCCAAAGCGTAAGAACTTCTGCCGGCGCCAAACCAGACGCCAAAGCAGATGCATAGCGCTGCGGGTAACAGGGCAAAACTGAATGCCTTCAATACCACCAAACCCTTGGCCAGACCCAAGACCAGTCCGGCACCGCCGGCCAGTACCAGACCCAGGGCCAGCAACGGCGCCAAGGTCAGGCCCAGGATGAGCAGGGCGAGGCCGTTGGCCGACAGCGGCAGCGTCCGCAGGAAACGCAGTTGCAGCATCACCGGCACCAGTTGCACCAGGACGATCACCCAGATGGGAAAGGCGTTGCTCATATCCACCAGCCGTTGCGCCACCTCCCGCCCGGCCAGGGTCTGGCCCTGCACCAGCATCATGACGAGAAAAATTGCGACCATGCCCAGTCCCATCAGCAGGCTGCGGGTGAAGACCGTGCCGACCAGCAACGGGATTCCGCCCAGACCCGTCGGGGCGTGCCGCCGGCCGCCGCGGAGCGAAGCCGGACCGGCACCGGGGCGGTGGCAGGCCCGGAACAGCAGCAAGTTGTCGGCTCGCAGCCAGCCATAGAGGGTCGCCCCGCCTCCCACCACCGCGAAGCCGATCATTTCAGAAGGATGCAATTGCATGTTCTGGAAAATCATAAACCCGCCACCGAGCAGGCCGCCCCAGGCTCCGCCCACAACCACGTTGCGAATGCGGTGCCACCAGCTCCCGCCCAGGCCGGGTGCGATGTTGAAAACTGCGACGAAACAGGTGCCCAGCCAGAGGAAAATGACTGCACAAATTTCCAACAGCGCGGCCGCTGGCAAAACGGTCTGGGGATGAAACCAATGGGCGCCCAGGGCTCCGGCAAACAGGAGGCCGCTGATCATCAGGCCGGGCAGCCCCACCGTGGCCAGCCACCAGCCCCGGCCGATTTGTTTCGGCGTCAGCGGCAGCGTCAGCGCCAGGCGGGCCAGCCCAAATTGCAGGTCAAATGACAACAGCACCGCGCCCATGAATAACGCAACCTGAAACCCCAAAAAAGTGCTGCCGCCCAGCGCGCCGTCGCTTCCCGGGGCCGCGAACCAGCCCACCACCAGTTCCACCGCGCCTCCCAGCAGCATAATCCACCATTTGCGCCGGAAATAATCCCCCACCAGCCGGTTCATGCGGCCTCCTCTTCCTTGGCCAGCGCCACGAACAAGTCTTCCAGCGTCAGCCGGGTGAGAGTGAGCCGCTCGGCGCCGTGGGTTTGCAACCAATCCGGCGCGTCGCTTTTTTGATCCAGCAAGGCGTGCCAGCGGTTTTCATTGCGTTTCAAAATGGTCAGCCCGGCGCGGTTCTCAAAGCGCGTGCCGTTGTGCGTGAAGAACTCGGCAAAGCGATAGCGGTCCACCACCTCGTCGGTGCGCCCTTCGAGCAGCAACTTGCCGTCTTTAATCATGCCCACGTGGTCGGCGAAGCGTTCGATGTCGCCCAGCCCGTGCGACGAAATGAGCACGGTGCGATCGCCGCTTTCCACGGCCTTGAGCAGTTCGGAAAACACCTGTTGCTTGGAGACGGCGTCCAGCCCGGTGGTGGGCTCGTCCAGCACCAGCACCGGCGGCCGGCGGGACAACGCCAACAGCAGGCTCAGCTTGGTGCGCGCCCCGAAGGAGAGCGTGGCGATGCGGT
>DATJIU010000055.1:0-11144 GCA_035492855.1 Dongiaceae bacterium | reverse complement strand
CTGTGTCGCATTGCAGCAATTGATCCGCCAGCAACACCAGCACGCGGTCCTGCCGTACCGGCAGCAAGGGCACGTCATTGGTGCGGTTACCATCCCCGTGTCCGGCCAGTGCGGGCACGGCGTACGACGTCCATTTGTCATTGTGCCAGCTGAGCAATCCCCCGGCTCCGACCGCCCAGAGCTGGCCACCGGGACTTTCATAAACGTGCCGCGGCTCGCCGGGTGGCGCCGGAACCTGGGAGATGGCATAGCCATCCAGCAACGAAAGCGCATTGGTGTGGGCGGCGGAAACCACCACATCTCCCCCGGAATTGACCGTTACCGCCGCACAGGCGTTTTCCGGCAGTCCGTCCGCCGTGGTAAAGTCCCGCCACAGGCCGTCGGCCCGGGCCGGGATAACCGCCTCCCCGGCCGCCAGCATCAAGCTGAGGAACAGCCACCTGTAGCGATTCATCATGGTTGCCGCCATTATCATCCGCCCCGGGGGTTGTGCAATCAAAAGCACAGGGTGTGCGGCGAGACGCACACTTCCGCGAATTCGATTGCCGGTGTAAAAAGCATCAGTCACTTAAAACAGACATTTTAAGACAATGAACAAATCCGGTTCCAATCAAGTGACGGCCCGCCCGGCAAAAACCGCCGGCACGGCGGGACGGTTTCCGGGCGAAACCAGTCCGGGGTGACTCCCGCACCCCCGGACGGCCTAAGAGTTTGCGTTGCGGGCGGATGGTTTCATGGTATACCTTGGGGCTACCATGATGGGTGACGCCGCCATTCCGCCCGCACGCGCTAACTCTGCAAACTTCCCCCTCTTCCCCTGAAGCATGGCTTGGCAACCCTCTTTCCGCCCCACCGGCAGGACATTGAATGACCAGCGCCAAAATGGCGACACCAAAAAAATGTGTTGCCTTCCCGACGGGGGAAACCCGACACTACGGTTGATTCAACTAGTGAAGGTTTGAAGTCGGCAAACTTCAGCCGGTCAGGAAGGAGCATCAGGAATGTCAGAAGTATCACGCATCGCCAAACAGTGTATCCGGGGAATTCCTTATCTAAAAAAGGAACTGAGCCGGAGGGTTTCCCTGAGCACGGGAAAGGTTTTTGCCACGCCGATGACCTACTACGTCATCTTCAGCGGCAAATGCAATCTCGAATGCACCTTTTGCACAATTTACAAACAGGTGGATCCCATTCTTTCCGGCGAGACCATGCTCCGGATTGTGCAGGAGGCAAAAAACCTGTCGGGCCGGGGGTTCAACATCTCCCTGAGCGGCGGCGAGCCGACCATTTTCAAGCCGATCTATGAAACCCTGGAGCTGGCCCAACAGCTCGGAGTCAATTTTGGCTTCACGACCAACGGGTTGACCCTGACCAAGTCCAACGTCCAGCGCATCCTCGCCCACGATCCGTTTAACATCAACATTTCGCTGGAATCGGTGGACGCCAAGATCAATGAATCACTGCGGCCAATGGCTGATGGCACCAAACGGACCTTGGAAGGCATTGAAAACCTGCTGGCGGAAAAGGAGCGCACCGGCGCCCGGGTCAGCATCATCGTCAAGCCGACCATCATGGAGATGAACTACCGGAAACTGCCCGACCTGGTCCGGCATTTCGGGAAACATTCCAAGGTGCAGATCAATTTTCAGCCCTACGTGGGCCATAATGGCGATCCTTTCTGGGTGCAGGATCTGGAGCACTTGAAGGAAGTCTTTGCCGAGTTGCTCGCCTTGCAACGGGAGGGATACTCCGTGATCGGCAACGAGTCACAATTCCAGGGCTTCTGGGATTATCTGGCACATCCGCCCCAAATGGGGGCGAACACGCGTCACTTGGACCTGGGGGGCAAGAAACGCAACTGCGACATTGGGCTGCGTTCCATGTTCATTTACCCCAATGGCGACGTTTTCTTCTGCGACTTCCTGGGCAAGCCCATCGGCAACATCTACAAGGGAAGCCTGAGCGAAATCTACCACGGGGCCGTGGCTGACAAGCAGCGCAAGCAGATGGTGCATTGCAACATTGACTGCCAGCAAACCTGCAAGCGGCCGGTGCCGCTGCTGACCAAGGCCCGCTCCTTTCTGCGGATGGGCTAAGGCCGACAGACCGCCGGCCCCCGGCTGGCGGCTACTTCAACTTCCGCTCCAGAATTTCGCCCACCAGGGCGGGGTTGGCCTTGCCTTTGGAGAGTTTCATCACCTGGCCCTTGAGCGCATTGAGCACCGCCACCTTGCCCGCCTTGTAATCGGCCACAAATTTCGGATTGGCCGCGAGTGCTTCGTCGCAGAACTGCTCGATGGCGCCGGTGTCGCTCACCTGGGCGAGGCCCTTTTCCTGCACGATGGCGGCGGGCGAGTTGCCGGTATCGAACATCTCGGCAAAGACCTGTTGCGCCGCCGAACTGCTGATGGTCTTGGCCTCCACCAAGCCGACCAGTTCCAATAGGGCCTCCGGCCGGAATTTCAGATCGGCGAGGGTCAGCGGGGTGATGTCGGCGGCATCCAAACCCATGGCCGCCTGCGCGGCGACAGCCTTTTCATTGGCCTCGGCGAGCCGGGCCTGGAGATTGTTGATCAGCCAGTTGGCGACCGCCTTGGGGTTGGCGGCCTTTTTGGCAATGCCCTCAAAATAATTGCCCAGTGCCACGTTGCTCTTGAACACCTCGGCATCGCCCGCGGGCAAAGCGTAATCGCGCATCAACCGCTGCTTTCGCGCCAGCGGCAATTCAATGACGTGCGCCTTCACTGCGTCCAGCCAGGCGTCGGCGGGCTGCAGCGGCAGCAGGTCGGGATCGGGGAAATAGCGGTAGTCGTGCGCGTCCTCCTTGGTCCGCATCTGCTCGGTGATGCCGGTGACATCATCCCAGCGGCGGGTGGATTGGATCAATTTTTCGCCCCGCGACACCGCCGCGATCTGGCGCGGGATTTCGTATTCCAGCGCGCGGCGCACGCCGGAGAAACTGTTCATGTTCTTGATCTCAATCTTCGCGCCCAACTGCGAGGTGCCCTTGGGCCGCACACTCACGTTGACATCACAGCGCACCATGCCCTTTTCCATGTCGCAATCGCTCACACCGCCCTGCTGCAAAATGTCCTTGAGGGCGTTGAGGTATTCGTAGGCCATGTCGGCACTGGTGAGATCCGGCTCGGAAACAATTTCCAGCAACGGCACGCCGGCGCGGTTGAAATCCACGCCGCTGTTGCGCTCAAAATGCGTGCTCTTACCCACATCCTCCTCCAAGTGCGCCCGGGTGATGCGCACCCGCGCGGTGCCACCGTTGAATTCAAACTCCACGTGACCATTGGCCGTGCTGGGCCGGTCATATTGCGTGAGCTGATAATTCTTGGGCATGTCCGGATAGAAATAACTCTTCCGGTCAAACTTGGCGAAGCGGGGAATCTCGCAATTCAGCAGGTAGCCGGTGAGTACCGTCAGGCGCAGGGCTTCCTCGTTGGGCACGGGCAGCACCCCGGGCAGCCCGAGGCAAACGGGACAGACGTTGGTGTTGGGCGCGGCGCCAAAGGCATTGGCGCAGCCACACCACATCTTGGACCGCGTCTTCAGTTGCACGTGGGTTTCGAGCCCGATGACCGCTTCGTATTCCATGACGGGGGAGAATTAACCATAGTTGGCCGCGCTTGCCCACGGATTTTTGAACCGGCTGGCCGGGCCGGAATGGGGTCTGAAAACAAAAAAGGCGCTCCGGGTTGCGGAGCGCCTGCCTTGCGGCAACAAATTACTTCGCGCCGAGGATCGCGTCCTTGGCGGCCTTGGCCACGCGGAACTTCACCACGCGCTTGGCCTTGATCTTGATGGCCTCGCCGGTGGCGGGGTTGCGGCCCATGCGGGCGGCGCGGTTCACGAGCACCAGCTTGCCGAGGCCCGGCAGGGTGAAGGTGTTCTTGGCATTCTTGTAGGCCAGCTCGGCGATGAACTCCAGGATTTCCGCGGCGGTCTTTTTGGTGACTCCGCTCTTTTCGGCGATGGCAGAGGCGATTTGGGATTTTGAAAGTGCTTTGGCCATATGAATAGTATGTGTGTGTTTTTTAGTTTGATTGATTTGAAACTGCGACCACCTATTTAAGCTGCAATCGCGGGCAGCGCAATCGAAAACCGCATTTTTCTTAAGAAAAAATGCGGTTTTCTCCGATTCCGGCACTGCTGCAAGCGGGCGGCCCGGGGCAAAAAATGGAAAGCCCGGCCCGGGGGCAATTTTTTCCCCGGGGCCTAGCGCAACCACGCCGCGATTTTCTCCCCGGCCCAAATGGCCGGCACTTCCTGCCGTGCGCGCACCAGCGCCGCCTGGCGGCCATGTACCAACACCTCGGCCACAAGCGGCCGGGTGTTGTAGTTGCCCGCCATCACCGAGCCGTAGGCGCCCGCGCTCAACAACGCCAGTTCATCACCCTCGCCCAGCTTGGGCAATGGCCGGTCCTTGCAGAAATAGTCGCCGGACTCGCAGATGCCCCCCACCACGTCGGACGAAATCTTGCCGCCGGCCTTCTTCCGGAGCGGCACAATTTCATGATAGGAATCATAAAATGCCGGGCGGATGAGGTCGTTCATCGCGGCATCCACGATGAGGAAATTCTTCCGGCCGGTGCGCTTCACGTATTCGATGCGCGTGACCAGGGCGCCGGCGTTGCCGGAGATGAAGCGGCCCGGCTCCATGAGGATGCGCAGCCCCAATGGCTGCAGCAGGGGCAGCAACCGGTCGGCATACGTTTGCGGGGTCAAAATCTTCCGGGCCGCCGGCGACCGCCACCACCGGGGCATGCCGCTGGCCAGCGCCGGCTGGTACACAATGCCCAGGCCGCCGCCGATGCTGAAGAATTCCAGTCCGTGACGCGCTTGCAACCGGCGGACCAGCGGCAGCATCTTGCGCACGGCCTGCTCAAACGGCATCACCGCCGTGAGTTGCGAGCCGATATGCATCTGGATGCCGCGCAGTTGCAGGTGCTTCAACCGGGCGGCGCGGGCATAGACACCCTCAATCTTTTCGATGGCGATGCCGAACTTGTTCTCGTAGGTGCCGGTGGTGATTTTGGCGTGGGTATGGGCATCCACGTTGGGATTCACCCGCACCGCCACAGGGGCGACTTTCTTGAGCCGGGCCGCCACGCGGTTGATGCGTTCCAATTCCGCCTCGCTCTCGGCGTTAAAGCAGTAAATGCCCGCCCGCAACGCCAGGGCGATTTCCGCCTCGGTTTTGGCCACTCCCGCAAAGACGCACCGTCCCGCGCGGCCCCCGGCGGCCAGCACGCGTTGCAGTTCGCCGCCGCTGACGACGTCGAAGCCGCTGCCCAGGTTCGCCAGGGTGCGCAACACCGCCAGGTTGGAGTTGGACTTCATGGCAAAGCACACCAGGTGGTCCACGGGGGCCATGGCGCGGTCCAGCTTTTGAAAATGATCTGTCAGGGTGGCCTGCGAATAGACGTAAAGCGGGGTGCCGAACTTGCGGACCAGCGTTTCCAGGGAGACGCCTTCGCAATACAGTTTGTTTCCGACGTAATGAAAATGATGCATGGCTGAAATCAGGGGGCTGCGGGTCAATAAAAAACCCGCCGGGAACCATCCCGGCGGGCAAAGGTTACGGGGATGGTTACGGCTCGGCAAGAATCTTGGCGCGTTCCGTATGGTACTGTTCCGGCGAAAGCTTGTCTGCCTTGTACAGTTGCAGCAGGCCTTGCAGGCGCTCTTCCTTGGAGGCGGAAACTGCCGGCGGCGGGGCGGCCATCAAGGTCGCTGCCGTCGGAGCCACCGTGGCGCCCGTTTTCTGATCGGCCACTCGCAAGGCTTCTTTCTCGGCAACGGCACGGCCAGCCGTCGCCGGGGCGGGAGCAAATACCGGGGCGCCCGGTTCGACCGACGCAGCCGACGTCACCGGCTTCGCGGTGGCCATAGCACTTTCCATCTGGGCGCGGGCGGCGGCCAGTTTGTCGGCATCCACGGCTTCAGGGGCCGGGGTAAGGGGCTCGACCGGGGCGGCAATTATCGGGGCCGCCACGAACGCTGGTGTTGCCGGAGTCGCTTCCGCAGGCGCGGCTGTCACAGCGGGCGCGACCGGAGCAACCGGAGCCGCGGGTGCAGCAGGTGCTGCCGGAGTTTGCATTTCAGCCAACTTCTCGCGCATGGCTTCCTGTGCGGCAGCAATGTCTCCGCTGGCAGCGGGAGCGGCAGCCGGGGCCGGCTGGGCCATCGGCGTAGCAACCGGCGCAACTACCGGAGCCGCGACTGTAGCCGGAACCGGAGCGGCCACAGGCGCCGGATGAGTTTCGATCACTACCGGAGCCGCAGGAGCGACCGGAGCCACCGGGGCAGAGGACGTGTTCAACTCCGTCATCTTCTCCCGCATCTGCTGCCGGGCGGCATCAAGGTTGTCCGTGCTGTTATTTTGTGCCGGGGCCGGTTGGGCCAACGTAGCGGCCGCCCGGAGCGGGGCGGGAATCACTTTGACATCGGCCACGGGAGGCGGCGTGGTTACAACAGGCTTGACTGGAGCCACTTTTGCGGGCGCGGGAGCCGGCTGCTGGTTCAATTCCGCCAGCTTTTTCTGCATTTCTGCCTCGGCCGCAGCCTGGGCGGCGGCGGAAAGCTTGCCGGAATTGGAAACCGCCGGAGTGGCTTGCCGGGCGCCGGGCACCTGGGTGTCCAGTTCGGACATCTTTTGACGAAGTTCCTCCTGGGCCTTGGCCCGGGCGGCGGCTTCATCCGCACTGCTTTGGGCCAGAGCCGGCGAGAGTCCGGTCATCAAAAGCCCAATAGCCCCAATATTCTTGGCGTGTCTTGAAAGCTGCATGGCTATAATAGTTACTTCACAATGCGGGCGGTGGCAACTGCTTTTCCCGGCTCAAAATCAGGATGCCTGCGGGGCAAACAACCCCCGCCAGACGCCCGGTAATGGATAGCAAACCACCGAACGCAACATCAGGCCCTTCACTTCGGAACGGCTGATTTTTACCCGCTGCGCCGGTTCCAGCACGTTGGCGGTGCGCAACCGCGCCAAGGTTTTGGCTCCTATAAGAATAGGCCAGGCACAGGCCAGGCGTACCCGGGCGCAACGCCACGGCAACACGTTGGTATAATTCCACCCGGCGGTAAGATGCGCTTCCGCCTGCTCCAGCCATTGCTGGTACAAGGGACGCAACCTGGGTTCGCTTGCCGGGTTGAGGAGGTCAGCCGGGGTCAGACCCAGCTCCGCCAGTTGCGGGGCGGGCAAATAACACCGGCCCTGGCGCAAGTCTCCCGGCAGATCCCGCAAAACATTGATCAGTTGCAGGCCCTTACCGAAACGGATGCCTTGGGCCAGCAGTTCCGCGTCATCCAATCGGGCCCGGGGAAACACATGGGCGCGGCAAAGTTTGGTCCAGAACTCACCCACACATCCGGCGACGCGATAGGTGTAGTCGTCCAACTCGGCGGCCGTGGCCAGCGCCGCAATGTTCTGTTCCGTGGCGCCGGCGAAGCGTTGCAAATCCAATTCCTGCCCGGTGGTGATGATGTCGAGCACGGTCCGAACGAGTTCGCGGTCGGCGGCACTCAAGGCGGCCAACGCGGCCAGGCCGGTCTCAGCTTGCTCCAACAACACGCGCTCGGCCGGCGAACCCTGATGCTGCGCGAACTCACCAAAATCCAGCGGCGCGGCACTGGTGCCGCGGATGCGTTCCCGCAGTTGTTGCAACGCGGCCAGCCGCCGGCTGGCGGAGACCAGCGCGGTATCGGCCACGGTGTCCGTGGTGCGGGCGAGCAGATAGGCCAGGCCAATCTGCGGTCGCACCGCCGCCGGCAACACCCGCAGCGTCAGGTAAAATGATCGGGCGGTTTGCCGGAGCAAATCGTCAAAAGTTTCGGCCATCGGGCCAAAATAATAACGGCTCCCGCAAACTTTGCCAGCCAAACGCCGCCCGCTCCGGCGGCACCAACAGGTTGCCCGCGCATCCCGATAACCGACGTTACTTCGTCATAGCCGGCCGGGGGCGCGGTTTGTGCAGAGCAAAGATGTCGGTCTGGTGGCGCAAGCCACCCCGGCTGAAATGAAAGCCCGAGTCCCGTTTCATCGGATTATCGAGCTGGTCGGCGGGTTTTCCGGTGAGCACTTCCTCCGTCAGTTCAGCCACGGTTTGAAGAATGCGCGTGGGCTGATACACATAATCCGCCACGTCTTCCAACTGCGTGGAACCGCTCAGCACCAGGAAGGCGTGCATGCCGGCTTCGAAGGCGCCGCGGATGTCGGTTTCCATCGTGTCCCCGATCATCACCACTTCCTCGGGCGTGCCGAGGGCCAGTTCGGCCAGCTTGCGGCGGGCGCGATGGAACATATAACCATTGGGCTTGCCCAGAAAATAAGCCCGGCGGCCCGTGCTGGCTTCCAAAAAGGCGGCGGTGGCGCCGGCGCCCGGGCGGGTTTTGTTGCTGGCCACAGGACACCAGTTGTCCGGGTTCGTCACCACCAATCGCGCGCCGCGTTCCAGACATTCGTGCGCCTTGGTTAGCCGATCCATCGTAGTGGTGCCTTCGCCAATGACCACGTAGCGCGGCTGGATGGCGTCGTTGGCAATCTTGCGTTCATGCAAGGCCGCGAGCAAGCCACCTTCCCCAATCACAAAGACCGTGCAGTTCGGATCGGTTTCACTGAGGAAATCCGCCGTGTTCAATGCCGAGGTGTAAAAATGCCGGGCCGAAAGGCCGGTGATGCCCAAATGTTTCAACCGCACCGCCAGGTCTTCCGGCGTGGGGGCGGAATTGTTGGTGAGGAACAAAAAGGGAGTGCCCGTGCTGACCAATGCCTGGATGAATTCCGGCACTCCGGGAATCAAATGATTCTCCCGGTAGATCACTCCGTCCATATCGATCAAGTATCCTGTTTTCATAGTACATCCTTAAACAGTCTTAAAACATCTCCCCCCTAACGCTTTCACACGTCATAATAAAAAGGGGGAGCCGTGACCGGGATTTGGCCACGACTTAATTCCAGCAAGTCCATTGCCAACGCCATTTTGGCCAAAAAATGGGGCAAAATCACACCTTTTGACCCTAGAACCACCCAAGCATCATCCCCAAAAGCGGCAGCCTGTACGAAAAAAACCACTTGTAGTCCTCGGCAGGACATTTTTGGGACTTCGTAAAATCCGACGGCGCTAAAGCGGGGGCGAAGCCGCCGAGCTCCGAGTTTATCTCAAGTTGGGGGAAGTTTGTCAGCAGCAGCCGGCGGCAACAACTCGGCGGTCTTTAACAACCGGCAGAATTCTTTCTTGGTGGTAACGTGATGCGACCCTGTTTTGCTGGCGGGGTCGAGCAGGGATTTATATTCCACCTCCAGGCGTTCCAGCCGCACGATGCGCAGATATTCCGCGCCGCGTTTCCAAATTTGTCCCTGCTGCAACTTAAGCGTCTGGCTCATAATCCGAGCATGCCTTCCGGGGCTGTTTTTGTAAACATCCCCGCCGGAATTGTCCCCGGGCCGTCACGAAAACTTTTCAATAAAAGGGTTGCCATCCGGAAAAAAAGCGTCAGGTTAAATTCTGTCTGTTGGAATAGCTGGTTTCTTTCAAGGCATGGTAATCTTCAGGTGAACGCTTGGTTCGGTGATGATTTTAGACCCGGTGGTCGGGAACAGTCTCTGCAAAGGCGGTTAGCCGGACAGCGAAAAACATCATATGAGCAGTAAATTATTTGTGGGCAACCTCTCCTTCAACACCACGGAAAACGACCTCCAGGACGCATTCGCCGTCCATGGCACGGTGCTGGAAACCAACGTCATGCTGGACCGCACCACCGGTCGGCCCCGCGGCTTTGGGTTCGTGACCATGAGCACCCCCGAGGAAGCCCAGAACGCCATCGACGCCCTGCACGGCAAGGAATTTGACGGCCGCGCCCTGACCGTCAACGTCGCCCGCCCGCGGGAAGAACGGGCGCCGCGCAGCGGCGGTGGTTCGCGCGGTTACGGCGGCGGTCGCGACCGCTACCAAGCGGCAGATTGCCTTTAATTGCATTCGCAAGACCCGGCCCCGCCGGGTCTTTTTTATTCACCGCAACATCTCCGCCAGCCCGGAATGAAAATGAAGTGCGGAGCGCGCTGTAGTTCCCGGTTGCAGAAAAAACGGAGAAGGTGTCTGATTGCGGATACGCTACGACGACACTAACGGGCACCAACGTAATACTAATTGAAATACCCTGGATTCATTCTATCGGTCATGCTTTTCGCGGGATGTGCCACTCCGCCCCATCAGAAATTCAGCGCGGAAGAGGCACACATTATGGACATTGCCCGCAAAGCTGTGGCAGAGCATGAGGGCAAATCCAAGGCCCGCAGTGCCGATTATGAAGTGCAGCGGCACGGTGCAGGCTGGGCCGTATTGGTCACAATCCCGACGCGCCACTTTTTCGGACCGGCAACGTACCGGATTGGTTGCGACCGGCTGATTTCAGTGGATGCCGATGGGCACATTACGGCCTACTTTCACGGTCATTAGTGGCTCAAACGGAATCATTGGTGTACCTTACACCAATGAACGAAGGGAACTGCCCGCCATGAAACTTCAGAGTTTGCTTCTGCTGCCGTTGTTATGGTGCGGCTGCACTGCCCCGCAACCGGCTCGCCCGCCGGAAACCGCTTTGACAGTTACAACGACCGAAACGCCGGAGGCGGCACTAACCGTAAAATCGTTCAAGTTCATCGGGCTCACTACGACCATGCCGGATGTGATTCACACCCTCGGATCGCCGCAGCAGGTGCGGGAAGGCCAGATCACCGTTTACGTTTACCGTCTGGTGGATAACAGCGAGGTCCTGATTGAGACGACGTCGCCGCAGCGGATTTTGTTTATCCGGCACCGGGGCAAGGTGCTGTTTCAGCGGTAACCTTGGATCAGTCGGAGTCAGCCCCGCGCCGCCGCTGCTTCTTTTCGGCCTGGTGAGATTTGTTGGCGAGCATGCGTTCCTTGGCGCGGCGGGAGCGTTTGCGTTTGGCCCGCCGGATGCGCTCGCGTTCCGCCTGGGCGGCAGCCACGTAGCCTTTTTGCTTTTCCTCAATCTTGTCCAGCAACAGGCGGCGGGCGAGAAAACGGTTCATCCCCTGCTGGCGTGAGGTCTGGCATTTCACGCGCAAGCCGGTGGGCCGGTGCAACAACATGACACAGGTGGAC
>DATJIU010000054.1:0-6648 GCA_035492855.1 Dongiaceae bacterium | reverse complement strand
TATGCCGTGGTGACCACCACCTCCGGGGAGCAGTACCGCACCGCCACCCAATGGGTGCGGCTGACCGACGCCGCACCGCCATTCATGGTGAGCATTGCCGCACCGCCCGTAACGCTTACCTGGCCGGCGGTGATCGGGCGCAGTTACGACATCCTGGGGGCCGCCAGTCTGACGGACGCCTTCCAAATACAAGCCACCGTCGTGGCGTCCAACACTTTGGGGTCCTGGACCGAAACCAACGCGGTAACGCCACCGCGGTTTTATCGGCTTCAAGTGACGCCCTGATTGGGGTATGAACAATAGCCGCTGCGGACTGTCCATAATGGCGGAAACCGGTGGTGGTGGGTGCAACATATGAGTGTCTTTTTTCATTCTGCCCGGCGGTGGTGGTTGGGCTGCCTGCTGGCCCTCTTGCTGTGGCCTGGGGCCGGACGCGCGGCGGATTCCATCACCTGGAATGCCACCGACAAAAGCCTCTCCGCCGCGGTGGATTCCGGCCGGCTCGCGGATGTGCTGGCCAAAATCGCCGCCGTCACCGGCTGGCAGGTTTATATCGAGCCCGACACCACCCAAACCATAAACGTCAAATTCACCGACCTACCTTTGGGCGAGGGGCTGCGTTCGTTGTTGGGCAAGCAAAGTTTTGCGCTCGTGCCCCAGACCAATGCGCCCCCCCGGCTCTACGTGTTTCATACCTCGTTGTCTGCTGCCACCCAGATGCTCGGAGATGCGGGCATTGGCCGGCCCGGTGGGGACACCTCCCAGCCCATTCCCAATCAACTGGTGGTGACCGTGAAGCCGGGCACGGACATTGAAGCCCTGGCGCGCCAGTTGGGCGCGAAGATCATTGGCCGGGTGCCCGGCCTGAACACCTATCTGCTGGAATTTCCCGATGCCGCCAGCGCGGCGGCGGCCCGGGTAGCCTTGACCAGCAATGCCGACGTGACCGCCGTGGACTACAATTATCGCACGATCAACGTGCCGCCCGTACAACAATTGATGGCCGCGTCGTCGCCGTTCAACGACCTCAAAGTCAAACCCGCCACCGACGGTTCGCAAACGGTGATTCTCATTGATACTCCGGTTGACGCCCAGAACGCCTGCAACTTGAGCGGCTACCTGCTGCCGGGCATCTCCGTGGCCGGACCCGCAGCCGCCAGCAATGGCTCGCCGCCGCACGGCGCTTCCATGGCGGAAACCATTGTGCTCGCCGCCGGGGGCAATGTGAAAATCCGGCCGGTGGACGTGTATGGCAGCAGCGAGACCACCACCACCTTCAATGTGGCCAATGGCATTTATCAGGGTATCAACGCCGGAGGCACGCTGGTGAACCTGAGCCTGGCCAGCGCCGGGGACAGCGCCTTTCTGCACCAGGTCATCCAGCAGGCCGCCAAGCAGGGCGTGGCTTTTTACGCTGCCGCCGGCAACGAACCGGTGAGCACACCGATGTATCCTGCCGCGTATCCGGAAGTCGTCTCGGTGACAGCGGGCAATCGCGACGGCACCCTGGCCGGCTTTGCCAACCGCAGCAGCACGGTGGATGTGGTGGGCCCGAGCGGCAGCGTGGTGTGCTATGATGGCAACTCGTGGCTGGTCACCGGCACCTCGGCCTCGGCCGCCTGGTTGAGCGGTCAGACGGCAGCGGTGGCGGGCAATAATCCCGGCACGAGCATGACCCAGGTGCAGACCGTAGTGGTGCAGCAAATGCCCAAGCCGAAAGACTGAGCGCACTTCACCGCGTCACGCCG
Source organism: Dongiaceae bacterium (assembly GCA_035492855.1). GTDB lineage: Bacteria > Verrucomicrobiota > Verrucomicrobiia > Limisphaerales > JAFMIX01 > JAFMIX01. The sequence goes on along the minus strand of DATJIU010000054.1, from coordinate 4,900 downwards.
TCCAGGCAGTCACGGACCGTCTTGGCCAGGGAGAACCGGGTGTAGGGTTTTTGCAGGAAGGTGATGTGTTGGTGGTCCACGTCTTCCACGCTGTAGCCGCTCACGCACACCACTTTCAAGCCGGTCTTTTCCTTCTGCAACCGTTCGGCCAGTTCCTTGCCGCTCATGCCCTCGGGCATCATCATGTCCGTCAGCAGCAGGTCAATGTTGTTCTGTTCGCGTTCCCAGACGCGCAAGGCTTCAATGCCGTTCCCCGCCTGCAAGGTGCGGTAGCCCTGTTCCTGCAAAATCAAATTGGCGAGGTCGCGCAGCACCGCCTCGTCTTCCACAATGAGCACGGTTTCCTTGCCGCCCCGGATTTGCGTGGCGGGGGCGGGGGCGGCGGTTTCCGGGGGCCGGGCGGCGGGAATGGCGGTTTCGCTGGCCGGCAGAAAAATCTGGAAGGTGGTGCCCACGCCCACCTCGCTGTTGACTTCAATCCAGCCTTCGTGCTGCTTGACGATGCCATACACGGTGGCAAGTCCCAGGCCGGTGCCCTTGCCCACCTCCTTGGTGGTAAAGAACGGCTCAAAAATGCGCGCCTGGGTTTCCGGGCTCATGCCGCTGCCGGTGTCGGTGACCTCGATGCACACAAAACTGCCGGGGCGCGACTGGGGATGCAGTTGCACCCGGTCGGGAGCGATGGTCTCCGTCTTGAGCTTCAGGGTCAGCGTACCGCCATGCACCATGGCATCGCGCGCATTGACCACGAGGTTCATGATGACCTGCTCGATCATGCCCGCGTCGCCATTGATGGCGGGGAGCGCGGCCGGCGGCTCAAAATGCAGCCGGATGTTTTCGCCAATCAACCGCTGGAGCATTTTGGTCATGTTGCCCATGACCTCCTTCAAATCCAGCAACCGGGGCAGCATGATGTTTTTGCGGCTGAACAGGAGCAGTTGCCGCGTCAGGCTCGCGGCGCGTTCCGAGGCGAAATAGATGGCCTGCGCGGAATCGGACAGTTCCACCGGCAGGTTGGGCCGGGCCATGATCACCCCGGAATGGCCCTGAATGATGGTGAGCATGTTGTTGAAATCATGCGCCACGCCAGCGGCGAGCTGGCCGACGGATTCCATTTTTTGCGACTGCCGCAACTGCGCCTCGAGATTGAGCCGGTCGGTGATGTCCGCCGCGTAACAATGCACCACCCGGTTGGTGGTCACCGGGAAAAACGACCAGGACAGCACCCGTTGGTGCGGCCGGGTTTCATGCCGCAGCTTGCTCTGGCCCGTGGTCAGGCATTCCTGGATGATTTGCCGGATCTCCGGGGAAATCAGCGCCCGCGGATGGTCCAGCCCGAGGTGCGTGGCCATGTTCATGGCGGCGTCATTGAAGTACGTGAGGCTGCCGTCGGCGGCAAATTCCATGACCGGGTTTGGGTTCAGCCGCGCGAAGCTCGCCAGCTTTTGCAACTCCATTTCCGTGTGCTGCCGGTTGATCGCCATGGCAATCACCGTGGCGGTCGCCAGCAGGAAATGCACTTCATCCTCCGTGAACTGCCGTTCTACGGTGGAGGCCACGCCCAGCACGCCATAAGGCCAGGTGCCGCCGGCAATGACCACGCCCACGCCACTCACCACCCCGTGGTCCACCAGCACCGGCGGCAGCCGGAACCGGGTTTCCTGCCGCGGCTGGCCCAGCATGGCCGTGCCGCCGCTCGTGAAGAGATGATCCACCAGCGAGCCGGGGCCCAGCGGCAGGGCCATGGAACCGGTGTAATCCTGCTTCCAGCCGGTGCCGGTGCGCAGGCCCAGTTGCTCCCCGCCCGGCGTCACTTCCCAAATCCCGCAGTATTCCAGCTCCAGGGTTTGGGTGATGAAATTGACCGCCTGGTCGAGCAGGCCGTCGAAATCGGCCGGATAAGCGAGGGCAAACTGGCCCATCGCCGCGATGACCGTCTGCTGATGCGTCCGGTTGAGCAGGGTGCGTTCGGCGCGTTCGCGCTCCCGGGCCTCGGCCTCCAGGGAGCCGGCCATGAGGTCAATGGCCTCGGCCAGGCGGCACAGGTCGCCGGCCTCGGCGCCCATGCCGGTGCGGGCGTGCAGGTCGCCCTCGGCCAGCCGGCGGGCGGTGTTGGTCAGCGTGGTGGTTTGCTGGAAAAACGAGTCGCTCCAGGCCGCCCAGGCGACCGTCAGCGCCAGCGCCCCGATCAACAGCCCGAGCCAGATGACATTGGTGAGGTCGCCCGCGCTGAAAATCATCCCCAAGGCCGGACCGGTGGCGAGGAAAAGAATCGTCACCACGATCAGGCGCGGGCGCAGCGTGGGAATCCGGGTCATGACTTCAATTGATTCATGAAACTTGCCGCGCAGAATAGCGTTCCAAGGTAATGAGGCAAAACTATTTTATCGCCTTCGGCAACCGGCTTTGCCCCCGCACCCCGGCTTGCCGAAACGGTTTGGTGCCATTGATGGTGTGTGGGGAATCTGAACCGGCGTCCATACAGTGGAAGGCCCGACCGGTATTCCAGTCCCGGGACCGGCAAGAGCCAGCCCCTGGTCGGGAACCCTGGCGCCGTCGCCCGGCACCCCATTAAAGGGAAATTTGTTTTTGAACGCCGCGAACCAACTCGTCGGCGCGAGATAGAAATCGCTTGAGCCAAGGAGAGGTGTTTGACTTATTGTAGCCCAACACCAGATCAATGGTTGGAACCGCACCTTGTAACGGACGAGCAATAACCGCGGGGGTCAGGCTGTATTGCACATAGAAAGGGCACAGTGCCAAACCTCCCGTTGATGCCACCAGCGACATTAAAGCAGGTAAATTCTCACCTTCATAGGCGGCCTTCAGCGTAATTCCCACTTTTTTAGCATAATCCACAATAACGCCCTGCAACACTGGTGCGGCCGGTGCCAGTCCGATGAAAACTTCCCGGGCAAGCTCTTGGGGATGAATTGTTTTATGCGCCGCGAGACGATGTTTTTTTGGTAAAACGACAATCAGCGGCTCCTTGAATAGCAATTTGTAAGCGAGACCTGTGCTCTGCTTCTCGCGGCGCATCAATGCCACATCGATTTTGCGGCGCATCAGTGCAAAGGCAAGTTTCGGTGAATTCAGGCTGAAAAAATTGACTTCGACGCCGGGTGCTTCCTCGCGCAAGATGCGTAACGTTTCGGACATCCATAGGACTTCCTGTCCGACGAGAAACCCAGCGCCAAAGACGGGCTGGTCGGGTTGCACGGCGCGGCGCGCCGCTTCACCCGCCGTTTCAATCTGTGCCAAAGCAATGCGTGCGTGGTCGAGAAATATTCGTCCGGCAGGGGTCAACGCGATGCCGCGGGGGCGCCGCTCCAAAAGTTTCACGCCAACTTCCGTTTCAAGATCGCGAATCTGCCGGCTTAATGACGGTTGAGCAGTGTGCAGCCGTTTTGTGGCCGCGACACTCAGGCTGCCCTCCTCAGCTACCGCAATAAAATAACGTAAATGGCGTAGCTCCATATAAATCAACCCATACTTTTAAAGTATGGCACGAGCATACGAAGTATTGGTTCTAAAGCAATGCATAACCAAATATGGTCGTGCAAGGCTGACAAGGCTTAAGCATAAACTAACAAACAAAAACGAAAGGAAATCTACATGAAAACACCAATCAAACCGAGCATCGTCTTCTGTCACGGAATCTGGGCGGATGGTTCATGCTTTAACAAGGTAATTGCCCCACTGCAGGCCGAGGGATACGAAGTGATGGCCGCCCAATATGGCCTGGACACTCCCGAAGCGGATGTCGCCGCCGTGAAGCGGACGCTTGGACGAGTCAGCAGTCCGGCCATTCTCGTCGGTCACTCTTACGGTGGAAGTGTCATCACGGCCGCCGGCACCGACGAACGGGTCGTCGGGCTGGTTTACATCGCCGCGCTCGCCCCGGATTCCGATGAAACGTCGCAGAGCCAGCAGGCGCAGTTCCCCACTACCGACGTGTTCAAATACATCGAGGTCACAGACGGGCGCGTCTGGTTGAAGCCAGAAGCTGTCGCGTGTTTCGCCGGAGACTTGCCGTTGGAAGAGCAAAAAGTTGTATATGCAACCCACTATGCGCCCGCTGCCGATTTGTTTGGCCGTAATGCTCCGGGCGTCGCCTGGAAATCTAAGCCATCATGGTATATCGTGGCCGCCAATGATCGTACGGTCCACCCGGACCTGCAGCGATTTGTAACCCAGCGCATGGGTGCGTCCGTTCACACTATCGCCAGCAGTCACGTCCCAATGCTGTCACACCCTGACTTCGTGCTTGATGTCATCCGAAAGGCCGCAAGGGCCGTTCAAACAGCCTGAAGACTCGCGGTCAGGGTATCACGGTTCTGCCGCCGGAAACCGATACTTTATATAGGCATCAGAGATGACCATTGACGTGTTTTCGGTTTTTGAGTCGGCGGTCGCATCTCGCGCCCGCTGCGAGTGAAATATGCCGGGGCGGTTTACCACGTGCTGAACCGGGGCGATCGCCGGGAGGCAATGGCGGGGTTGCGCTGGTTTCAGTGTCAGCACTATGCTGGTCTTGCTCCAGAAGAATTCCGACGATAAGGAAAATAGGACGTGACGGTGATTCACGCCAGTGACCAAATTCCCTTCCAACTTCGTAACTTCCCGTCATTTTGTTTTAACATTATTTTGCCCGTTTTTGCGATTGTCATTTTTGTTAGTCCTTCTCCAGGAGTTGATTGAGACTTTTATTTGGCCTGTTTTTCGCCCAAAAAATAGAGTTCACCATTAAACCACATGGTTTCCAAGAGGGTGATAGAATGCTTTCCGGTATGCGAAAAAGCGCAACCAGAGCCGGCCCTTGGGCCGGTGTAGTGTCGGGCCTGTGGCCCGATTCCAGCAAGACCGGCATCCCGCCGGGCCCTCGGGTTGTGCCCCGAGA